>CAJWUJ010000042.1 GCA_913047625.1 uncultured Dehalococcoidia bacterium | reverse complement strand
GATTTTTATTTTTCTGCATTACATACCCCATTAAAAGTGGGACGTAAACCGTAGCTTCACCCCAAACCATCACTTCTTTCATCTTAGAATCATTCTTTCCCCAAGATATCGCTTCTTTAAGAGTAGAACCAGATAATCCACCATCCCTTACATCTGCAGTACTTATCTGTATTCCAAATTTGTGTTTGTTTACTTTGTGTCCTAGCATTTCAGCCATGACCACTGCGTCTTGAGCGTAATTCTTTGGGACACCGCCGCCCATTACAATAACGCCTGTGTCTCCACATTCACTCTTTAGCTTAGCTATTTCTCTTAGGTCTTTAATTGCATCAATCCCTATTCCATGTTCATTAGAATTCTGATTCATTGCAATACCTATACCTATAGATGAATCGTTTATGGCGGGGATGAATATCGGTACATCGCATTCGTAGGCTGCTTGTGCAACACTATCTTTGGCAGAGTCTGTACTTGACAACCATTTTCCTACAAATCGCATGTATTCTCTGCTTGAGTAATACCCATTAGGCATTTCAGAAGCAATTTTCTGGAAAGTTAAATCAACCTGCCTGAGAGCCATTTCATCCAATAGATGATCATAGACTCTGTCAATTCCCAGTCGCTGTAATTCAACATCATCAATTTCGATGTCACAAATGTAATGTTTATGGTCTAAAGCTTCTAACATATCCTGTTCAAACAAGGCTCCAGTGCAAACCAGAACATCCACAAGGTTACTACGTATGCAATCTATAGTTATCTGTCTCAGTCCTGCTCCGAATAAGCTTCCTGCCATGGCCCATATGATTCCAGTATCTTGCTGTGTTTGCTTATAGTAAAGTTTTGCAGCTTGGCCAATCTTTCTTGCCTGAAAACTAGACTTTGCATATGATTCAATCATGTTTACAATATCTTCTTTGATAACTATTTGTTGAACTTCCTTAGACATGAGGTCTTTTTTTCTTTTAATCTCCTCTGACGTCAATTCTATAATTGGTAATTCCGGTATTGTATCCTTTTTCAAAGTGATTCACTCCCGGTTGCCATGAGTCTCTTCTTTCCCCTAATTCTAATTGCGGTCAATTCTCTTTCAGCCAGTTTATCCAGAAGCTGCTTGTCATTCGTTGCTATAACATATCCTTTTGCAGAGACATTAAGTAACATTTCATCAGCATATCCAGATCCTATATCTATAATATTCATTTTTTCACAATATTTGAGGGCCGCTTTTGATTCTCTACTTCCTAGTTTTTCGAGTTCTGAAATAACACACTTAGGTATTGCTACATCAAAGCCCGGGGCAACCTCTTGCAATGCTTCTACAAAGTCAGCCCCTCCATCAAATGTCCACAGAACAATATTTGTATCTACTAAAACTGTTTTCATCAATTGATAATTCCGTAACCTATCAAGTGCCATTTACCATCAACTTGCCTACTCAAGGCAATTCTTTGTCCAACAGGAGCACACACAGGAATTGAAAGTTTCATTTCTACAATGTTATCCTTGACTGTAATTGGTACTCCTACACTTGTTCTTGTACCTACTGTGATAACTAGTGGTTCTTTGGTCTTTAACTCCTCTACGTCTTGTATATTCTTTGTGCCTACTACTCTGTCTAATAGTTCAGTTTCTATTTTTAGTTGGTCCCATACAGGAGGTAGGCTCTCAGGTTTACCAATGACATTTCCAAGCAAGGAGTCTGACTTTGTAGTAGCAGGGTCAAGGCTAGTTCCTATAGCTACCAATCCTCCAGGCCCAAGATTCTTTCTTGCAATTCCACTATGTAGACTTTCTACTTCAGTAGTTATTGGTTCCATACCTTTTTTTGTTGTCCTTCCAGGCCTAATCTCTAGTTTGTCTCCGATTTTGACTTGTCCTCTACTTATCGTACCTCCCAAAACTCCACCTTTGATGTTCTTTGGCAAGGTTCCAGGTTTGTTTATGTCAAAGGACCTAGCAATGTTCATTTGGAAGTCATTTTTTAGATCTTTTTTCGGTGTTGGAAATATTTCTTCTATCGCTTCTATAAGCAAATCTACATTTCGGTTGTGATGCGCAGATACAGGTATTATAGGTGCATCTTCAAGGAGTGAACCTTTCAGGAATTCTTTAATTTCTTTGTATGATTCTAGAGTTCTTTCTTTAGAGCAAACATCTATTTTACTTTGAACAACTATGAAATTGTCAAATCCCATTATTTCAAGAGCAGAAAGATGTTCTCTAGTTTGAGGTTGCGGGCATTCTTCATTTGCTGCAATTATCAATATGGCAGCGTCCATTATGGCTGCTCCACTAAGCATTACAGCCATCAATGTCTCGTGGCCAGGTGCATCGACGAAACTGACAGTTCGCAAGTATTCTAGCTTTCCGTCTTTGTATTCTTTTTTGTCCGGTTCAGAAGTATAATGCACTTCTCCTTTTTTCATTGTAACACGATAAAAATCTGCATCTGCATAACCAAGTTTTATCGAGATTCCTCTCTTTAATTCTTCGCTGTGTTGGTCTGTCCACTTGCCAGTAAGTGCTTGAGTTAATGTGGTCTTACCATGGTCAACATGCCCTACCATTCCGATGTTAATCTCGGGTTGAGGGGCCGCAGACAGTGTTAAGCCTCCTCTGGTTTAAACAGCTCCTCTATAGATTTTGGCCCGTATTCAATTATTTTCAGATTTATCTGGGATATTTCACCACTCAGATTTTTTCCTCTGATAAGTTTACGCTTACGTTGACCCTCTTTTACAGGGTTGAAACCCACAGAGTCGGTCATTAGAAGTCTCCTTCTTTGATTTCCAGTAATGTCACCTCTCATAGGGACACCTGAACCATCTGAGCCTCCTGTAATCTTTAGTTTATATCCAGGAAGATCAAGAAATATTCCATCTATTTCTTCACCTACTGATTTTCCAACGAGAGCGTTTGATTTCT
>CAJWUJ010000041.1 GCA_913047625.1 uncultured Dehalococcoidia bacterium | reverse complement strand
CGTAGCGGTAATTGTCTGTCGCTGGTACTTCTTCTAACATTTTAGGCAGTTGTTATCGCCGGTGACACTACCTACAACATAATAGGGGGTGGCCACGTCCAACGGGTTTGACCAAATGACAGACTTCTTCTTATAACTTAATGGTTCTTGATGACCGTACTTGATCTATTGGTCGTGCTTACACCTCATAAGATGACCCTCGATGATTTTGCTATCACTAGATTCCAAAACCAGTGGTCGGGGGGTCGAATCCTCCCGATCCTGCCACGTTTTTAAGCTCAAAATACCCCCGTTTTAGTGACGGGGGATTTTTGTTAGGTCGAAAAATCTGATTTTAAGGCAATCTACGAATTCTTGGGAATCCTATCATGGTTGCCAAGCTGACAATAGATAAGACTGCACCATTTACCAACAATGCGCTGGGGGCCCCTAATATGGCAGCCAATCCTCCAACTCCCACGTGCCCCACTGGGGCGACGCCGATGCTAAATACCCACGAGCCCATAGCTCTACCACGTTGTTCTTCAGACACGTTTTCTTGCATCAGAGTCTTGTAAAGAGTGTCTACGGCCATTGCACAGGCGTTCACAACCGCTAAGACAAACAAGAACACGATAAGATTGGAGGCCAAGTAGAACAGCATCATTCCAGCTCCAAAACCGAAAGCTATCCCAAACATCAATAGTCCTTTGCTCTGGAAGTTTCTGAGGTTAGCTAGTAATAAAAGCCCGATTAGAGCCCCTCCTTGGCGAACAGCCGTCATGAATCCCAGTCCAATGGCTCCAACTCCTAGTACCTCTTTCGCAAATACAGGCAATAAGGTCATGTGAGTGAAGCCGAACACTTCGGTGATTGAGGCCAACATCATCAATGTCAGTAGTGTTCTATTACTTCCCATTATATGGAGGTAACCAGTTAAATTAGCCATCACTGGTTCCCGACCGTGTGAGTTGACATGGCCGGTCCTGCTCGCACCCAAAAGCACCGCAGCTGACACCCCGTATGCGATTCCAATAACGACGTACTGCCAACCAGGGCCCACAGTATGTATTAGGGCGCCTGATAGTATTGATCCAACAACACCCCCGACCTGCATCGCTATAGCACCTAAAGACAGACCGTTTAATGAGTTTTGCTGCCCTACAATGTCAACGGTGTAGGCTTGTCGAGTGGTTAGTACGAAAGCGAATACACAGCCGGAGGCAGCTACAAGACTTATGATAGCCCATACATGTGTGGCCCCTGATAACAGCATGATAGCCATCCCCAACGATACTAAGATGCCACCCAATGTGCTGAACCATAACAAGGTCCTACGGTCTAGCCAGTCAGCTATTGCACCGGAGAAAATGCCAAGGAAAAAGAAAGGAGCCATCCTAGCAGCGGCTGCCACACCGACCATGAACGGTGAACCGGTCAGCTCGAGAATCAACCACCCGACCGCTACTTGCTCCATTCCTATACTTAAGGAGTAAAAGACCGTGGAGGCCCACACGAAACGAAAGTCGTAAAACTGTAGTGAAGCCGCCCAGCCCCCCTTATTGACAAGTCGAGAGATCAACGCTGTACCGTAATTCTATCTAGTTTACCTGCAAGAATAAGAACCGTTATTCCCCTCGTATTCTAGACCTCCTAGGTCTAGGGGGGCTTGGAGCTGAATCAGCTTAATAGCCATTATGAGGAAATCTTAGCCATAGAGAGAGGTCTTGTCCAGTTCCCGTGTTGTCAATCGGCATCAATCTGGCTTAGCTTCAACCGTCAAAAAGGCCTGTCCTACATATTGGTATGGAAAGTATGGTTCGTATACAAATCTTGATTTTTCTCTAAACTTAGAGAAGGCAGCGCGTTCTCCCTTATTGTTATTCGCAGAGAATGCGTTGTAATCATCAAACATAATAATGCTGCCAATTTGTAAAAATTCTTCGATAATATTGAGTGCACACATTGCAGAACTTTCAAGGTCACAGTCAATATTTGCTATAGATATTTTTCTGTTAAATAAAGTTTTCTTGAGACTGACTCCTGTCGACTCGAATGAACCTTCGTATAGATGAGTTGTAATTCCATTAGTAAAATGCTTTTTTAATCTATTCTCGACTACTGATTTAGCTGCATAAAAATCACCTTCAGAGAAAGTAAAATTATGTTCATCATTTGCTGGAATACCTTGAAACGTATCTAACCCATGAAACATAATTTTGTCATTAAGCGGAGACGATTGCGCTTGCTTTGCCCGCCACTGTTCAGGACTAACGGCTTCTTCTAGTAACCATTTCTTGAATTCCAAGAAGGCCTCTATGGATTCAATTAAACTGTCACCTCTATAAACTCCGAATTCAACATAATCACCATGGAGATGGTTTGTGAACACATGTCCCCAACACTTATGGAAGGCACCCCTGCGGGAATTCAAGTTTAAGGGTCCCCTATTAACATTTAACCTTTCTAATATTGAACGAGTAATTTTAGATAGTAATCTGTCGATCAACATGAATATATTATAACTTAGAGGCACTAAAAAGGTGAATGACCTAAATGGTCTGTAGGAATACCTATACAATCCTTGATGACGAACAATCCACAAAACTCTAAAACCCTTGGTAGGGTGTGAATTCTCCGTCTCCTGCCACGTTTATAACCAAAAACGCTCCTGTTATAGCAGCGGGCAATTTTTGTTAGGTGGAGAATTTCGATGCGCTACACGTGCATGTATGATCAATATTGTTTAATATTATCGTTAAACGTAAATAACTTTGGTTAGAGACCATTAGAGCATATATATGCCAATAGACTAAATATCAAATGAATCCAAATAAAAATAATTATATCCTTAATGAGTTGATCAAAAAGTATTTTGCAGATCCTAATATAAAAGGGGAAGACTTAGTTTCATCTCATTGGAGACTCTATTCAGACAGAGTCCAATTAGATTTCAAAGATAACGGGGATCTTATTAGCTTGAAAGGAGAAGGGTTTGGTAATCCGACTTGGAATTCGATTAGAGCTTGTCTATTAGACTTGTTCTGTATTATGACCCACCTTCTCCACTTGAAGAGAAGAATTAGCATTATTAAGCTATACATTAATGCGTGCTTCTTATGTAAACGCATTGGACTGAGCCCCACATTAGATACGTTTCGACAAGTATGCTCTTTGGTAATCCTATCCGAATATATCTCAAAGAGATTAACTAGTCGTCCACTCAATTTTTTGATTATTGGAGATGGTTACGGGATTTTATCGTGTCTGATAGCTCAGAAATTTCCGGGATGCACATTAACATTAGTAGATATAGGAAACACCTTGTTATTTCAAGCATACTATTGTCAACGTGCTTATCCTGACTTACGCCACACTTTGCTTGGAACTCAATTACCAATATCCTTGGAAGGGTTTAGTTACTGTGCGAGTGAAGACATGAATATCTTGAGGAGTTTTGAGTTTGACATTGTAATAAATATTGCGTCTATGCAGGAAATGAATCAGCAAACGATAGCAAAGTATTTTAAACTTCTCCGCGATGTGATGAGAAATGATAATCTCTTCTATTGTAGTAATCGAATAAGTAAATTATTAGTTGGTGGAGAACATATCAAATATGATGAATATCCGTGGATAACAGACGATGTTCACTTAACAGACGAAATTTGCCCATGGCACCGTTATTTTTTCTCTCCAACACCAGTTAATGTGATTAGGACTAACTTTAGATTCCAAATACCAACGATAAAGAGATATGACGGACTCTCTCGTCATAGAGTTACTGTTTTATCCACGAATATTTAATGTAGTGTCAATACCGGTGACGCTAATTCTACAATTAGGGGCTTGAGTGAATTCTTCCGATTCCGGTACCGAAGCTAGTTGCAGGCTATATGCTGGGATGGGACTTGAACGCTATACTGTTCTTAATACAAACTACCGGGGTAAATGTTATCGATCCAATTAGGATCCGGAGGAATAAATTGAGTTCACCATTCAACACTAATGAAGAAATAGTACAGGCAGCTCGTCGAAATCTGGCACAAGGACCTTGGGATTATCTGGCCGGCGGTACGGAATCGGAGACTACTATGCGGAGAAACAGGCTAGCTTTTGATCGAATCGCTTTTCGACCGAGAGTTCTGGTAGATGTCTCTACAATAGACAGGTCTTCTACGCTTCTTGGTCATAATCTAAGGATCC
>CAJWUJ010000040.1 GCA_913047625.1 uncultured Dehalococcoidia bacterium | reverse complement strand
GGCTAATATTACAGACATGGACAAAATGCAGGAGATAATGAGCTCACCGAAGATGGTAGCATGGGATAAGGCCCATAACAACACGGACGTAGTCTACTCGCTGGAACAAATCAATTAACGATATGTTAGCGTAGAACTACAATATAAAGTACAACAATGGTTGATAGGAAAAAGTTCCCTAACAAATTCAAAGTATATTACGGCTGGGCAATAGTGCTTGCTTTGTTTCTAGCTAGTTTTTCCAGAGTGCCATTTACAGGATATATTTTTGGGGTCTTCCTTAAGCCAATGTCAGAAGAACTTAATTGGTCTCGTGCTCAAATCGCCGGGGCTGTTACCGGAGGAACAATTTTGGCCGGTATCTCCGCTCTGTTTGTAGGACGGTGGATCGATAAGTATGGACCGAGACTGATTTTCAGCGTATCAGGCATCATTATTGGCGCGAGTTTAATTTTCTTGTCAAATGTTGAATCGTTAATCGGATTCTATTTGATCTACATTGTGGGAAGAACATTTGCTCAGTCAGTCAACCATCACGGAATGGGTACTGCCGTTGCATCAAAGTGGTTTTTCAAGCAACGATCTCGAGCTATAGCGTTGGTGTCTCTGGGAGGGCCAAGTGGCGGCTTAATCTTGCTTCTCATTAGCCACGTAGTTATCCTCGAATATGGCTGGCGAAACGCATGGTTAGTGCTAGGTATACTTGCTTGGATTATAGTTGTAGTTCCTGCCTCTATAATTCTTCGACCATCTCCTGATGATTCTCCGGTCGAAAAAACCCCTGAAAAACCTTCAGTAATGCAAACCTCTGAAGGTTCTGGATCTCCAAGTGAAGACCAAGAATATAGCTGGCAATTATCAGATGCAATAAGAACCAGTTCATTTTGGGGGCTTTGCTTGATCGGTGGTTTCGGTCACATGATTACCACTTCAATAGTGTTCCACATGGTGCCTTATTTCACAGATATAGGCATTCCTCCATCAACTGCCGTATTTGCTTTTACTGTTTATTCCATCGTTAGCATTGTTGCTACTTTAGCCTGGGGTGCAATCTCAGAACGTTATGGGGTCCGATTAAGTATGCTAGGAGCAGTGTTCTTTCTGACTACGTCTAGTGTCGTTTTAATAGGAGTCAATAGCGTACCCTTAGCATTTCTCAGTGCTGCGCTCCTTGGGATCGGTGCTATTGGAACTACTATGCTCATTTATGCCATGTGGCCATTTTACTTTGGGAAACGTTTCCTCGGATCAATACAGGGTACGGGGCTGATGTTCAATCATTTTGGGAATGCCCTAGGACCACTCTTTGCCGCACTCATCTTTGACATTTCCACCAAGTATACAAGTGCCTTCATTGTTGATGCAGTTCTGGGCGTATTCATTATGACTATACTTTACTTCTCTCGCCCTCCAAAACTTCCATCAGTTACTGCATGAATGCCTAGTCACATTAGGCTAAGGGCCCACCTCTTTCTCCAGTTCACTTATAGCTTCGTCAACAGCTTTTATTGATGTAAAGTCTTGGTCAATAAGCATATAGTTCCGCTCTAAATAAAGCCTACATAAATCAGCAGCCTTCTGAGAGGGATTCTTAGCTGTCTTTAATAACTCGCTAACGGCATACGATTCAGGAAGGTACTTCATAAGAACTGAAGCCGTTCTAGCCATTTCTTCTATTGTGGTCAAATCTTCTCGTTCAGCTGCAAATCGAATTTTTGTTACTATTTTAGAAAGTTCTCCTAATTTATCTCGCTCACTTAGCAAATGATACAAAACCTCTTCAACTCCATACTCGGACTGCACTGAAGATGAATCTGAACCGGAAGTTGCCACATGCTGCAAAGACCCAGCATACGAGTCAGCATAACTTTTCGTTAATTCATTAACTTTTTGCATTAAATCAGTCACTTGCGCTATATCCACGCTGCCACAATCCAGTAGATCTTCGTCCCGCATCTCTGCCAAATTTTCCAGATAAGCCATATTTTCAATAGCCTCAGGAACAGGGGGCACAGCAAATGCAGAAAAGTCATCAGCTGTAATCTGGCCCATCTGCGCTGCCAGCATTGGTGGTAAATATTTACCTACATCCATTGCGATAGGCAACACTATGATGTATGTAGCAAAAAGCTGACCGGAATTATCATTCGCAGTAAAGTAAGCCAATGCGTGACCTTTTGGAATATCAGGCTTCCCTCTGACAAACGAAAAATCCATCTCATATTCTCCTATTAACTTTACGAATTACTCTAGTAACTGTGCTAGACCGCTCATAAATTCCTGCAAATATAGTGTTTTGATACTGTACAGCTCTTGGATGTAATTTCCGTATTGCAAGCGATCTGATAAAATTATAGTATACATTCTAATGTCACACTACCAAATTGAGTGTGGATAAATAGAAACTCGGAGTTATAGATGCGACAACTACGACTAGCCTACATTCTTCCTTTACTGGCCATGGCCACAGTAGGGTTCATGATGACTGGACTCGGCGGACTATTCAGTGCAGTCGGAACCACTGGTACTATTGTACTTGGTCTAGCTCTCGTCGTATTTATACCATTGATTGGTCATAGGCTTACCTCTAATAGCTCAGGATCGTCTAAGGGACTTCTAATCATTTCTATGGGACTACTATTGATAGGCCTAATTGTAGGGCAGTTGTATTGGTTGCTTGATGCTCTGGATATCATTGCAAAAGATGCTTGGCACATAGGCTAGCATCGTGAATTCTCTAGAGTATATTTAGTACATCGTACTGGAAATCTGCAGCCGTTAGTTCATTGAGAATTTCTAATTTACCTTATTATTCGCTAGGGGTAAAACAATTACCATGAAAGCAAATATAGGATTCGCTTTACGAAGCACACTACCAGCCAAGACATGTCTTGACTTAGCAGTTGAATCTGAAAACGCTGGCTATTCCAGTATCTGGGTAACGGAAGGAAGTGCAGGCAAAGATGCGTTCACTTTGATGGCTGCACTTTCCCAACAAACTAAAACCGTAAGTATTGCCTCTGGGATAGTCCCTATATACTTGCGAACACCTGCGCTAACAGCAATGAGTATTGCAGCAATAGACGAATTATCCAATCAGCGAGCTATATTAGGCCTAGGCATTAGCCACAGTTATATCGTAGAGGAAATCCACGGTGCAAAAATATTGTCACCACTAGAAAAGATCCGTGAATATGTCGGTATTATCCGAAAAGCGCTCACAGATCCTCAGTTTAACCTTCGCGGTGGCACATATGCTGCAGGTACTCACTTTGTACCTGTTCGCTCAACGATACCTATTTACCTTGCCGTTTTAAGAAGCAAAATGGCTCAACTAGCAGGTAATATAGCCGACGGGGTATTGCTTAACATGATTCCTTTGTCTTACATCCCTCAAATAGTTCAAAAAGTAAAGGATGGAGCTCAGGAGGCAGGAAAGTCTCCAAGTGATGTCAAAATTGCATCTTATTTAATTGCAACCGTCGATGATAGTAGTGATAAAGCAGCGCATTCAATCAAACTGCAAATAGCTAGATATGTGTGGATGCCTAACTATCGCAGAATGTTTGTCGCTGCAGGATACGGCAATACGATAGATAAAATAGCTGCAGATGTGGAAAATCATGATCTGGAAAAAGCTGCCCGTAAAATACCTGATAAAATGGCCGAAGATATAGGTATGTTCGGCCAACCAGATAGTTGTAACTCAAGATTGCAAAACTTTATCGAAGCGGGTATAGATACTCCGATCATTTTCCCGGTAGTACCAGTTGACGAACCTCCCGCAACACAACTCACTAAACTAATCAAAGGCTTTTCCCCGGTTTAAATTCCCCTGAATCGCCTGACCTTTTACGCACTGGATTTAATTCTTTGACCAATGACAGCTGTTTGTCATTAATTCAAGAAAAAATAGCGTTCCGGATCAGAGCGACTATGCTAAAGACATATTTGGAGTAACGTCAATATCAAATGAACTACGCTCACCGTTCTCTAAGTGATATAGTGCCGCTGCCGCTATCATTGCACCATTATCCGTACACAAGGAATTCTTCGGTATCAAGGTCGGAATAGGAGATCGTTGGTCTATAAGTTCTCGGAGTCTACTATTAGCTGCCACACCCCCACCAATTAGAATTCCTTTTGCCTTATATCTTTTGGCAGCTCTAATTGCTTTTTCAGACAAAACATCAGCAATAGATTCTTGATAAGCTGCTGCCTGAGAAGCAATAACAGATTCTTTCATCCTTCCACTCTGGTCAAAAGAATCGTCTGACAGTTTTTGTGTACGGTGAAGTAAGGACGTCTTAAGTCCGCTAAAGCTAAAATCAA
>CAJWUJ010000039.1 GCA_913047625.1 uncultured Dehalococcoidia bacterium | reverse complement strand
GCTCGTGGATATCCACCATCATCTGTACCAGAGGATCCCGAAATGTATAGTCAGGCAAATGCACGAGATGATGTGCTTGCCTTACTTGATGGGCTCGGGATAGAAAAAGCACATATTAATGGCCTTTCAATGGGAGGTTTTGCAAGTTTACACTTTGGGTTCGAATACCCTGAGCGTGCGCTTTCATTAGTAGTTGCAGGTTGTGGCTATGGGGCTAAGTCAGACGTTAGAGAACAGTTCGTTCGTGAGACAACCGAGGTTGCTGATCGTATGGAAAGTGAGACTATGGCTGTATTTGGAAAGGTCTATGCGTTAGGTCCTACACGCGTTCAGTACCAGAACAAAGACCCTAGAGGCTGGAAAGAATTCGAAGAACAGATCTGTGAGCATTCTAGTGTTGGCTCTGCAAATACAATGCGCGGAGTACAAAGAAGGCGTCCGTCATTATATGACCTAGAAGATAAAATGCGCTCTTTAAGAGTTCCAACATTAGTGATTAATGGAGATGAAGATGATCCTTGTCTTGATGCCGGCTTGTTTATGAAGAGGACTATTATTTCTTCCGCCCTAGTGCTACTTCCTCGCACCGGACATCTGTGTAATCTTGAAGAGCCTGATTTGTATAATCAAATCTGTGGCG
The DNA here is from genome assembly GCA_913047625.1 of uncultured Dehalococcoidia bacterium. Lineage (GTDB taxonomy): Bacteria > Chloroflexota > Dehalococcoidia > Lucifugimonadales > CAJWUJ01 > CAJWUJ01. The sequence goes on along the minus strand of CAJWUJ010000039.1, from coordinate 3,766 downwards.
ATTTTATGCATAGGGTTGAAGCGGGTCGATGGGAGTTGCGCGACCCACGTTCAATGACCACTGCAATTATTTCAACCCCTGGGAAGTAATTTACGAACATGTGGGATGAAATCTAAAACTATTATACGATTTGGGGGTTATGGGCCATCAACTACGACACATAGTCGTGGTCTCAAATACATTGGTGATAGTCTTCAAAATCTCTTTGGAGACAGGGTTGATATAAAATACATCTGGAATGTAATGGACTTAGGTTATGGCCCGGATGCTGTTCTTTGGCTTACAGAATGCGGTTTGATTGATATAGCATATATGTCGACAACAGCTCTAACATCAAGAGTTCAAGATTTAGAAGTCTTGGATTTACCTTTCTTATTCTCTGATAATGATGCAGCCCGGGATGCATATGATGGTGATCTCGGTAAGCATATGAGAGATGCTATTGAAGAAAAATGTAATTTTTTAGTATTAGGTTATTTTGAAAATGGATTTCGGCATCTGTCAAACTGGAAAAAGCAAATAACTAAACCTGAGGATCTCTTAGGTATGAGTATTCGTACTTTAGGCAGTACTACCCACAACCGGACTTTCGAAATTTTAGGGATGCACCCCAAGTCCATGCGGCTTGACGAGGCAAAATTAGCAATAGAAAAACATGAAGTTGATGCTCAGGAGAACCCATTCGCAAATACGATGACCTATGGAATTCATCGGGTTCACAAATTCCATACACTCTCAAACCATTTCTATCTGTCTAGAGGTATTTATGCGAACCCACAAAATTATAATGCATGGCCAGATGACATCCAAAAGGCAATTCCGTACATTATTAAAGAAGCTGTTCCCTTTCAGAGGAACTTAGCTGTAAAAGAAGAAAAAATCGCTCGCCAGGAAATAGAGAATATCGGCGGTATAGTTCACGAATTAACTGTCGAGGACAACAAGGCATTTAGGCGAGTATTAGCCCCAATTTACAAAGAGGTTAGGGATCGTCTGGATGAATCATTATTAACACTACTTGATTAGCGTAGATTAATTTATTTAACCGAGGAAAACGATGTAGGCTGGAGTATACTGTTTGATACTGAAGCCACTAGCGTTCCATTTTTTTCTGTTTCAGCTCTCTTGCGAAGCCATTCTTCATCATTTTGAAAGGCGTCCCACTTTTTCTCTCGATCGGCCAACGATTCCCATTCAAGCATATAATAAAGTGTTTGATTACTTTCTCCTATGGCTGTAGTCCAAAAGCCTGCTTGTTTGATCCCATGTTTTTGCCATAGATCAAGGGTTATGTTTTCAAATCGATTTAACAGGTCTGGTAAACGGCCAGGCACACAATCATAGACTCTTAGTTCGTAAAGCATTCATGCCTCATTCTTAGAAATTAGTTTAAACTTGTTTATCGCAATTAGGATTGAGCTCTTTCTAATCTATCGTTTATTCAGCGGCTTCTCCTTGTTCCAACGCTTCTAATACAACAGGAGGAGACATTGGTAATCCGTAAAAACGAATTCCTAGAGCGTCATAGATAGCGTTACGAATAGCGGCGAGTGGAGGGACTAGCGGAACTTCACCTACGCCTCGGACCCCCTGAGGATGCTTTGGGTTTGGCACTTCAATCATAACGGTATCAAGCATGGGGAGATCAGAGCAGACCGGCATCCTGTAGTCGAGAAAGCCTGGATTGTCGACTCTTCCTTCACTGTCATAAATATATTCTTCGTTTAACGCCCAGCCAATGCCTTGTGCTGCGCCGCCCTGCAATTGTCCTTCAACGTAGCTAGGGTGAACTGCCCGGCCAACATCTTGAAATGAAGTGTAGCGGATGATTCGTACAATACCGAGGTCAATATCTACCTCAACGTCGCACATATGGGTGGCAAATCCTCCCTCTGCCCCTGCAGTGTTAAGTTGAGAGCCGGCTCCAATAGGACCGCCTGTCTCTGTAGCTCTTTCAGCCAATTCCTCTAGAGATAGAGGATCAAACATTCCTGCATTTGCCCCCGCTGGCCGAGCGTAGCCATCTTCCCAGTCTACAGCCTCGGGATCTATATCCCATATTTTTGCTGCGCGTTCCTTAAGGCTAACAATAACTTTTTCTGTTGAGTCAGTGACCGCCATGCCTGAAGCGAACAACACACGACTACCACCCGTAAGGTTACTATAACCAATGGTTGCTGTATCTCCGATTAAAACAGACACTCTTTTATAATCAATACCAAGTAACTCTGCAGTAATGTTAGCTATGGACGCACGCGAGCCACCTATGTCTGGATGCCCAGTAGTAACAACAACATTGCCATCCTCTGTAATATTAACCTGGGAACTAGATTCTCCTCCAGCATTGAACCAAAAACCAGAGGCTACACCACGTCCCTGAAATTTGCCGAGAGGTATTTCTCTATGCGGATGAGAAAGGGCTGCTTCTACGGTTTCGTAATAGCCAATACGTGGGTAAACTGGCCCATGCGCAGCTTGAGTACCTTCTTTTGCTGCATTTTTTAAACGCACTTCCAGTGGATCCATTCCAATTGCTTCAGAAATTTCATCTATTACGCATTCCACTGCAAATGCTCCAATTGGCGCCCCAGGCGCTCTGTACGCAGCGACCTTTGACCGGTTGGAAACCACGTCATAACCAAGAGCATGAACATTGGGAATGTCATAAGGCGCAAAGGCACAACCTACAGCTCCCCTAATTGGTGATCCGGGTAGTGCTCCTGCTTGTAGGTAATAAGTTCCTTGAGCTGCGACAATACTTCCGTCTTTTTTAATTCCCATTTTGACAGTACTTTTTGAACCAGATGTCGGGCCACTAGCGCGCATTACTTCTTCACGGCTCATCACCATTTTCACAGGCCGTCCAGACTTTTTCGAGAGTATTGTTGCTAAAGGTTCTAGATAGACAATAGTCTTACCACCAAATCCCCCTCCGATTTCTGCTGGAATAGCTCTGATGCTACTCTGGGGTATATCGGTTAGCATTGAGGTCATTGCGCGAACCATGAACTGGCCCTGGCTGGAGCTCCAAATTGTTGCCCTACCGTCGGCACTTACGCTTACAAGACAAGCGTGTGGTTCTATATAGCCTTGGTGAACTGGGCGGGTTGTAAAACTTCTTTCCACTATGACATCGGCTTCTTCAAAACCTGTCTGCACATCTCCCTTTTTATGCTCTAATGTACCTGCAATATTTGACGGTTTCCCTTCAAACTCTATAAATTCATGCAAGATAGGAGCGTCGCTTTTTATTGCATCATCAATTTCTACGACCCAAGGTAGAACCTCATAGTCTACCTCAATAAGTTTACATGCTTGGTCGGCTATTTTTTGACTAGTCGCTGCTACTGCAGCTACCGGGTGTCCGTGAAACAAAGCTTTTTCTCGAGCCATTACATTTCTCGTCATCCATCGCATGTCTTGAATGCCCAGAATAACTGACTTTTCAGGGGAATAATTCGTTACATCGGCTGAAGTGATAACAGCCTTTACCCCAGGAAGGGATTCTGCTTTTGAAGTATCTATGCTGCGGATATTTGCGTGTGCGTGAGGGCTTCTCAATACTTTACCCCAAATCATGCCCGGCATTGTTGTGTCAGCACCGAATGTCGCTTGTCCTGTTACTTTGTCTGCTCCATCAGGACGTATAGTTCTTTTTCCTATCCACTTATTATTTGCGTCATTCATTACTTTGTCTCCCGAATTTCTTGTGCAGTATCCAAAACTGCTCGAACGATTTTATCATAGCCAGTACATCTGCAAAGAT
>CAJWUJ010000038.1 GCA_913047625.1 uncultured Dehalococcoidia bacterium | reverse complement strand
CCTAAGGCCGCTAACAATTTTAGACTTGAGAATTTTACTTTCACTTTTTACCCCCTTGCTCTATACCACTGTATATCTTGATTAGCTAAAAACTAGCTCAATGGATTTGTGTTTGAAAATAAACTATTTAAGTTTCAGGTTCCTTGTTCGTTCCTATATATCATTTATGGTATCTATCGGCTCCAACACTTTGCACAGACACGATGATACGGCTCTTCCTCCTCGCCCAGCTATTAAAATAGCCTACGAGTTCTAGAGCCTGCCCGAGTTGGCGTTGAAGTCAATTCACTAACCCTCCACACTCCTTCCTCGGTCGAACCGAAGACTTTGTACCATTATTTGTAGTTGCTTGTCAACCCCATTTACAAACAATTCACTAACAACCTTTCTTATTAAACTTTTCATAGTTTGCCTAAAACCATGTAATTATACTAAAAATATTCATGCCTAGGCAATAGGTCTACTCCGTGTTCTATTTCATTTTATTGTCTAGTAAGCAGTAATTCTTAAAACCAGCCCAAATGTCCTTCCTTGATTAATCTGCAACGGGTGTTGTTCTACTAAGGGTAGCTAGGAATTCAACATTGTCCTTGGTCTTTCGTAATCTCTCCAGCACCTTCTCCGTGGTATCAGCGGGATTCATAGCATCACCACGAACCAAAGACACCATTCTCCTCAGTAACCAGACTTGCTTGAGAGTTTCTTCGTCAAGAAGCAAGTCTTCGCGACGCGTACCGCTGCGCTGTATATCGATTGCAGGGAAGACCCGTTTTTCAGAAAGCTTTCGATCTAAGTGCAATTCCATATTACCTGTGCCTTTGAACTCTTCATAGACTACCTCGTCCATACGACTTCCAGTATCTACCAAGCATGCCGCTAGTATGGTAAGGCTACCCCCCTCTTCCGTGTTACGTGCTGCACCAAAGAATTGCTTCGGGGGATACAACGCTACTGGATCCACACCCCCAGAGAGGGTTCTGCCACTGGTTGGAACAGCTAAGTTATATGCCCGAGTCAGCCGTGTTATGCTATCCAGCAAAATGACAACATCTTTGCCAACTTCAACCAAGCGCCTAGCACGTTCCAAAGCCAGTTCTGCTACTCGACAGTGATCCTCAACCGGCTCATCAAACGTGGAACTGTAAACTTCGCCTTTGATACTACGCTTAATATCAGTCACTTCTTCTGGCCTTTCTCCTATCAAAGCAACCATCAAATGAACATCATCATAGTTTTCAGTAATTCCGTTTGCTATTTGCTTCAACAATGTGGTCTTACCTGCTTTTGGGGGTGCAACAATCAATCCTCTTTGGCCTCTGCCAATAGGAGCAAGTAAGTCAATAAGGCGAGTTGTGAGGTTTTCTTTGTCAGTCTCCGTCACAAGCAGCTTATCCGGAAAAACAGGGGTTAATCGATCAAATTGCCTACGCACCTTGTTTGACTCAGGATCAACACCATTTACAGTTTCAACTCTTACCAATCCGTAAAATCGCTCGGAATCTTTTGGTGGACGGACCTGTCCCATCAACATATCACCGGTACGTAAACTAAATCTACGTATCTGTGACTGAGAAACATAAACATCCCCTTCCACAGTCCTCACTCCGTTTTGCCGCAAAAAACCGTACCCATCTCCGGCTATATCGAGAATTCCTCCTGCTAAAGGATAGCCTTCTTTGCGAGCAGCCTCAGAAAGCACGGCTATTAAAAGCTCTTCCTTGGATAGCCTGGTTAAATCCGCCTCATTAAGGCCAAACTCTACTGCTAGTGACAATAAGTCTGATTGCGATTGATTTATTAGTTCAGCTACGTCCATTAAAAACTCCTGGAATTATACTCTTGAGAAAACACATGAAATCCATTACTCCCAAGTCGTTAACCGAGGAATAATGTCCAAACCTCCTCCACCATCCCCACTGATAATTGAGTTTCCTCTTTTCAGAAACTCAATGCCGGTTACTGTAGTTAGCGATTACCAGTAACCGCGATTAAATCTTGTTCAAATTTTACCACACCAGCATCGGTTAGTGGGTGTTTCATCATTTGTAATAAAACTTTATAAGGTATAGTTGCATAATGAGCACCAATCTTTGCCGCCTGGACTACGTGCAAAGGATGCCTGAGGCTAGCAGCCAGTACCTTAACTGCGATGTTCTGTTTACTAAATATGTCGACAATATCCCGCACTAAAGACATTCCATCAGTACCCGTGTCATCAATTCGACCCACAAAAGGACTCACATATGCTGCCCCAGCCTGAACCCCTAGTAAAGCCTGATTAGCAGAAAAGCACAACGTCTGATTAATAGGAATCCCCTCACGAGATAATACAGCCATAGCTTTGAACCCATCAGCAGTACTAGGCAATTTGACAACTACATTTCCAGCCCATGTAGCAATTATGCGCCCTTGATCGATCATAGACGCTGCATCATTAGAAAAAACCTCCGCGGAAACAGGTCCTTGTACAATCTCCGTTATCTGTCGCACTGCGTCGCCATAAGCCAATAAGTCACAGACTCCTTCACTAGCTGCAAGAGACGGATTTGTAGTGACACCAGCGACAACTCCCATCTCCACACCGTGACGAATTTCGTCTATATTTGCGGTATCTAGAAACAATTTCATAATATTAGGCACAGTCTATCATGCTTTAGGTAGAAGGTCTACACTGTAATTTAGCGTTCAAAATGAAGAGGCCGCTGGGCTCCTTCCCTCAAAATAGACTTTGCAACTTCCACAAATGTGCTGAACAAAGGGTGTGGTCTATCTGGTCTGGAACAAAATTCTGGATGGAATTGAACACCCAACATAAAAGGATGGTCTACAAGCTCACAAATTTCGACCAATCTTCCATCAGGAGAAACACCAGTTGCATTTAGTCCCACATCATTAAGAAGTTGGAGGTATTGATTATTAAATTCAAATCGATGCCGATGTCTTTCGGCAACTAAGGATGAAGGATATGCCTCAAGTGCTAAACTTCCAGCCTGTAATTTGCAAGGATATGACCCCAGTCGCATAGTTCCTCCGAAGGAATCTATCTCTTTTTGGTCTGGCATTATATCAATTACAGGATGATCCGTTTTGGGGTCAAATTCCGTTGAATTAGCCCCAGTTAATCCTGCCAAACTCCGAGCTGCTTCAACTACCATTATCTGCATTCCTAGGCACAACCCCAGATATGGTACGCCATTTTCCCGAGCATACCTTGCCGTTTCAATCATGCCTTCAACGCCTCTTGGACCAAATCCCCCAGGAACAACAATACCGCTCACATGTTCTAGCATTGATCCAATTCCTGCAGATTCTATTTCCTCTGAGTGGACCCACTCTATATTGATATCCAAATCGTGTTTCAGGCCAGCATGCCTTAAGGCTTCCTTAACTGAAATGTAGGAATCCTGAAGATCCACATACTTTCCTACGACGGCTACGGTAATAGAGTTTTTTTCACTATCCATTTTCTCAATCATCTTTCGCCATTCTACAAAATCACCTTCTCGAGTTTTCAGGCTTAACGATTTCAAAATTAGTGAACTAAGACCACAATCTTCAAGAACCAACGGGATCGCATACACATTATTCACGGTAACCAAAGGCACTACACCCTCTAATGGCACGTCACAAAAAGCTGACACTTTCGCCCGGATATTTTCCGGAACTTCATAATCACTCCTGAGGATAATGGCATCAGGTTGAATACCTATACCGCGTAGCTCTTTGACAGAATGTTGCGTAGGCTTGGTTTTCAATTCTCCAGTAGCTGCTAAGTAAGGGAGGAAGGTAACATGCACTGCAAAAACGTTTTCTCGACCAAATTCATGCCTGATCTGTCGGATTGATTCCAAGAAGGGCAAACCTTCAATATCACCAACTGTTCCCCCTACCTCTACAACTACGACATCTGCTTTAGATGACTCTGCTAAATTTTGAATACATTCTTTAATAGCATCCGTCACCTGAGGTACTGCCTGTATAGTTCCACCCAGATAATCACCTTTTCTTTCCTTAGCAATAACCCTGCTGTAAATTTGGCCAGCTGTTACATTAGACTGCTGACTCAGTTCTTCATCTATAAACCGTTCGTAATGCCCCAAATCAAGATCTGTCTCGCCTCCATCCTTCGTAACAAAAACCTCTCCGTGTTGATAAGGAGACATTGTCCCAGGGTCAACATTCAGATAAGGATCTAATTTTTGTATAGATACGGACATCCCACGACTTTTTAGCATTCTTCCAATAGATGCAACCGCCACGCCTTTACCAACGGAACTAACTACTCCGCCAGTAACAAAAATATACTTTGCCATAGACACCACCTAAGTCGAGTTCCAGATCAAACCTGTAAAGTCAGCTAACCATACAAAGATAGGCCACAAGATACCCAATCACTAAAGCCCATATGCATAACTCAACTCTATAGAAATACTCTCACAGTGAACCTTTAACAACTAGGACGATTATTCCGAGAAGACCACACTATGTCAAGCTAGCTTAGGGTAGCGAATTCACTATTTTCCTGCCTAATCTAGCTTTCTGGTTAATAGACCCTCGCACAGGTTTGTGATACCCTTTCAGTAGTCTAACAGATTGAGACGAATACAAGAAGA
>CAJWUJ010000037.1 GCA_913047625.1 uncultured Dehalococcoidia bacterium | reverse complement strand
CGCCCATTGCGCAAGATTCCCTGCTGCTGCCTCCCGTAGGAGTGGGGGCCGTGTCGCAGTCCCCCTCTGACCAGTCATGCTCTCACACCGGTTACCCGTCTTAGGCTTGGTAGGCCATTACCTTACCAACTACCTGATAGGCCGCAAGCCCGTCCATGGACACCACACCGAAGTGCAGCTTTCATAATGCCACTTGTGTGACACTATCGTACGCGGTATTAGCTCCGATTTCTCGGAGTTGTCCCCCATCCAAGGGTTGGTTACTTACGTGTTACTCAGCCGTTTGCCACTATCTTAAGCAGTCCGAAGACCGCTCTCAATCGTTCGACTTGCATGCATTAAGCGCGCCGCCAGCGTTCGTCCTGAGCCAGGATCAAACTCTCATAAAAATAACAGAGCACTAACGTACTCCGTTGAAAAACAAATTTATTCCGTCTTATTCGACGGGGCTTCCCTCTCACTATCTATTTGTTAAAGTGCGTTTCGACCAGACGAACATTATACGGATATTGGATCTTGAGTGTCAAGGAAATAATTCAGCACTTCTGCCGTAGAATACGCTACTTGTACCGTAAAACCGTAAATAATTTCCCAATATTTGTTAGAATTGAGTACTATGGGATGAGGAACCCAACATATCACGCATCTTACTGGGTTATGCAAAAGGATAATTCCGAAATAAATACAGGAGGAAAAACTATGGGAAAAAAATATTGGCTGTTTAAGTCCGAACCTGGAGCTTATTCCTATCCTGATTTAGAAAAAGACGAAGTTGCTGAATGGGATGGAGTTCGAAATTACACTGCACGAAACTATCTGCGTTCGGATATCAAAGTAGGTGATGGCGTACTCTTCTACTATTCAAATGCCAAACCGCAACGTATTGTAGGTACTGCATTAGTAGTAAGAGATGGTTATCCGGACTTCACAGCTTGGGATCCCAAATCTGATCACTACGATCCCAAGTCTACTCAAGAAAATCCAATCTGGTACATGGTTGATATCAAACCATTAACCCGTTTCCAGAAAGAGATTACTTTGCAAGAAATCAAAAACATTCCAGACCTTCACGATATGATTCTGGTTAACAACTCAAGGCTATCCGTCCAGCCAGTAACTGCTACAGAGTGGGAAATCATTACTTCGTTAGGCAACTGATGGGTATCACACCACGCCACTAACAAGCAATCTTCAATCAGACTTTTTATTGAATCTCTTCTTTAATTTCTTGATACGCTCAAGATTAGCGCCCTCAAAAAAAGGATAATATTTTCCTGGGGACACGTTTTCAATTTCCAGTTGCTTTTTTACAACAACCTCGAGTTCTTCATGGGATATGGCATCATCAATAACCCTATCTATAATTTCATTAGGAATTACCACAACACCATCATGTTCAGCAACAATATAATCATTAGGCTTAACTAAGACTCCACCACATTGGATATAACCATTGACCTCAAACGGCAAAATTTCCAAGGAACCGATCTTAGCGGTAACTCCACGGGCAAACAATTTTAATCCGGACTCCCTCAAAACACGAGCATCTCTTATAGCTCCATCAGTGACAATCCCTGCAGCGCCATTTTTTTCCAATCGAGAAAACTTTATATCCCCTCCAATTGAAGCATAAGGAACTCCCATCGCATCAGCTACAAGAATCATGCCAGGTCCACAAGCTTCAATAGCTTTGTACTCCGGGGAATCTTCCCCAATCCTAGTTTCCGTTTTAAGATCCTCACGAACAGGTAAAAATCGCAAAGTCACTGCTTGACCAACTAACTTTTGTTCAGGAAACAAGGAATGCACTCCCTCCATGTATACCTTCTGGTAAGACATCGGATTCATTGCATCCACCAATGCTTCTACAGACAAATTTTGCAGTAAGCTTAACCTCGGGTCCAATCGCTTAGCAGTCATAGAGATTCCTTGTTGTAACGAGTAATCCTCAGTCACCCATAATTTCAGCAGTGGCATCCTTCCAAGGATAATATTTCCCCACCGGCACATCTTCGATCTCTAACTGTTTCTTAACAGCATCCTCCATACGAAGATGCCCCATAGACAATTCAATGGCTTGCCCTACAAGAGTCTGTGGCACCACTACTACTCCATCATCATCACCGACAATATAGTCGCCCGGCTTTACAGAAACTCCGCCACATGAAATGACTTCGTTGACTCCCCAGGGCAACATTTCCAAATCACCGTCAGAGCCCGAATTATTTGCAGCAAATATTTTCATGCCATAAGAAAGTAACTCTGCAGTATCCCTAATAGCTGCGTCAGTCACAAGGCCTTCTGCCCCTCGTTGCTTAAGTCTTAAGAATTTTATATCACCACCAACTGTTTGTTCTACCTCACCCATGCCATCAATCACTAAGACATCTCCAGGTCCACATAATTCAATTGCCTCGCTACGCTTTGAACCAATACCTGGGCGAAAAAAATTCTCTTCTTTTAGATCAACCCTAGTGGGGATGAACCGAAGGGTGACAGCCCTAGCAACTAATTTTTCATTTTTAGAGAAACTCTTGACCCCTTTCATGAAAAGTTTTGTATAGCCAAGAGGACTCAATACATCTAGGAGACAAGCTGGAGGAATAGCTCTTAGTGCCTCAAAAATACCGTCATCAGTTGGATTTTTATTTTCACTCATTTCATTCCTCTCTTCTAGGCAAACTTAGTTCAGCTAAACGCCGGAGGTCTCTTGGTATGCCAGTCGGTAGCTTTCTCAAATGCATGGCCAACTTTAAGAACTGTTTCCTCTTCCCAAGGTCGCCCAGCAATCTGTAATCCAATCGGCATATTGGAATCTGTAAAACCGCACGGCAAAGTCATTGCGGGAAAACCATTTATATTAAATGCACGAGTATACTGTGTAAGGGTAGGAATAATACCTTGGTGTTTACTTCCTAAGTCAACCTCTGTTTGGCCGATTTTCGGAGCACCCGAAGGAACCATTGGCCCTACCAGAACATCTACTTTATCCATGAGTTCTCTGGTTTGATCGACAAACAATCTACGGGCACGCTGAGCCTTTAGATAGTCATTAGCAGTATAAAACATTCCACCTTCCACTCGAAGCCGAGTTCCTGGTTGAAACTCAGGGCCTTTCTCCATAACTAATTTACTTAACCCTGCACTTGCTTCAGTAATTAATAATACGGTGGATATAGCAAACGCATAGCTGAATATGGGCCAATCAACATCGATAATCTTGGCTCCCAATTTCTCCAGCTGGACAAGTGCTACATCGACGGAACTTTTTACTTGGGGATGTACGGGAAAGTCAAAGTACTCTTTTGGGACTCCAACACGAATCCCCTCAATGCCATCTGATAAACCTGCAGTGAAATCAGGAACAGGGCGATTAACGGAACACGAATCCATCTGATCATAGCCAGCAATAGCGTTCAGTACTAGAGCTGAATCTTTAACCGTCCTCACCATAGGCCCAACATGATCCAAACTCCACCCCAAAGGACTAACACCATACTTACTCACTCTTCCGAATGTAGGCTTCAGTCCCACTATACCGCACAGTGCCGAGGGTATTCTAATAGAACCTCCGGTATCACTACCCATAGCAATAGTAGCTTGCCCAGCAGCTACTGCTGAGCCTGATCCTCCGCTAGAGCCTCCTGCATAAGAATCAATATCCCATGGATTGTGCATATCACCATAATGATGATTCTCGCCAGTGGGACCAAAGGCAAATTGATGTAAATTTAATTTACCTATAAGAATTGCTCCTGCATCGGCAAATTTATTAACCACGGTTGAATTAAAATGTGGTACAAAATCCTGATTAATCTTAGAGCCATATGTATTAGGCACCCCTGTGACATAAAAAATGTCTTTTAACGCAACTGGAACGCCATGGAGTGGACCACGATATGTCCCCCCAAGAATTTCTGACTCATGCTCTTTCGCTTGCTTAAGTGCAGAATCTCGCATGATGGAAATATAGGAATTAAGTTTAGGCTCAAGCAGCTCAATACGCCTAAGATGTTCTTCCACAACCTGTACCGGTGAAACCTGCTTCGACGAGATGAGATGGGATAATTCGTCCGCTGTCTTAAAACAAAGTTCAAATTCCATAATTTAAGCTCCTGGAGGGGTGAAAATAGTTTGTGGTTCGACATCAGTTAAGTCCAAATCGTAAATGGGAGCAGCGGCCTTCATCAAGTTACAGACTTGAGGATACAAATCTTCCATATGAGGATCCTTTATATCAAAACCAAGACTATCGGCAATAGTTAAGAATTCTTCCTTTGACATGTCACTTTTCATCATTTTGAACCACCTTCAAGTTGCTTGAGTGCTTGCCATTTTATACACCCTTGATATCATGGTCAAACAATGATAATGAACTTCTTGATTGATGATCTGCTAGCGAATCCGTTAAAAGGCTAGGAAAATCGATTTTTATATATACAACGATAGAGCAAGAGTAAGGAGCATGCGTAGAACAGAAGATGTGGAACAGCATGTTAAGTCAACTCTAGAAAACATGCAGATAAAATACGAGTGGATCGAAGTTGATCCAGATTTTGCAGATACAGCGGTATGCTGCGAAAAATATGGTTTCAAAATAGATCATACTGGAAACACGATAATTGTGGCTTCTAAGAGAGGGGAAAAGAAATACTCAGCGTGTCTAGTACTTGGCACAGACAGGTTAGACGTAAACAGGAAGGTTAGAAGTTTGATGGAAGTTTCACGGCTTTCATTTGCCAGCGCCGAAGAGACAATGCAGTTGACGGGAATGATGATCGGTGGAGTAACCCC
>CAJWUJ010000036.1 GCA_913047625.1 uncultured Dehalococcoidia bacterium | reverse complement strand
ACGGCAAAGAATACCCGGTAAAAGCCGGTGACGCCATGTTTATACCACCTAATGTCGATCATTACACCTTGAACAATGGTGGCGAAGGAGTCATACGAAGAATTGAAGTAAATCCATTAATCGCTGCTCAGAGTGGAGGAGCTCAGAACGACGGAGGGCAAGGGACAGGTCAACCTCCGGTTATTCGACACTTTAGCCAATTAGATGACCAGACTCGCAGCCGCATTTTAGGACCACTTGATAATGTACCAAACTATCTGATGTTATATAACGGCCCTATGGCGCCTGGAGCTGAAACAGGTACCACTGGAGGAGATAGTCATCCTCTAGGTGGGCATATTCATTCCTGGGATCACGTCGCATATATTCTTGAGGGTCACGGAACCCTCATATGTGACGGAAAGGAACACTTTGTTGCTGAAGGAGACGCTGTTTTAATACACGGCAATGTACAACACCAATGGAAAAACACTAGTGACTTACCGATGCTACGGGTCACTTTTAACCACCTGTCATCTGCATCACACGAATAAACATAAAATAAAGTACTTATATTGCTAATAGAAATAAAACTAACGGAGTAATCTGATTGGAACCTCTTATAAGAAACACTCAAGACGTATTTGATGGAACACGGTCACGGCTATTGTGGCTAGATGATAATCCTCCTACGTGCACCATGACATATTCTGAAATTCAACCTGACAAGCCTAGTTCCCATCACATTCATGAATGGGAGCACGAAGTCTACATTATCACAGGGTCAGGAACATTAGTTTGTGACGGCAAAGAATACCCGGTAAAAGCCGGTGACGCCATGTTTATACCACCTAATGTGGATCATTACACCTTGAACAACGGTGGAGAGGGAATCATACGAAGAATTGAAGTAAATCCGTTAATCGCCGCTCAAAGTGGAGGAGCACAAAACGACGGAGGGGAAGGGACAGGTCAACCACCAGTTATTCGTAATATAAGTGAAATAGACCAAAGTGACGGCCCAGCCAGAAAAGTGCTTGATGTCAAAGACGGCGCTATTCATTACACAATGTCTTTTAGAAGCTTAGACCCTAACAGTACTGCACCTAAACATGTTCATACTGGAGAGCACGTTGGGTTTGTCCTAGAGGGGACAGTTGTATTGTCAGTAGACGGAAATGACTACATCGCCAGAGAGGGGGACTTAGCGCTAGTACCTTCCAATGCCGAACATGAGTGGAGAAGCAACAGTACTAGTAGGGCCGCTTGGTTAGTATTCAACCCTATCTAGCATTTCTATAATTGATATTCTGGTAGCCTTAAAAGTTGCTTCGCTATAACTAACCGCAATACCTCATTAGTGCCTTCGCCTATTATCATTAGAGGCGCGTCTCTATAATACCTTTCGACTGCAGACTCTTTTAAATAACCGTATCCACCATGGATACGCATAGCTTCCATTGCAACTTCTTGACAGATTTCACTGGAAAATAGTTTGGCCATTCCAGATTCGAGATCAACCCTTCCTCCATCATCTTTTTTCCTCGCCGCGTCGTATGTCAGCAACCTTGCAGCCTGTATTTTTGTCGCCATATCAGCAAGTTTGGTCTGTATGGCCTGGTGCTGACTTATAGGCTGACCAAAGGATTCTCGCTGCTGCGAATAACGAATAGCTGCCTCGAACGCAGCCTGAGCTACACCCACCGCCCTTGCTGCTACATTTATTCTACCTGTTTCGAGTCCACTCATTACTTGCCCAAATCCCTGGTTCTCCTCACTCCCGATTAAGTTCTCCGCAGGAATGCGGAAATTTTCAAAAATCAGTTCGCAAGTGTCAAGACCCCTATACCCTAGTTTGTTTAACTCACGACCAACTTTAAACCCTGGATCACCCTTCTCGATGACAAACGCACTTAAACCGCGATGTTTCGGATCTGCGCTACGATCAGTCCTAGCTAACAGGCAAAACGCATCCCCATACTTTGCATTCGTGATAAACATCTTACTTCCGTTTATCACATATTCTTCACCGTCTTTATCTGCAGTAGTTTGCAAGTTAGCAACGTCGGTACCACCGCTTGGCTCGGTTAAAGCGAGACCACCTCTTTTTCGTCCACTTGCTAAATCTGGAAGGAATTGTTGCTTTTGTTCTTCGCTTCCATAATGGTTGATCACATACGCAAGGATGTGATGGGTCCCTATAGCACCACTAATGCTCATAAGGCCCTTGCTCAGTTCTTCAAAAATATGAGCAAATGTTGTGTAATCTAAGCCTAGTCCTCCATATTCCTCTGGTATCGTAATACCAAATAAACCCAATTCCTTCATTTGATCTATTAGGTCATGTGGAACGATATCCTCTTCATCTAACTTCGCAGCTACGGGTTCTACTTCACGTTTAACGAAATCCCGTACCATATTTACAATCTGGACTCTCGCTTCTTCTGGTGTTGCTGTCGCCAATGAGAACCCTCCTAATAGATAATTGCCAATTCATATCATTTTATCTCGAAAAATTCGAGATGGCTAACGAATCCTGATAATCCTATAATAAAGCGATAGGCTTTTGCTCATAATAGAAATCAAAAAGATCAAAATGGAGTCCCAATTATGGTAGAAAAAAGTCAAATCGAACGTATTGAAGAGTTGCGAGACGCACTAAACTATCATAACCATCTCTATTACGTCTTAGATAATCCATCTATTCCGGACTCTGAATATGACCAAATGATGCAAGAGCTGGTAGCTATGGAGCAAGAGTGTCCTGATGCTGCAGACCCTAATTCACCGTCACAACGAGTTGGAGGAGAGCCAATATCAGGCTTTGAACAAGTTGCTCATGATATCCCAATGTTAAGTCTCGGCAATGCTTTCGATAAATCCGACATAGAAAACTGGCTAAGACGTGTAAGAGGGCTAGTAGATAATGAGATTTTCACTTTAATGGCTGAACTAAAAATAGACGGTCTCGCAGTAAGTTTGGTATATGAGAACGGGTTACTTGTACAAGGGTCTACAAGGGGAAACGGTACTATCGGAGAAGATGTCACTCAAAATATCAAAACTATCAAAAGTATACCTTTGAGACTTTCAGGGGATTTCCCCTCACACTTGGAAGTTAGGGGCGAGGTATATATGCCCGTTGCTAGTTTTACAAAACTAAATGAACAAAGGGCCGCTAGAGGAGAAAGCCTTTACGCGAATCCCAGAAATTCCGGAGCCGGCAGTATCCGTAATCTTGACCCAAAGGTTACAGCTTCACGCAATATGCAAATATGGGTCTATAGCCTTATTGATAACAATGGAGTACACCAGCCGGACACTCATAGCCAATCACTAGAATATCTTAAGACATTAGGATTTCGGGTGAATCCACATAACGCCCTGTGCGGTTCAATTGAAGATATTGAAGCATACCATAAGTCATGGATTGAAAACCGGCACAACCTAGGGTATGAAGCCGACGGTGTGGTGGTGAAAGTAAATGAATACTCTGCTCAAAATCGGATGGGTGTGGTTGGGCGCGAGCCAAGATGGGCAATAGCCTATAAATTTCCCGCTGAACGTGTCATGACAAAACTTCATTCTATAGGGATTAATGTCGGTAGAACCGGTAGCTTAAATCCATATGCTATTCTGGAACCAGTAATAGTTAGCGGAGTTACAGTTAGGAACGCTTCCCTACACAACGAGGAGGATATCCTACGAAAGGACATTAGGGAAGGTGACTGGGTTACCATAGAGCGAGCGGGAGAAGTCATACCCCAAGTTATCGGACCTATACTGGATCGCCGGACCGGTAGTGAGGTCCCTTTTAAAATGCCATCTCACTGTCCTATATGTGCAAGTTTGATAGTTAAAACCACTGATGACGCTATGCATCGGTGTGCGAATGTCAGTTGTCCTGCCCAATTCTTTGAACTCCTGAAACATTTTGTAAGTAAAGGAGCAATGAATATAGATGGACTTGGTGAGAAATGGTGCAATATTTTAATAGAAAAAGGGCTAATAACCGATATTTCAGATTTATACAAACTCAGAAAATCTGATCTAATAGATATAGAAAGAATGGGAGAGATTTTGGCTACCAAGATAATCTCAAACATTGAAGAAAGTAAAACAAACACATTAGCAACATTTCTATATTCGTTAGGAATATTCCATGTCGGGTCAGAGGTAGCAGAGTTACTTGCGGCAAAGTATGACAATCTAGGCAGTATAATAGCAGCTTCTCATGAAGACTTAATAGCTATTCAAGGAATAGGCCCCAAAATCGCTGACAGCCTCGTAAGCTATTTTTCTGTCCCCAACAACCTAGAGATTATCGATAAACTCCTTCATTTAGGTATTGAACCCAGTAACAACAAAACGTCCGATATAGAATCAGATTCTCCCTGGAAAGGATTAACATTCGTCATAACCGGTTCGTTAAGCAGCATGACTAGAAGGGAAGCTGAGACCCTAGTAAAATCACTAGGAGGATCCGCCACCTCTTCTGTTACTGGCAAGACCAACTTTTTGATAGCAGGAGAATCTCCAGGCTCCAAATTACAATCAGCGGAAGCCACCGGTATACCTATACTGTCAGAAGAGGACTTTAATAACCTCTTGTCAAACCCAAAGAACATTCTCAACCAGACTTAAATCTAAGGCGCGTTTAATAAATAATGAAATTAATTGTTGGATTAGGAAATCCCGGATCTAAATATGTAGGGACACGCCACAACATTGGATTCAGAGCATTGGATCTAATATCATCAAGGTGGGAAATAAAGCTCGCGGAAAAACGTCCTAAAGCAATTTTGGGAATCGGTAGCCACCTAAACGAGCAAGTGGTCCTAGTTAAACCCCGGACCTTTATGAATAATAGCGGAGAAGCTCTCCGTTATTTGACGGATCGCTTTGGCACAAACCCTAACGATATATTAGTTATATATGACGAAATGGCATTACCCGTAGGCAAAATCAGACTCAGAGCCAGTGGGAGCGATGCAGGTCATAACGGTATAAAATCAATTATATCTGCCCTGGGAACGGATCAATTCCCAAGGCTGCGACTCGGCATTGGGCGACCAGAGCAAAACTTAGACCAGATATCACATGTTATAGGTAAGTTCTCGCATTCTGAGTCTCCACTAATCTCCAAGACTATTGCCACCGTATTAGACCTTTTGGATACTATGTTTTTGGAAGGTCTGGACAAGACTATGAATGTATTCAACTAGAGTAAACGCAAAACTATGGATCAATTATAAAACAGACAAGTATCTTGTTATCTCATAGTCTGTAACCGTGGATCTATACTGGTCCCATTCAATTTTCTTGTTCTTTATAAAACTCGAAAATG
>CAJWUJ010000035.1 GCA_913047625.1 uncultured Dehalococcoidia bacterium | reverse complement strand
TAGCTTTTTCGCAACGTATACCACCAGTACAATACATTGCTATCTTAGTATTGCTGGTATCAGTATTCCTACTATAAAACTCATCTGCCCAAGCAGGGAATTGCTTGAAACTATCCGTATCAGGATCCACAGAATTAGCAAATTTCCCTATGGATGTCTCATAATTATTACGTACATCTATGACTATTACATCCTCACGGCTTATGAACTCATCCCAATCCTTAGGTTCTACATACTGTCCAGATTGTTCAGACACATCTATGGAACCAACTTCCATAGTAACAATCTCGTCTTTAATTTTCACTTTCATTCTATTGAAATTTTCATGTGTAGAGGTTGAGTACTTTACTTCCAAATCACTAATCTCCTCCCATCCCCTAATAGCGTCTATTACAATCTCAATACAATCATATTTACCTGTTATCGTTCCGTTTATACCCTCAGTGGCAAGAAGTATCGTTCCTAATATGTTCTGCTCTTTGCATATTGACTGCAGAGAGGATCTCTTTAACCCAAGATCCCTCATGTTAGTAAAATGATACAGAGATGCTACTGTAAGATCAGTGTATATGGATTTATGAGTTTTCATTAGTCTGACAAACAATCAGGTGTTTTATTTGGGTTCTACTAGTATTTGTTGATCTATTATCCTACGTCTTCTTAGTTTAATGCCAGCAGGAGGTAATCATCTATGGAATAAGAAGCAGGTCTCAAAGCTCTCCCCTGCTAGGTTATAATTCTTAAAAGGCTCTACGGTAAGGCATGATAAGTAGGAGTATAATGATAACCGAATTTGCCCAATTGGGTTTAGTATTACAACTGGAGCAGACCCTATCTGATCTTGGCTATATCACCCCCACACCGATTCAATCGGAGATTATTCCGTTGATGTTGGATGGTCATGATGTAATCGGTCAGGCGCAGACAGGTACCGGAAAAACGGCAGCTTTCATATTACCTGTTCTTCAAAATTTGGAACGAGGCCACTGTGGTATACAGGCTCTTGTCCTGACTCCGACACGGGAACTGGCCATGCAGGTAGCTAAGGCTGCAGATGAATACGGAAAGCGTCTGAATGTGCGTGTTCTTGCGGTATATGGCGGTCAACCATATAACCTGCAGATCAATCGTCTCAGACAGGGAATGGATATTGTAGTGGGTACGCCTGGGCGCTTATTAGACCTTATAAATAAGAAAGAACTTGATCTAAGTCCTGTGCGCACCATTGTTCTCGATGAAGCTGATGAAATGCTCAGCATGGGTTTCATCGAGGATATTGAGGAGATTCTGAGTACACTCCCCTCAGAACATCAATCTGCTCTCTTTTCTGCTACCATCCCGCCGACACTTGGTAGTATTGCTAATAGATACATGCATTCTCCAAAGTCGATCACCATTAAAAGTAAACATCTTACGGTTGATGCGATTGAACATCAATATTGTCTGGTTAATAAGAAGGATAAACTAGCTGTTCTAACGCGCCTATTTGAGATTGAGGATATTACCAGTGCGCTCATATTTGTTAGGACACGGCTTGGTACAACCGATTTAGTGAATGAGCTTATGGGACTCGGCTTTCCTTCCGAGGTTTTGAATGGTGACCTGAACCAGCAGACTCGAGAACAAATTTTGAATCGCTTTCGGCGTAATCAAATCACTGTACTTGTAGCTACGGATATGGCAGCCCGGGGATTGGACATTAACGATATTTCACACGTGTTCAACTATGACTTACCTGAGGATCCGGAATTGTACGTACACCGAGTTGGGCGCACGGGGAGAGCTGGCAAAACGGGTATTGCCATTTCCCTATTGACAAGGCAGGAATTGTGGCGCCTGCACAGGATAGAAAAATTTGCTAAACAGGAGATTAGTCGGAAACAAATACCAACAGTGGAGGAAATCGAGGAGCATAGGGAAACGCAGTTACTGGAACAGATGATGATCTCGTTGAAGCGCGGTCGGTGCCAAAAGGAATTACAGATGGTTAACCGACTTGTAGAAATAGGTCACGAGCCTCTTCAAATTGCTGCAATAGCTCTTAAAATGGTCCGTGGAGAGGAAAAGCAGCGCCCTATAGTACACATTAGCGAAGTACAGGAAGGCCGGTTGCAGAATTCCCGGCATAAGATCAAATCGGTTAAAAAAAGAAGAAAAGGTCGCAAGGGCGCCAATGGTTTTTACGAAAAGGGCATGGTTCGACTGACTCTTGGTGCGGGAAGATCCCATGGTGTGCGTCCTTCTGATGTCGTAGGAACTATCGCATATCATGCAAAATTTCCGGGCAATACCATTGGTGCTATAAGCATTTTGGATGAACATACCCTAGTTGATGTTCCGCAACAGTATGTGAAACAAACATTAGCCAAATCTGGCAAATACCAGATACATAAAAAGGCTGTAAAATTGAAGCTCGCAGAAGGACATTAAGTACACCAAAAGACCATAGGTTATATTCTAGGACTAATCGCATCAACCACTGGCTTGTTTAAAGGAATCTAAGAGCCGTTCTGATGCTTTCCTACGACTACCATCAATGATATGTCCCCCTCAAGGGAATCGAGGGGGCTTTTCATAGGAGATATTATCGAATCAACCCTTCGATCTTAGAGCCTGTACACCTAGTCTAAGAGCTATTAGTAGTATGCCAGGGTGTTTGGATCAGATTAGTTATCAAAGGCCTCTTCTTTAAATTGAAAAATCCCGTTATTTTGCTCAATTAGATACCATGAATTTTTTATATGTTGGATTTCTGGGCTGCTATGATCAAATTCTAGTTCACGAGCACAATTGTGGAAAAGGCTTCCATTCAAAATGGACTCTTCGGTTAGCATGCCATGTTTAACCATCAGATTCAGAGCGGCTGCACCCCATTTGTCCGGTTCATAATCATAAATTAGTTCTCCTTCGCGTTCAAAAGAATGATAAGCAATATCTAAAATTTGACCAAGGTAATCTGTTTTGCCATGAATTTCAGCTACTAACCATGTTGCAAAATAATGAGCCCCTCCTTCAGACATCCACACTGAATTTCGGTTTTCACTAGCATTTTGTTTGCGCCTACATTCCCCTTCATCCTCCAAATCTTGTTGAAATGCATGATAAAGCTCATGTGCCAAAAAGTTTTGGAAATTTTCTAGTGGTTCATGATCCCGCATCGTTTCAGTTATAGCCATAATAACAACACGTGTTGTTTCACATAAACCATGCATGGTAGATGCATCTGCACCCTTTTCAAGCCATGTCCTATAATCAGATAGGGCTATGGCTTCACTTTTATGATGGACACAAGAGTCTCCTTGAAGCCACATCTCTATTTCACCCAGTATAGTTTCTATTTCATCTTCAGATAACAAAACTTCATGTTCTCGAAATACACGATCAGCATAATCAGAGCGAATTCTTATTTCAGGCTCTTGTAATCTTCCAACAGGGTATATAAATACGAATATCCTCGATTTGCGACTTTTCATCTTTGATTCTGCTAAAGCTATCCACTCTTCAATATCTTCTGTTGGATAACTAGAGTAATTAACCAATTCTATGCCTGGTGCATGGGTAGCGGTAGACGAATGTTGGGGTGGAACTGGTGTTGACGCTTGGTTTATATCTCGTTGTTCCTGTACCCTAGTCTTCACACTAGCATCAATATCAGGTAATGGCTGGCTATCACTGCAAGCCACTCCAACAAGGATCGAGAATCCGAGTAACAATAGTCCTGTATGTCTGATAATAGAAATCATCGTGCAGAATATATGTCAGGTTTTATTGCATCCGTGTTACGCTTTTATCGTCATTCCATCACTGTCCTTGAAATTTTGGGTGGCGATCACAATTATGTCTATAAGTGTCCATATACCCAACCCACCAAGTGTTAGAAGCATTATGATTCCTGTCCCGATTTTTCCAACGTAAAACCTGTGTACACCTAGCCATCCAAGGACGATGCAAAGGATCAGTACACTAACGAAACTTTTTCCACTATTGCTAGTCTGATCAGACATGTTATTACTCCCATTTGCTCATTTTTAACTCCTGTTCATATCACTTTGTATTAAAACACTATGTCATGATGTATCCAAGCATATAATCCTAGAGGCTGATGGGGAGATTGCTTATTCGACGCTGCCTAACATTCAAACCGATTTGAATAAGGTCACTCGATTAGTTTAACCCGCGGGTCTACCACAGCAAGTAGTATGTCGGATATGAAGGTGCCTACTACGGTCAGTAGTCCCAGAAGCAGGACAACAAATCCTGCCAGATAAATATCTTCGCCAATGATCGCTTCTAGGAGCACGGGACCTATTGTAGGCAAACTCAATACCACTGAGACTATGACGCTACCGCTGACCAGGGCTGGCAGTAGGTATCCAACAGTACTGATCAAGGGATTGATTGCAACCCTGACAGGGTATTTAAGTATCAAGCGTATTGGGGGAACCCCCTTTGACCTGGCAGTAACCACATAAGGTTTACTGAGTTCGTCAAGAAGGTTGTTACGCATTACTCGAATAAGCCCGGCAGTTCCAGATGAGCCTAGTACTAGAGCTGGTATCCACAGGTGGTCTATAAGATCTTGAACCTTTCCAAGGCTCCATGGGGCATTGCTATATTTAGCAGAAAACAGGCCTCCAACATTCATGTCGAAATAGGCGAAAAACAGGTACATAAGGACTAGTCCCAGTAAAAAGTCTGGTACCGCAAGACCGGTAAAACCTACAAAAGTGAAAACGTAATCTCCCACGGAATGCTGCCTAACTGCAGTGTATATACCAATAGGAATAGCAAATGTCCAGGTAACTATAATCGTGAACCCGGTGAGCGCTATAGTAGTCCAAAGACGGTCTGCGAGTACTTCCTTAACTGGTTGCTGGTTCAAGATTCCCCAATCACCATCTCCAAAAGATCGGCCAAGGTCACCATGTCTGAACATATTCCATATCCAGTATGAATATCGGACATACATAGGTCTGTCAAGTTGTAAGTATCGTCGCAAATCATCAATCATTTCATGCGCAGAAGCTGCACTGTTGGTACTTGAAACGGTTCGGTCAATGCGTTTACTAGCTATATCACCTTCTGGAAGCTCAATTATTACAAATGCTAGTACAGAAATCGCCCAGATAGTGAAGATTGATAGTAAAAATCTTCTTAACAAATATGCTTGCAAACCAATCCTCTACTCTACCTATTATTTCAAACTATATATTCGTTTTAACGTGGTATTTGATTAAATTATAAATCAGAGTGTCAACGTGGAGTTCTCTTTATTTAAAAGATCTGTCACAAGTATCCTTAACGATATATAGCAGCCTAAGACATACCCCCACTATGGTGTACACCATAACTACCTGACAGCCACACTACTCACACCTAACAGCCCTTGACATTAGATATAAACGGATAGCCGGCTAATTCTCCAATTAAAAATCAAGGGAGATCCTTGGGGCTGTATATGACCGATGCTCCATGTATTCCTATGATATTAGGGCGAGGTCTACGGCTAACTATAAGCTGGTCAGAATAATAGACTGTAACAATTGCACCATCATCACGTTGAATATTGCTTGGATAACCCTGATCGTTACCAGCATCAGCTACCAATAGTAACCTGTTATTAGTGTCCCAAGTTTTACCATTGTCGTGACTTATAAGGCCTAGAATACTAAACGGTGTAGTTCTTCTGCCGTAGG
>CAJWUJ010000034.1 GCA_913047625.1 uncultured Dehalococcoidia bacterium | reverse complement strand
TTATGCAAATATCACTAGGTGCAATCTGGGGGCTAATTTCTCTATTTTCCTGGGGTGTAGCTGACTACCTGGCCAGAATATATGCTATCAAGGTCGGCAGTTTAAGAACCGCGTTTTACATACGTTTCATCAGTCTCATCCCTCCTCTGCTAATTTTTCCTGTGCAGGCATATCTAGGACAACTTTACCAACCTATTGATTGGACTGTTGTTTTAAAGCTAGGACCCATACTGGGCATTGTTTTTGCTTTGGCCTACGTTGCGTATTATCGAGGGCTTGAAACTGGAACGGTTTCTATTGTTGTAGCAGTTGCATCTGCGTGGTTTGCAGTGGGGGTGATCCTTGCTTTCATCTTGCTAGACGAAGTTTTGTCTGCACGCCAGATATTAATAATAGTCATAATAGCAGCCGGCATTATTATGCTTTCAGGGCTGCAAAAATCTACAACCGGAAAACCGACAGGGTTCTCATATGGTGTGGCGTCAATGCTTTTGCTTGGTACAGCCACATTACTCCTTAAATATCTCGGAGAAGCTAGTGGGCCCATAATAACGTCCTTTGTGGGCAGTATAGGAAGCATAATAGTGCTCTGGATATGGCTGCGAATCTCTGGTTTTAAGGTAGGATTGCCAAAGAGAGAGGGGATACATGTCTTAATGCTTGCCGGGTTTTTAGACGTGGGAGGAGTCCTCTGCATGATAATAGGGTTATCTCAAGCTCCCATATTCATAGTCGCCTCACTATCAGCTGCCCATCCTATTGTGACAATGGTATTGGCTTTGATTTTTTTGAAGGAGAGACTTTCGAAGGTTCAGACGGTTGGCGTGATGCTAACTGTATTAGGGGTAATTGCACTTAGCGCAAATGGTTAAAGGAGCTACTAATCGAGGGAATATGATGAAGTGGTTAGGCAGAACAAAAAACCTTGACGTTCCTCGGTAATAATCACTATTAATGATTCGTGGTATAATAAGGACGCTCCGGCTTGGGCACAACAGCCGGTGGGTTCGCGGACGGGCGTTGGTTCCTCCAGTTATCGTGGACTAGCCCATCATATTAATTTTCTCGCTTGGATAGCGAAATTTGCGGACCTACTAATTACATTTTATGCCTAAGAAGGAGAGCTATGTCACTTACATTCGCCCAGTTGGGCGTGCCAGAATTTATTTTTAAATCCCTTGAACAACGGGGTATCGTCAATCCTTTTGAGATTCAACTTGCCACAATTTCAGATGCACTCGCGGGACGAGACGTATGTGGTGGGGCACCCACAGGATCCGGGAAGACAATTGCTTACGGAATACCACTTGTTGCGAAAGTGCAAAGAAGCCAATCGAAGGCTCCGCGTGCTTTAATTTTAGCTCCTACTCGTGAACTTGCTGAGCAAATCGGTACAGAGATACGTACTTTTTCAGGGAAAACAAGAGTTGGGATAGTTTATGGCGGAGTAGGATATCAAGACCAGTCCAGGATGTTGAGAAATGGTGTTGAAATACTAGTTGCCTGTCCTGGCAGACTTGAAGATCTTATTAGCCAAAAGCTTGTTGGATTGTCTGCAGTGGAGCATATTGTGCTCGATGAAGCTGATCGTATGGCTGATATGGGATTTATGCCAGCAGTTCGGCGCATATTGAATCAAACTGCAGAAAAACGACAAACTATGCTTTTTTCTGCAACTTTGGATGGTGATGTAGCGAAGCTTACGAAAGACCATCAGGAAAATCCTGTTCATTACAAAGTTGGGCAAGAGTCTCCAGATGTTACTCAAGCCACTCATCTGTTTTGGAAAGTAGCGAGAGAAGAACGTGTTTCTGTGGTAGCAGGTGCAATTGATGCCGTTTGGCCAGCGATCGTCTTTTGTCGGACACGAAGAGGGTCTGATAGGCTTGCTAAAAGCCTCTCAAAAATGGGTTTGCAAGTGGTAGTAATTCACGGAGGAAGAACACAGAATCAACGGACACGAGCTCTCGCTGATTTTACTAACAGGAAAGTTCAAGCACTTATTGCTAGTGATGTAGCCGCTCGTGGTATCGATATTCAAGATGTTGCATCTGTGATTCATTTTGATCCACCGGATGACCATAAGGCCTATATTCATCGGTCCGGACGGACTGCCCGAGCAGGTAAGGGAGGAGTGGTCCTTTCGCTAGTGTTCCCTGATCAAATTGGAGAAATAAAGCGCATTCAAAAGCAAGTGGGACTTACACAGGGAGTTACTGATCCAAGTATGACTATGCTGCATTCAAGCGCACGTTCTCAATCATCTGCGTCTCTTGGTCGTGTTCGATCCAAACGTCAAACTGTACAAAATATGAGTGAAGAGAACGTGTCTGTAGCACATGCAGATAGACCTGGTCATAAAAGACACAACTTTGAGAAAATAAAACACCCAAGTGCTCGGAAAAGCTTCAAAATCAGACGTTATGGAAGCGGATCACCAGTGAGGAAACCAATTGGTGTTGGAGCTAAGAAAAACAAACATAGAAACCGTTCTCATTAATGAATATTGCGTGATCTACTTAGTTTCAGGATTACTCTTTTGCGTTACTCCAACAGCCCAAACATAACCATCCGGATCTTGTATTATGGTTTCTCTCCATCCATGTGGCTTATCAATAGCTGATGCTATGAGGCAGTCAGTATTGTTTTTTGCCAAAGCTTCGACCTTGTCCGGATTTAGTCCGAGTAAACGTAGTTCTACACCGAGGCCTCTTTGCTTCGCCGAGCCTAATTTAGATACCCACGGGTGATTTTCGTATGTGTGATCTGCATGGATCATGAACTCTAGTCCAGCTACATGCAATGCGGCGAAATCTTCATCATGGTAATGGGTATTTCCACCGAGTACGGTCTCGTAAAATTTGACACTGACCCCCACGTCTCTTACCAGAAGATTGACTGTGAAAGTTGGAAGGGACTGGCCGTAGTCCACAGCAGGCATCCACGGCTTGGTAATACGTTTTCTCATGTGCTTTCCCGCGGTGATCGTGGTTAAGTAGACTGATCTGGATTAGCGGGTAGAGGGTTGTTTATAGTCTTTGCCTTCTTATTTTGTTTCTGCTTCTTTGTCTCTTTGTGGCTTTTTCTGTTATCACCTTTTCCCATTATCTTAGCTCCTTGGTATTGATTGGTTTTTAGATGACGGACTAATCCTAGCTGCTACCAGCATGTCTTTATAGTACCATAATTAATAAATGGTACTATAACAGTAAGTCTGTAACCCGTTTTGGAACTTAGATTTGCTAAACATCAATCATGTTGGTACATTTTCCTTGACAGATCACTGCTCTTAGATCGCAATAATTCTGTATACCAAACTTTAATTAAAGACTTTCAGATTAACTTTAGTGAGGTTCAATTGATAAGGATATTAAGAAGAATAAAAGCATTGCTAAAGAGGAAGCAAGCACCGCGAAAAACGGCAAAGAATACGAAATCTCACAGTAAACCCAAAAGCACATTGGGTGAGATAGAGCAATCGTTCAAAGATAACGATGGTATAGCGGTAAGCGTTCACAAAGAGATAGATAGTCTTCAAGGTAAAATAACCTGATTATTTCAAGCATGTGGGTAGCCATATTTATTCATAAACCAGCGGCTACTCCACCAGAGTAGCGACGTCGTTCATAAAACTGGCCATCTCGTCAATGATGGACTCTGTCGTAGTTCCAGGGAAATTGAGAGAAAGGTAATGTATACCTAATTCTTTTAAGCAACCTATATCTTCTGCTATTTGCTCCTTGCTACCAGTGAAAGTCTTTCTACTGCCATCGCTTTTCTTAACTTCATGATTTAGATCCATCCAGTTAATGCCGCAGGCTAAACCAATTGTAGACGGATCCCGTCCAACGTCTTCAGACAATTCGTGTAGTCTCTTCACCCTTTTCCCGAGTAATGCTGGAGTATCTAGGGGGAATCTAGGATTGGATCCAATGGGGTACCAGCAGTTGCCAAAAATGGCCGCTCTCTTCAGGGCTGGTGCACTTTCTCCTCCTATCCAGATTGGTGGATGGGGGTTTTGGACTGGTTTAGGTAAGAAGGAAATATCGTGGAATTCATAGTAGTTACTTTTGTAGGTGGGCTGATCGTTGGTCCACAGCTCTCGGAATATTGTAATATGCTCGTCTGATACACTTCCTCTCTCTTCAAAAGTAGGTGCTTTCATAGCTTCAAATTCTTCTTTCATCCAACCTGTGCCGCACCCGACTGTAAGTCGGCCGTTTGAAAGAACATCGATAGTTGCAAGTATTTTCGCAGTAAGAACTGGGTTTCTATAGGGTAATATAGTCACAGATGTAAGGATTCGTAACTTAGAAGTAATAGCTGCTATAACGGACGCGGTTGTTAACTGCTCTAGATATTCTCCAGATACCCTGCCTTCGTATTCTCCGCTTTCGTTGTACGGATATATAGAGTCTATTTTAGTAGGAACAACAATGTGATCGCTGACAGCGACAGTGGTAAATCCCAGTTGTTCACCGGCTCGTACAATATTTGAAATATCGTTAAAGTTTGCTAATGGACCCCTCATCGGTGTGGAAAAACCGTATTGCATTGATATCTCCTTGTGCTCGTTGATCAAAGTTCTTTAGGCTTTAGGACAGTTTAATCTTTATTGAGAAGGAACACACTCTATAAGACTGGGATATTCATATTCGTTCACTGAATTCATATCTTTTCTGGGTGAAATTATCCGATGTGGTAAAATAGGACATCTGTAAAGCATGGAGGTTCCTAATGGATACTCGTAGAATGACTGCTTTGGTTCTCATGATTTTCCCTGTAATTGCCTTTGCCGGATGGATGATTTTTGGCCTCGGCATAATGGGAGGTGTTGGGCCGGACACTCCAGCGGAATATATGGCGGGGTTGGGTGAAAACAGTGCAACTGCCAAGATCTTGTTGCCGATTGTGGTTTTGCTGTTTACCGTAGCTATATTCCTTGGTTTAGGGTCTATAAGGGACTCTATGGTAGGTGGAGCTGGTCATTACATGGCTAGTATTGGATTCCTGCTGATAATCATAGGTTCTGCTGGGCAACTAATCGAAACAGCTTTCACTATGGCGCTTGCTGAAGCTGCAAGTACCGGCAATATGGCTGTAGCTACTAATATGTTTGCTTCAGGGCAAGCGGTTGGAGCACTGATAACCGCTATGAACATGGTTGGCTTCATACTGTTTGCTATTGGAATACTTCAGCAAAAGAACTTTAGCCCCATTCTTGCGGGGCTGATGATCGTGACCGGAATATATGTTTTGGTATTTTGCTTCGTTGATTATTCAAGTCAGCTACTTGGATTTGGGTTCCTGATTCTTGTTGCTTGTCTTCTCTGGCTTGGTGCAAGCCTTTTGAAGCAAAAAAGTTAAGCATATTTAATTTGCTTTCTGTCTTGATAAGATAGTTTCCTGGCATAGGGTTGTCCTGTAATCATTGTCGGGGATAAGGATCGTACTGTCTTTTTAAGGTACGTGTCTGCCCCGACAATTTCAAGGTATAGAAGCTAATTTAGCGAGATAGTTTTGATTAAGGAGTTTGGGAAATGATAGGTTTTTCGCAAGCGGTGACACTAGCGTTCCAGCAGTATTTTAAGTTCAGTGGCAGAGCAACGAGGGCTGAATACTGGTGGTTTTTCCTGTTCGTATTAATAGGTGGCATAGTTGTTTTTATAGTTGACTTGTTTGCGGGAACTATGGACTACGCCACTGGGCAAGGAGTGTTTTCAGGATTGTTTGAGCTTGCTATAGTTATTCCTTCAATGTCACTGGGTTGTAGAAGGCTGCACGATATAAACAGAACAGGCTGGTGGCAACTCCTCTGGTTCCCGTTTATCATTCCCGGTATTGTGCTGCTTATATGGGCAGCTACGCCAGGTGATACAGGGGCAAATAGATTCGATGGTAACAATTCCC
>CAJWUJ010000033.1 GCA_913047625.1 uncultured Dehalococcoidia bacterium | reverse complement strand
GGAATGACAGTTACAGAAGCTTTGGAATTTTTTACCAATATTCCTAAAATAAAGCGGATTCTCGAAACTATTTCTGATGTGGGACTTGGTTATATCCGGTTAGGGCAACCTGCGACTACATTGTCGGGAGGAGAAGCCCAGCGTATTAAATTAGCTACAGAACTGTCCCGTCGCCCAACAGGGAAAACAATTTATTTATTGGATGAGCCTACTACGGGGCTTTCATTTCAAGACTGCGATGTATTGTTGAAAGTATTGCACAGGTTAGTAGATGCAGGTAACTCGGTGGTTCTTATTGAACATAACCTAGATATAGTCAAGAATGCTGACTGGGTGATTGATCTGGGCCCAGGTGCTGGAGTTAGCGGGGGTACTGTGGTGGCAGAAGGCACCCCAGAAAAGCTCATAGAATCTCAGGGCTCTGTTACAGGCGCTTTTCTCAAACGGGCCTTAGAAGCGCCTTAGGATTCTTCTAATACTACATACTATACTCGTCACAGGTTACTGAATGCCATTAAATCTCAAAACTATACCATTATGAAGGATGATCCTTGCTCAGTTTTAGAAACCTCGATTCTAAGGGGAAAGGCCTCCTTGATTTCGTCAATATGGGTAATAACAATAATTAGCTGAAAATCTTCTTGGATGGAGTTAATTACTTCCACTATTTTTTCTTGACCGGACAGGTCTTGAGTTCCAAAGCCTTCATCAATGAAAAGGGTAGTTAGTGGGGACCCGGAGCGCCATGCAATCAGCTTCGACAGCGCAATTCTTAGAGCTAGATTAATTCGGAATTTCTCTCCTCCACTGAATAGTTCATAGCTTCTTGTTCCTAATTCATCACCTATGTAAACCTCAAGCGTTTCTACTTGTTCTGCGTCTCTGGATGAGCGCTTTGCCCGACGGGTTTCGAGAGTTAGAGATAGTCGATTGTCTGTCATTCGAGAAAGCAATAAATTTGCTTCTTGCTCTAGGAAAGGCACAGAGGCTTCTATAAGTAGGGCTTGAATTCCTCCCTTTCCAAATGCTATTGCTAGGTCTCCATACGCTTGGAAATCTTCTATTAACTTATGCAATAAAAGCTTCTTTGAAGCCATATCATCTAATAATTGTTTTCTAGCGACTAATTGTTCCTCTAGTAGTGAATATTTCCCCAACAATTGACCCCGACGTTCTAAGTTAGAGTTATAAGCCGATTCCATACTGGATAGGCTTGATAATAAGCGGTCCAAGGATCCTGCAGCGGGGCGTAGTACATCTAGTTCTTTTGATAAGGTGGTAACGTCCGATCTGTTCCCTTCTAACTGGCTAGTTAGTTCGCTTATTAATGTTACGCAGTCTTCTTGATCGCTTTTTGCAGTAGATGCCTCTTTGTAGTCCGCCTCAAGTTTAACTAATAGATTTTGATTAAAAACTTGCTGTTCTTTTTGTTTCCGGATTAGATGTTCTAGTTGACTCTTGAGTTTAGAGTGTTCTTCCTCGTCTTTTTCAGATAGGGCTTTATTGTTCTTATATATTACTGCTTTTTGCTTAATT
This sequence comes from uncultured Dehalococcoidia bacterium, assembly GCA_913047625.1. Taxonomy (GTDB): domain Bacteria; phylum Chloroflexota; class Dehalococcoidia; order Lucifugimonadales; family CAJWUJ01; genus CAJWUJ01. Next base: position 4,678 of record CAJWUJ010000033.1, on the reverse strand, counting down.
TCCTCATCATATGAATCAATCAGGTTTTTGTGTCCGATTTCACTTAGTTCTGATTTACACAAAGGACAGTGTGATTCTTGTGGCTGAGTAGAAAAAAGATTGATTTTTGTTCTCAGATTGTCTCCCTCTTGCTTCAAACTATCATTCGTGACTCGAATAAGGTGCAGATTATTGGCTAATTCCTGCAAAGAAAGACGTAATTGCTCCGCATGTTGCTCGTGGTCATAAGTTTGCCCGAGAAGTTGTTTCACTTCGAGTATTTTTGCCTCTAGAGAAGGAATATTTTCTGAAAGCTTGCAAAGGCGACTTAACCGAGAGTTGTCTTCCAAAAGCTTAGCCTCTAAATTTTGCGACAGTTCTGTTTTTTGTTTTATAGTTAGCTGAAGTCTTATAAGTTCATCGTTTTTTTGCCGGATTTCTTTTTCTTGGGCTTTGAGCCTGCTGAGAGCGTCCTCTTGAGTGCTTATTTCCAAGTTAATATTGGTAAGAGAAGTTTTTATATCATCTAATTGATTTTGATATCCGCTTAATTCTTGCAGGCGTGTTTCTAGCGACTCAAGTTGTTTATATGTGGTGTCTCGTTCGATTCCTGACAAACGGGCTTTATCCTTGGATCGTTCTACAAGCATATCGTAATAGGTTAAATTAAGTATTTTCCCTAACACTTCCTTGCGTTCAATGGGCGTACTAATGGTGAAATTATCCGACTTTCCTTGAACTAAATAGACACTGTTAGCAAATGTACGGTAATCCATGCCGAAAACAGTGGTAATAGATTGCTGGGTCTCAGCTATAGTGCTCCCGCTAATGGATTTATACTCATCGCCTGAGAGTATTTGTAGCTGAAGATCTGTTACTCCTGATGAGGTTCTGTTTTTCAAATATCGTCTAATTATGCGATATTGCTGGTACTCACTTTTGGCAATAAGCTCTACCTGCATATCCCGTCGCCCGAAATGCACTAGGTCCTCTTGCCTTCGACCCCTTGCTATACCCCACAGGGCCCAGGTTATTGCATCAAGCAGAGCCGACTTCCCGTTACCATTTGGTCCGCATAGGCATGCAAGATGAATTCCACTCAAGTCAAGAACTGGAGCATCCTCTTGGTAAGATAGAAAATTTTTGACTGATAAACGAATCGGTATCATAAATGTGGCAGCCAGATAATAGGGCGTAATATTAAACCTTAAACAAGCCGCGTATTTCTCCTGTGGAGTTGAGTCTATGGAGTAGTTTGCTAGGTGTCAATAACGTTCATTTGGCACTCTAGACTTAATAACTGCTCTTGTGTATCCTATCGGCGTGGTTTCCAGTTAGGAACCTTGCTCAGAATCTCTACTTTGGAGGAAACTATGGTAACTATAAATGAAATGCCTAGCACCCCAAGTGAATGCAGGAAGCTGTTTCGTAGTGGTGACTGGACCAGCATAACCAACGGTATTTGCGTGGGCTACACAAATGCTAACTTGGTTATAGTACCCAAGAGTATGGCTTTTGATTTCCTATTATTTTGCCAAAGAAATCCTAAACCCTGCCCGCTGTTGGAGGTACTTGAACCAGGGGATCCTATTGTAAGAAAATTGGCTGACCAAGCAGATATCCGCACGGATATCCCAAGGTATAGGGTTTTTGTAAAGGGAGAATGCGTTGATGAACCACATGACGTTCTGGAGTATTGGCGGGATGATCTCGTAACGTTTCTTTTTGGCTGTAGCGGGACGTTCGAGGGGGCTTTGAAACAAGCAGGAATAAGGACCAGATGGCTCGAACCACCCAATGCGCCTCCTATCTTTGTATCTAACATTCCAACTAACCCTGCTGGGATGCTTAGTGGTCCTATGGTTGTGTCAATGAGACCAATGCCACCAAATGAAGTACCACGGGCTGTACAGGTGTCGTCCCGGTTTCCGAATCATCACGGTGCTCCTATCCATATAGGTGACCCAGCTGCAATCGGCATCCAGGATGTGAATAAACCTGATTGGGTAGGACCATGTGTAATGCAGGAAGATGAAATACCGGTTTTTTGGGCATGTGGGGTCACACCACAAACAGTGGCCTTGGAAAGCAAACCGGATTTGATGATTACGCATTATCCAGCGCATATGTTTTTAAGTGATATTCCGTCTGAACAGCAGGCGATAATTTAGCACAATCTACCGTACTTTGGTTACGGTGATTTTATAATAGCAAGTGGCTAAAATTTCCAATTGCGAACGATTTTCTATATAAGCAAGGAGTAAACGTGTAAATGGAAGAACAGAGACTAGGGGTTGACATAGGGGGTACCTTTACCGACATTGTGTTTTTGGCTGGTGACGGCTCTGTAAGGGTAAGGAAAATAGCCAGCACACCACATGACTTTAGCGAGGCTGTTTTAGAAGGTAGTAAGCTGGGCATGGAAGAGGCTGGACTGACAACAGACAGTATTTCCGAAGTAAGCCATGGGTTTACGGTGGCTACTAACGCTATACTTGAAGGCACGGGCGTTAGAACCGCCCTCATAACTACGGAAGGGTTTAAAGATGTATTGGAGCTATCGCGAATAAGGACACCTAGGCTCTACGATCTCTACTATAAAAAGCCATCTCCGCTGGTAGAGAGGAAACTTAGATTTGGGGTTAAGGAACGAGTTACCTTTCAAGGCGAAATTAGGATCCCGCTGGACATGTCTGATGTCGAAACTGTGCTGGAACAGATAGTCAGCGAAGGCGTGAAATCGGTGGCTATATCGCTTCTCCATTCGTACGCTAATTCGAAACATGAAGAAATGATTGCAGATTTTATCCGCAAGAAAGCCCCTGACATCACTTTGTCAGTTTCCAGTGAATTACTTCCTGAAATGCGGGAATATGAACGTACCAGCACTGCTGTAATTAATGCGTATGTTCGGCCGACGGTTGAGAGTTATCTGACCCATCTTGGTGAGGAGTTTGCTAACAGGGGAGTAACAGTTCCTATTAAAGTTATGCAATCCAACGGAGGATTGTCAACAGTTGAGTCTGCTGCTGAAAAGCCGATGTACTGTATCGAATCAGGACCTGCAGCTGGTGTAGTTGGAGCTTTTCACTTGGGCAAAAAATTGGGAGTTCTAAACGTTATGACTCTTGATATGGGCGGAACTACCGCAAAAGCTTCTATAATTGAAGACAACGAGTTGTTGCTTGCCCCTGAGTACGAGGTGGGAGGAGGTATGAGTATAGGACACAGATTGCTGAAAGGATCTGGCTATATTCTACGTGTACCTTCTATAGACATAGCTGAAGTGGGCGCAGGAGGAGGAAGTATTGCTTGGGTTGATCAGGGAGGATCCTTGCAGGTTGGACCAAACAGCTCTGGAGCAGTCCCCGGTCCCGTATGTTACATGAAAGGTGGAACAGAGCCCACCGTCACGGATGCAAATGTTTCTCTAGGCTATTTGAACCCGGAGTATTTGCTGGGCGGAGCGTTTCCCATAGATTCCGAAGCAGCTAAACGAGCATTGGTAGATAGGATTGGGATTCCGCTGGGGTTATCTGAGATGGAAGCCGCACATGGTGTTCATATGGTGGCTAATTCTAATATGGGAAGAGCATTGCGATCAGTCTCTAGTGAAAGAGGAAGGGATCCTAGGAAATTTACACTAGTGGCATTTGGAGGCGGAGGTCCAATTCACGCCTCAGGACTTGCTGATATGCTGGGGGTTGGTAAGATTATAATCCCTCCTTTCCCTGGTGTGTTTAGTGCGTTCGGACTTCTTTTTGCAGATGTGGAGCATCACTTTGTCAGAACCTATTTTAAATCGTTCAATGAATTAGATTTGGGTGCAGCTAATGGAATTTTAACTGAACTGCTTGAGAGCGGGAAAGCGTTATTGAGTGAAGAAGGATTTGATAAAGAGCGACAACAAATCGTGACACAAATTGACATGAAATATGTCGGGCAAACCACCGAACTAACTGTGAACCACTCCATTACAGAGTTCAGCAAAACCTCTCTTGAATCTCTTGGTGAAGCGTTTGAGAAGGAGCACGAAAAAACTTACGGGTACAGGGCAAATGGTGATTTTCAGTTGGTGAATATTAGAGTAATTGCCCGAGGCCTGTCGGTTCAAAACAGGGTTCCGGATCAAATCCAACTTGCGACAACCAGTGGTGGAGATCTTGGTGAACGGCAAGTCTATTTCGGTAAAGATATTGGATGGGTTCAGACTCCTCTAACAAGTCGCCAGTCGTTAGATACATCTGCTCAGAACGGTCCGCTTGTGATTGAAGAATATGATTCAACCACAATTGTTCCTCCTGGTTGGACAGCAAAAATAGACCAGCTAAAGAATATATTAGTTGAAAAAAAATAGAACCCCTTGCGCAGAAGCAATATTTCGGAGGATGTAATGACAAAAAAAGAGATTGATCCAGTAACTAGGGAAATTATTAAGAATTTTTTGTATAGCGCTGCAGATACCATGGCAGTCACAGTTGTTCGGACAGCCAGATCCGCTGTGGTTAAAGACGGAATGGACTTCTCTACAGCTATTTTCAATGCAGACGGGCAACAAGTATCCCAAGGTTTAACCTTGCCGTTTCATATGGGTGCTATGCAGCCAGCATTGGAAGGAGTTTTCGCAGCTTTTGACAAGGATGACATTAAGCCAGGAGATATCTTTGCCAATAATGACCCATATGAAGGTGCTAGTCAT
>CAJWUJ010000032.1 GCA_913047625.1 uncultured Dehalococcoidia bacterium | reverse complement strand
TCTGTACTGTCGCCCATAGCTGAGACTACAACCACTACTTGATAACCTTGGTGGCTACTTTCTGTAATCCTGGTTGCGACTTGTTTTATTCTGGCTACCCCGTCCAGAGAAGAGCCCCCATATTTTTGCACTACAATTGCCATATTCAGTTCGCTCTAGAATATTACCTCACCCTAATTTTAGGTCCTTTTATATTAGGCTTGAGCATCATAATTTGCCCGGAAATCCCTAGTACTTTTGCTGCATCAGCCATTTCGTATCCAATCGTCATTTCACGGTCGGTCGTAAAAGCTAGAACTGTAGGTCCTCCGCCTGAGAGGAGTGCACCAAGGGCTCCTGCTTTCTTAGCCGCTTCAGTAATGTATTTGAATGCGGGGAATAGCTTTGATCTAATTGGTTGGTGGAGCTTGTCTTCCGTAGCAGTTGCAATCAGGTCTAAATGGGACTGGTTGAAGGAATTAACTAATAGAGCAACCCGCCCAAGATTGAATACAGCATCTTCCATAGGAATTCTTTTTGGCAGCTTACCTCGACTAAAGTTGGTTGATAATGTTGTCTCAGGTACGAATAATACACAAGTTAATTTCCTTGGTACCGGAATAGGAGACGTGATGAATTGATCATGTTGCTTAGTTACAATTTGACATCCTCCTAGTAAGGCAGCAGCAACATTGTCGGGATGACCTTCGATATCAGAGGCCATTTGAAGTAATTGGTTGGTTGAATATGGGGATCCAAATAAGTGATTGGCAGAGATCAATCCTCCAACAATAGCGGCAGAGCTACTACCCAACCCTTTGCCAAGTGGAATCGAGTTGGTGCATTTAATTTTAAAATACATATCTTTAATTGCTAGCTGACTACGGACAGTGTCCATAGTTTTGTATATTAGATTGCTTTGGTCTTTCTTGAGTGTGTCTGATCCAATTCCACGGATGGAGACAGAAGGACGGTCTGCCAGGGACGCTTCGATCTTGTTCCAAAGCTGGAGCGCCATAGCTAAGCAATCAAAACCAGGCCCAAGATTGGCAGTAGAGGCTGAAACTTTTACACTTACTGTTTTAGGAGCATTCATTGATTGATAATTAAAAGATGAAGATTGAGTCTCTTGTTTCTTTCCTGTGTTATTGTATCTAATAGTATGGTTTTATAATTCAATTATAAGCGGGGAGTAGCGCAGTTCGGTAGCGCGCTTCGTTCGGGACGAAGAGGTCGGGGGTTCAAATCCCCCCTCCCCGACCAACTAGATTTTTTGTACCGTAGGTAAAATAGTTCGTCCCACATATTCGATATGTTCCAATGTCTGAGTTTCAGACATTCCAGGGTAGAACAACCTCAATGCGATATGAGTAAATCCGAGATCCCTGTATTTTCCTATTTGTTCGACGCACTCCTCACCGCTGCCTAAGATGAATGTGTCATCCATTAGGGTTTCGAGCTCCGAATCACCAGTACCACTACTTGTCCCTTGCATGGGTGCTACTTTTTCGACCAACTCCGGTTCCACACCGTGCATTCCATGCATGGCATAAACGTCGTATTTTTTCTTGAATCCCCATCTAGCTTTATCAAGGGCTTCTTGGCGCGTGTTCCCTGCATAAAATTCTCGTACCACTACCATATCCCCAGGATGTTCTTTGTCGTTGGCCTGTAACGTTTCGTGGTAAAGTTCCACATGACGTTTTATGGTAGAGTAAGAATTGGCAGGGCCAATATATAGAATATCTCCTGCTTCAGCTACACGTTTTACAGCGGGATCGCTCATTGCTGCCTGCCAGACAGGTAAGTGAGGCTTCTGGTAAGGTCTAGCAGTTGGTTTTGCATCAGTTATCTGCCAAAACCTTCCGTTATGAGTTACATTATCCTCTGTCCACAACTTCTTTATAATTTCGAGGCTTTCCTTAGTGCGTGCTCCTCGTTCAGACATTTTAGTTCCAAAAGCTTCGCACTCCTCTGGTCTGTAGCCGAGGCCAACACCTAGGGTGAATCTGCCCCCACTTATGTGATCTAGTGTGGCTGCTTGTTCTGCAACATCCACTGGATTCAGTAAAGGTAAGACAAGTATCGATGTGGCTAATTTCATGTTGCCAGGTTCAGCGGCCAGTCGGGATAGGATCGGGAAAGGCTGAAAATGCTGAAATGGATCGATAAGATAGTGATGTGCCCAACAGTACATGTCAAATCCTGCATCTCTGGACTCAGTAAATTGCTTTAATTGGAATTTCCATTGATCTTGCAAATCCATTGAGTCTCGGGGAACAACTTGACCCACTTGATACCCTACTTCCATAATAATCCTCCTACGGTTCCTATTTGCTGGCTAAGAATTAAAGAATTGGCTAGCTGAGGAGCGTAATTATAGTTCTTTAGCCTAGGTTAATCAATTTATTCGTCTAATGAGAGCGGACATTTCTTCCCAGACAGCGATGGCCAAAGTCTTTGGGTCTAGTGTGCCGTCTAGTATTTTCCAGGTGTTAGTATTTTCTTTGGCTAATGCTAAGTATCCTTCTCGAACTCTTCTATGAAACGAGAAGTCATTTTGTTCGTAGTGATCTTGGCTGGTTCTATATTTCTTTAACCTTAGCAATGAGATCTTTGGATCAAGGTCAATTAAAATTGTCAGATCTGGCTTGAGATCCATTGTTGCATAGTTGTTTATTTGCTTAATTCGTTCAAGGTTAATCCCAGAGCCATATCCCTGGTATGCAATTGTAGAAGATGCAAATCGGTCACAGATGACCACTTGACCATTTGCCAAAGCTGGGCTTATTTTTTGGCTTACTAGGGATGATCGAGCGGAATTAAAAAGCAGGAGTTCCGTGATAGGGTGATCTACAGTTCCTGACTTTAATATCCTTCTGACTTTTTCCCCTAAGTCAGTGCTACCAGGCTCCCTAAAGAGAGAGGTGGGAACCCCTCTTCGTTTCAAACGATTATAAAGGCGGATAGCTTGTGTGGTTTTTCCACTACCATCTAATCCCTCTAGTACAACGAATAAGCCCTTCAAGTCATCCCTCTGTATTGGTTGATGTGTTAAGCCTGACATAGCTGTATTAAGGCACGGCCTTCCTGATGTTTAGTATCACATTGATCTCTTTAATAATGGAGTTTATCAGATATTATCTTAGCTAGCCTTAATTTGTTTTGCTGAACGGCTTTTCTGAGTTATTAAAGATGGGAGGATAGCTGTAATAATGCACACTGCGGCTCCTACATAGAAAGCGAAGGTATAGTTGCCAAAATGATCAAACAAAATTCCCGCGAATGCTGGGCCTACGAAACCTCCTATAGCTCCAGATGGCATGATTCCTCCCATAATAGCTCCTAAGTTTTTTGCTCCAAAGGTATTACCTGCAATTGCTGGTATCTGAGGAGACCATGTTCCGTATGTTAGGCCGAACAGTGCAGCAAAGAGATAATAGGCCCACAAACTGTCGAATGTATTGATGAAAATAAGAGTAGTAGATTGCAGGAGAAAGGCAAATAAGAGCATTTTTCGGTTGCCCACTTTATCTCCTAATCTGCCTCCTCCAATTTTTCCCAGAATACTTAGGACTCCAACCAGAGGAAGTAAGAATGTAGCTTGGTTTGATGAAATGCCATGCTCAATTGCATCGGGGACCATATGAATTACAGTCATTTGAAGAACGAAAACACCTAGAATATGCATTAAGAATAAGATCCAGAAATCACTCGATCTGATAGCAGTAGAAAGACTAGTCTGGGGCCGGAGTAATTTGACGGCGTGGTCACTTTCGATTTTTCGTTTCTCTAGGGTATCCGCAGAAATAGCATTTCCATTTCGTGGTTCTCTGAGGATAAGACCCGCACTCCAAAAACAAAATAAAGCGACACTTCCCAAAAGAACAAATGCGGATCGCCATCCGTATTGATTTATAACAGGACTTACTATAAAGGGAAGTAAAACTGTACCGATGCTTACCCCGCTATATCCAAGCCCTATCCCGAATGCTTTCTGATCTTGGAACCATCTTGCTGCCAATCCCGATAATGGGCCTGCACTTCCTCCTACACCTATACCTCCTATAACTCCTAAGAAAACATAAATCAATGTGATTGTGGATGATGTACTGGATACCAAGAATCCAATAGATAAACAGAGACCTGATAGGATCAAAACACCTTTGATACTCCATTTATCAGCTAGTAGTCCCCACCATATTGAGGCTGTGAAATTAGCGGCGAGTAGGATGGATGGTACAAAAGATATCGCTGTTCTAGACCAACCGGTGTCGTATTCTATAGGTTTGATAAAAAGTCCTAAGCATCCCTGGGTTGTACCGTATGCTCCGAATTGCACTACTGCGAACATGGCAGCGATAGTCCATTTGTTAATATAGGGTTTTTTCACTATGTTTGTTGTCTTTTCCAGCGTTAATTATCAGGATATTTTGGGATAGTGAAGGACTTATTGTGATATTGTACACTAGAATAATGGAGTTCAATCATTGTTAACAGGTTTGATACCATAAAAGTTACAGGTTCCATTTATCTTGTGGTTGGCTAGACATTAGATTAGTTACTTTGGAGGTGTACAGTGAGAATTACAAAAGAAGCTATAAAAAAGCGTGTCGAGAAAATCCGAAAGGTAATGTCAGACCAGAAACTGGAGGCCCTTGTTATCTATTCCGGGCCAACCAGCGTTCTCTATGGTACCGCGACATCAGCGAACGTAAAATATCTGACTAATTGGGCTGATAGGAGCTCTCCTTCCCTGTTTATTCTTCCGTTAAACGCGGATCCTGTACTGTTTGTGACAACTCCATTTGCAGTAGGAGCTTTGAAAGAAAAGCATGACCTTTGGTTTGATGATGTAAGGTCCGAGTCAAACATGTCCTTATGGGGAAACTCAGCTATTGGAATATTGGAGGATCGGGATATACCAAAAGGTACGGTTGGTTTGGTTGGTTTGTCTGAAATGCCAACTCCTATCTATTTGGGATTGACATCACTGAATGATCACAGATGGAAATTTGAACAAACCGATAAGATGATGGCATTAGCTCGAGTAGTCAAAGAGCCTGCAGAAATAGAGATTCATCGTCAGGCAGCGAAGATAGCAGATTCTGTTCTCTATACTATGCTGAACGGAGCAAGGCAACCTGAGAAATGGGCTTGGCAATTGTTAGTAGATGGAGAATATACGGGTCGTCAAATGGGTGCAGAACCTTCAACTGGTTGGATTTCTACCGGCCCGACTGCAGATTACCCAAGTTTTGAGCGATGGGATAGCTTACGTAAAATTGAACCAGGTGATCGGATTAATGGAGGTACCTATATTGTTTACGAAGGCTATTGGGGGCATAGCATTCGCATGGGAATTAAAGGAAAACCTAGTAGTACTTTACAGGACTATTTTAAAGTGATCCTTCAGACCCAGGAAGAAGGAATTAAGAATCTGATCCCCGGAAAACCACTAGCAAATGTGTATAGAGCTATGCGGAAAATCATCGATGAACATTGTCCGGTAGATCATAAGGAAGATAAATTTAGATTTAGACCAGGGCATGGTCTTGGGTTAGAGTATTCAGAACCTATTGTTACGGATGCATTTCCACAACCTTATTTGTGGAGTGTTAACAAAGGCGTTGAAGATGATCAGGTATTGGTACAGAAAGGTATGGTTTTGGAATTGCACCCTAATTTTGGAGTCCCTGGTGTAGGAATGATTTGTTTTGGAGACATGCTTCTAGTTGGGGACAGTGGTCCTGAAATACTGACTAAATTCCCCAGAGAGTTGTACGAGATTTAATCAAGCGTAACAGAGGAAGCACTCTGCCATCCAGTCGTAACTGGCAGGACTCGTTGCTTTCAATTTGTGCGTGCAACTAATAGCCGAGTGAGTAACTTGTATAAACTGTTATGGGCTAGGTACTAGAGTCAGTTCTTTTCCAGTTTAGTTATATTACTGGGTGTGGTACTGGCTATATAAAGATTTCCATCACTGTCTCCCCATACTCCATGAGGAGTTCCTTCTAGGCGCGCTACTGCTACCTTGGTTCCAGTTTTGTCGAAAACAGTGAGACGAGGTACCAATTCCGTCACAAACAAGTTTCCTTGTTGATCTCGATAAATATCTGTTGGTCGGTAAAGGCCACCGAGAGCTTCAATGAAGTTGCCTGCATAATCAAATATTTGAATCCTTCCATTTTCTCTGTCACTGACATATACCCTGTCAGAATCTGCCCAAATACTGTGCGGAACATTGAATTCTCCAGGTTCAGTTCCTCGTTTGCCCCACGACTTTATATGTTGCCCGTCTGCGGAGAAATGGTGTACCCGAGAATTAGCATAACCGTCACTTACGAATATATCTCCTGAAGGAGACTCGAATACGTCAGTTGGGTGGTTAAAAGGTGACTCTAAGGCTGGAAGGTTCCTTGATCCCAAGGCCATTAAAAGAGTGCCATCATGGGTGCACTTAAGGATTTGATGTGCATCCCGATCTCCTAAATAAACTTCTCCTTGCGCGTTGATCGATATACCGTGTGCATCAGCCAATATGTCATTACCCCACGAGTTAACATAGCTTCCGTCCTGCTTGAAAATAGCTACTGGATTGGGACCTCGATTAAAAACATGTACGAGATTGCTAGAATTCACCGCAACAGAGCTTATATCTGATATTAACACTCCCTCTGGGGTAGTCAGCCAGTTTTTTATGGCTGTATACAAAAAAGGTTCACTTCCTACCACGGATATCCCTGTTCCAAATTGTCTTTCCAAAGAATAGTTCTCCATATAGCACCTCCTCAGTTTTTAGTAATATGTGAGATTAAATACATTTAAGTAAGTAAGATTCAAGAAAGATCCTTTAAAACATATTTCTAAGGACTTGGATTACTTGATCAGAGTTTGTAATCGGTCTGATATTATGTTGAGTTCCAGCATCGTGCAGTGTATCACACGCTATTGATTTAAGGTCGGCTGATTTAATGCCCACTTTGCTCAGTCTTTGAGGAAGTTGTAATTCTCGAACAAAGTGCCTCAATCTTGAATGACCTTCAGTGGCTATTGCTTCGTGACTCTTATTCTGTTTCTTGCATCCCATTGCTATTGCGATAGAAGCTTGTTGGTGGATTGAATACGGCAGATTGAATTCCATAACCTCTGGCTGGGTTATACATGATGTATAGCCGTGTGGGATCCAATGCTTCACTCCTAAGACGTGTCCTATAGCATGACTTAATCCCAGCCCTCCGTTGGGATAACCACTCATTGACAACCAGGCTCCAAGAAAACATTGAGCACGATCTTGAAGCGTATGGTCGGCATCTATAGTTTTTGGCAAAAATTCAGTTAGAAGCTCGATTGCTCTTATACAAGAAGTTTCCGTAATTGGATTACAGTCAGGACTATATAGCCTCTCTATGGCATGGTCTAAGGCTTTTACGCCGCTTGATAGCCACAACCAAGGTGGAGTATCAGTGCTAAATTGTGGGTCATACACGATAAGCGTGGGTGCTAGCCTTGGGTTCCCAAAGCGCAGTTTTCTCTTCTTGGCAGGATCGAAGGTACCAGAGGCATAATTCAACTCCCCTGCAGATAAAGTAGTGGGTACAAAAATTTGCTTTAAAATTGATTTGCCATGGGTATCTAGTAGTTCTAATGGCATTTTTTCTTTGAACCATTTCTTGAATTGAGTCTCACTGTCTATATCGTAGGCATTCAACACTGTGATTACTCTGCTCGCATCGCTGATTGTGCTACCTCCTATTCCTAATATGCAATCAGCCTTCATTTCGATACTGATTTTTGTTGCTTCTAAAACTGCAGCTAGAGGTGCCCTTTCAGAAACCTTACTAAATATCTTGCAGTTTTGATTGGCTAATTTATTTAGTACTTTATTAATAAGCTGTGTTTTCGTTGAAATGGTATTGCCAGTAATTATCAAAGGTGCCTTTATGCCGAGTCGATCCATTTCATCTGATAGTTTGTCGATAGAATGCAAACCGAAGAGGACTGTATCGATCGGCAGGAATGAATAGCGTCCTGAGAGAAATTGTTCGGATATTACCGTCATTTTTCCTCCGTTATATTCCCTAATAACATCGTATGGATTCGATTGCAGTAGTAATCAACAGTATGTCTTTTTGCCATTCTTCCGTTCTTGTATAGTTTGATAGATTCTAGCAAACTATTTACCTAGGTATTGAAAGTCCTTCGATCACATTAATCGTCGGAATGTTAAGCAGAGCCGAAGAGGGAACCTTGAGCTTCCCTGACCTGCTTCCTCCCCCTAGTATGATGTAGTCCAGATTCATGACCATGGAGTCCACATAGACAGGAAGTGATTTTGGAAGGCCAAACGGGGTTACTCCACCGATCATCATTCCCGTCAACTGCATTGTCTCTTCGGCGCTGG
>CAJWUJ010000031.1 GCA_913047625.1 uncultured Dehalococcoidia bacterium | reverse complement strand
ATATCGTTATTTGTTTTATTTTTTCGTAAATCTTTAATTATCCTGTCCTGAGACACCAATGGATAATCTGATCCAAACAAAATCTTATCTGCACCAGCAGCCTCCACCCCTACAGAGAACACTTTTGAATTATAGAGGAAAACAGACGTTGCTGTATCAAAGAACACATTCCTACTTGCTTGCATTACCTCAGGCATTAACAAATAAAAAGGTAATCCTCCACCCCAGTGAGCCGCAACAATTTTGTTTTCAGGAAACAAATTGATGAATCGAGCCAAAACATCCGGTGTCGTTTGACCTTTCCCTGGATATTCGTGGCCCAACGGCTCAGAAGAGTGGGTCAATACCACTAGCTTATGAGATCTAGCTACATCCATAATAGGACTCATTGTACCCATGTCACTTAATACAAAGTCTTGAGTATCAGGATGAAATTCTCCAACTCCTTTTATGCCAAGTTCAGCACAGCGTTCTATCTCTTGAACTGCATCACGACCCCAAGCAGGATTGACCGAGCAAAAAGGTATCAATCGCTCAGGAAACCTGTTAGCAGAATCAATAATATAATCATTGTTCTCTTTTGCAATATGTGGATCACACCATCCATATCCCAAGACGACCGATTTACTCACTCCCACGCGGTCCATAGCAGTAATTAAATCTTCACAGGTCGCTGTTACCGCCTTTGTATTACTAAACAAGGCCTCAAAAGTCTTATCCCTCTCCATCAAGCTATCTTTTTGTCGAGTTAATCGGGGAGAAATAATATGGGTATGGAAATCTATAATCACGTCTCGGTCATTATAGTCACCATAGGTTAACACGGTCAAAATCTACTGGACATAAAGAGGTCTGAAGATTTAAATCCCACACGCATTCTAGACCCATTGAAAACTGATTGCTATAATAGTTCCTTAGAACAATAATCAGCAAAACTATTTTACAAAACTAACAGTGAAAGCACCAAAGTGAATCCTTCAAACAATCAATCTGTTTCCTTAGAAGATCTAGTCATTCTCGCAAAAAATCTTCGTAAGACTATTTTACATACAATTCATAGGGCGCAAAGCGGACACCCAGGAGGCTCCTTCTCAGAGTTAGAAATACTTCTAACTCTGTATCACCGCATCATGCGCCACAAACCAACGGATCCTTCTTGGAGAGAACGCGACCGTTTTATTCTGAGTAAAGGTCATGCTTCCCCTGGTCTATACGCAGTACTTGCAGAACAAGGCTATTTCGAGGAGAAAGAACTCCTGTATTTCCGGCAAATCAACAGTTTGCTACAAGGCCACACCAGTACTATTACTCCAGGAGTCGAAATGTCTGCAGGGTCTCTAGGCCAAGGCCTATCTTTTTCTGTAGGAGTGGCTATCGCTGGCAAGATAGATAAAGCTGGTTACAGAGTATATGTTCTCTTAGGAGACGGCGAATGCGATGAGGGCCAGATATGGGAAGCGGCAATGTCTGCCTCTCACTATCATTTAGATAACTTAACAGCCATAGTAGACCGAAACAGAATCCAAAACGACCGCTTCACGGATCAAGTAATGACCCTGGAACCGTTACAAGATAAATGGGAAGCCTTCGGCTGGCACGTGATCCAGGTAGATGGGCACTCAATTGAAGAACTCACCACTGTTTTTGAAGAGGCAAAGACCATTAAAGGGAAGCCAACTGTGCTTATTGCGAATACTGTTAAAGGGAAAGGGGTAAGTTTTATGGAAAATAATCCTGCGTTCCACGGCAAAGCTCCTAATGATGAGCAACTTGCACAAGCACTTGATGAATTATCAACCTAAAAGGACTCTATTTAATATATGGTTACTTCAATAGCAACAAGACAAGTATACGGAGAAACGCTAGTTCAACTGGGCAAAGAAAATAACAGTATCGTTGTTTTGGGAGGAGATCTTAATCAATCTACTGGTATAGCTGGTTTTGCAAAAGAGTTCCCAGAACGATTTTATGACTTTGGTGCTGCCGAGCAAAATATGATGAGTGTTGCAGCTGGCCTTGCATCCACTGGTAAAACTGTATTTGCAAGTACTTTTGCAGTTTTTGGCACAAGCAGACCCTTTGATCAAATCAGGGTGGGAATCGCTCAGCCCAAGTTGAACGTAAAGATTGTTGTTACCCATAGTGGTTTACTGACAGCTGAAGACGGAGCATCTGCACAGTCAATAGAAGATCTGTCATTAATGTGTGCTCTGCCTACATTTACAGTTATAGTGCCGGCAGACGGACCTGAAACAGCCCAAGCTGTAAGGTTAGCTGCACAAACGCCCGGGCCTTTCTATATTCGCCTATCCCGACCCGCGACACCAATAATACATGCAGATACTTATTCATTTGTCCTAGGGCAACCAGAACAACTGAGGGAAGGAGCTGATGTAACAATAATAGCTTCTGGTCCAATGGTGCATTACGCACTGGTAGCAGCTGAAACTCTTTCAAGTGAAGGAATTAAAGCTGGTGTCATAAATGTAGCAACCTTTAAGCCTATTGAACCCTCTGTCATTACCTCCGCTGCGCAGAACACAAACGCGCTAGTTACAGTAGAGGAACACTATATTCATGGCGGACTTAACAGTATCATATCCCAAATAACAGCTAAACACTGTCCCGTGCCAATTGAGGCGATTGCGGTAAACCAATATGCAGAATCAGGGAAAGCAGACGCATTATTCGAAAAATACGGTCTGAGTTCATCCAAGATAGTAGCAGCCGCAAAAAAGGCTATCCAGCGCAAAACTGAAGCAAAATAGCCAATTGAATTAGCAATTATTCAAGTAACGAAAACATCTCGGGAAACACAACAATTACTTCGCCATTTTTGCACGAAGAGTTTCCGTCGCGCCAGCATCAACCGTCCTGGAATTTGAATCGATTATGACACCGTATGTATCTTTCGCCCGATCGATCGAGACTTTTTCGGCTATGACATCCTGCAATACCATGTCCGGAGACCTATCCAGAGGGTTACCATTACCTCCAGCTCCAGGCCATTGTATTTTCACTACGTCACCTTTCTTAACATCTATTAAGAATTTAGGAGGCATATCCTTGTTCTCATTAGTAGGATTCAATGTAATTCGAGTAGGGTTAGGCGACTGACCACCATTAACACCGTACGGTTGGAATTTCTTCCGATCAGCCCTCATTTGAACTATTGTGTCATCCATTAAATACCTATACGTCCGAGTTTGTCCCATACCCCCTCTGAACTTTCCTGCTCCCTCTGAATCCAAAGTAAAGCCGTATTCCTCGACAAGGATAGGTTGTTCAGCTTCAAGCTGTTCTGATGGTATGTTAGACATATTCATCATCCCGGCATTTTGGGCATCATAACCATCATGGTCTGGCCATCCTCCAACAGCCTGCTCATTGTAAAATTCTAACTGGACCCAAGGCTTCCATGGAGTTTTACTTTTGTCATAGCCAGCCATCCCAACTCCTAATTCGCAACCTCCGGCGCAGGCAAAAATACTACCTGGTAGCATTTTCCCAAAAGCCCCAAAAACCACCTGAGCAATTCTCATAGCACCCAGTGATCTTGCCGCAACAGGTGCGGGAGGCAAAGGATTCACAAAAGTCCCCTCAGGTGCTGTTACGGTAACAGGTCTAAAGTATCCTGAACTATTAGGAACATCCGCACCCATAACTCCCATGACACATTTTAGAACTGCATAAACCATCGCTTTGGTAGTAGGAAACACTGGTTGAATCGCTCCCTTGCACTGCGGACTGGTTCCATCAAAATCAAAATGTAATTCATCACCCTTTTTAGTGATCTTCACCGCGATCGCAATTGGATCAGGGGTTATTCCGTCATCATCAACATAATCTGTAAAAGACCATTCCCCATCAGGCCAGCTACGAATAGTATTTCTGGTTAACTCTTCCGTGTAATCAAGCATCTCTTCAGTATGTGCATCTAGCCCTTCAACTCCATATCTGTTTATCAACTTCATATATTCCTGTTCTCCGTAGTTCATAGCTGCGACCTGTCCTAAGATATCCCCCATCACCTTGTCAGGAACACGGACAGCTTTCTCTATGATTCTGAACATAGTTTCATTAGGCTCTCCAGCCTCGTAGAGTTTTAATGGAGGAATCCGCAGCCCCTCCTGATATATTTCTGTAGAATCACAAGCATTTCCCCCTGCTACTCGACCCCCAATATCAGTATGATGCGTCATTGCACAGGCAAATCCAATTAATTTTTCTCCAACAAAGAGAGGTTTATACTGGAAAATATCGGGCAAATGGCTACCTCCCTCATAGGGATCATTGGTTATAAAAATATCACCAGGATTTATATTCCCCTTGTAACGTTTAATACAAGACTGCAGAGCAGGCATCATTCCGCCCAAGTGCATTGGCTGGCATGCTCCCTGACCGATTAAATCCCCATTAGCACTCAAAACTCCCGTAGAAAAATCTAGCCCGGAACGAACGACTGACGACCTTGAAGTGCGTATCAATGTCAAAGCCATCCCATCAGCTATACCTTCTAATGCATTCTTTAAAACTTCTAAACGAATTCTGTCAGTAACCTTGGCCACATTATCCTCCTCAAATTAACAATGACTAATCCTAGGGTTATATTAATAGGTTTGTTGAGTAAAAGTAAATCTAATAGCTAATCAACACAGTTTTTACAGTTCATATTTCTTTAAGCGGAGTTAGTTTCAGTTACCATAGCATTACGTTTCTGTACCGTCATGTTTTCGTCGACTGTATTTCCCTTGTCGACAATAACACCATAAACATTTTCAGCTCTCACAATTGAAACTTTTTCGTCAATAACATCTTCTAAGACTCTTATAGGAGAACGCACTATTGGGTCTCCCCAACCACCTGCTCCAGAGTGTTTAATACAAAGACGATCACCCTCGTAGGCAGTAAAACTAAACTTAGAAGGCATATTTTCATCATCTTGATTAAGTCTCCTAAGAATGACTTCCGTCGGTGCAGAGGCTGAGCCACCTTGTAAGCCGTAGGGAGGATGATTTTGGCGATCAGATCTAACAACTACTTCAGTCTCTGGAGACAAGTATTGCCACTCCCTTACAATACCCATACCCCCTCTATACTCTCCTGCACCCTCTGTATCTTGAGCAAAACCATACTGTATTAGTTTCACAGGATGTTCGATTTCTATTTGCTCTGCAGGAATATTACCAATTGAAATAATTCCTGAGTAGTGAGCATCTAGTCCTTCACTGCCTGGTCCGCCTCCTCTGGCAGTCTCCATCTGAAAGTCCATTAAAATCCAGGCTTTCCAACCATCTTCAGTACGCTGATAACCAGACATACTTGCTCCTACTTCAGCCCCACCTGCACAAGCGGGAATTTTATCAGGCAACATCTCTGAAAAAACCCCAAAAGTTGCTTGGGCTATTCTTTCACAACTTAATCCTCTGGCTGCCACCGCTGCTGGAATTCTAGGATTAACGAAACTCCCTTCAGGTGCAATGACAGTAATCGGCCGGAAATAACCCTGAGTATTAGGAACATCATATCCCAAACTTCCCAAAACAGTTCGAACAACTGCATAAACCATCGCTTTCGTAGTAGCGAACACAGGTTGTATGGATCCCTTTACTTGATCCGATGTTCCAGTAAAGTCGAACTTCAACTGGTCTTCACGTTTTGTTAGATTGATCATTATAGCTATAGGATCTTCCGAGAACCCATCGTTATCTATATAGTCTGTAAATGTCCAAGAGCCATCCGGTAGTGTACGAATAGCTTGCCTAGCTAATGTCTCAGTGTAATCCAGTAAGTCTTCCATAACTTGCTGGGTCTCTTCCACCCCGTACTTCTTGATAACTTTCCTAAGCTCCTGTTCACCAAAGTCAATTGCAGCAATATTAGATAAAATATCTGCCAGCACTATCTCAGGTACACGAACAGCTTTCTCAATCAATCGCCATAGAGTGTCATTTAATAATCCTTGGTTAAACAGTCGCAGTGGAGGAATTCTTAATCCTTCCTGATAAATCTCGGTAGAATCGCATGCGTTTCCTGCAGCAACCCTGCCACCTACATCAGCATGGTGGGTCATGGCACAAAAATAAGCTACCACCACGTCGTCAACAAACACAGGTTTAAATAGGAAAATATCGGGCAAATGGCTGCCGCCTTCATAAGGATCGTTGGTGATAAATACGTCTCCTGGTCTCATAGTCTCACCGTATCTAGAAACACATGCCTCCAAAGCTACCGGCATTCCTCCAAGGTGCACGGGTATGCACTGTCCCTGGGCTATTAATTCACCATTCCCGGTCAATATGCCCGTAGAAAAATCCATAGATGCTCTCACATTTTGTGATCTAGAAGTTCTTACCACCGTAAGAGCCATTCCATCTGCGATACTTTCAAGAGCATTCTTAAGGACTTCAATCTGTACAAGTGTATTTTTAGCCATTGTTGATATTCACCTTTCATTTTGTGTTTGTTATCTTAATTCTATCCTTTATTTCTCAGGATAGAAGCTGCTGCCAAGGCACTAATTGCAGGCTTTGTAGTCACATTTATTAGCGAGGGTAAACCTGACTCCAAAGAGCGTTTAACAGCAGATTCCAATTGATCAGGATGACTAACCAACTCTCCATGGCCACCTAAAGCTTGCACTATTTGATCATATCTTGACTGACGAAGCTCAGTAGCAACCGGTCGTTGATATAACCCCATTTGAATATGATAGTCAATTCCCCACACACCATCGTTGCCCATTATTCCCACAAATGGTAAATCGTGTCTAACAGCCGTATCGTACTCCATACCATTGAAACCAAATGATCCGTCACCGGTAAAAAGAAAAACCTGATCGTCGGGATAAGCTATTTTTGCAGCACAGGCAACGGGCACTCCCGTTCCAATCATTCCTAAAGTACTTAAGTAGACCCATTTATTTGGGTGAAGAGCGGGATAATAGGATCTGGCAAAATGATTGAAATCCCCGCCATCAAAAACGAAACAAGCATTCGGGGAAATCAGCTTTCTAAGTCTCTTGTGCACTGACATAGCATGCATGGGAACATTATCATCAGCTAGCTCTTCTAACTCGCTTTCCTGTTTATCTTTACATGACCTAAGCTCCTCCAACCACGAGGACTTTTTCCATTTGTATTTCGATGCTTCACTAATAAACTGATCCAATACCGACCCTATATCACCAAGAATAGGGACAGATACTCCACGGGATCTTCCTATATCAGCTTCAGAAGGATCCACCTGAATAATCTTAGCTCCTGCTTTAAACGGAGGAGTATTTCCAAAATTAAGAGTGAAATCCAATTTCTTACCAAGGAGCAACACCACATCAGCTTCTTTTATCTTTTTTGCAGCTTCGTTTAATGCCAAGTAGCCAAAGCCAAAGCAGTAAGGATGATTATCAGACACTAATCCTCTTGCCTGATCTTCAGTAAATAAAGGTAAATAGGTAGTATCAATGAATTCGCTGAGTTGCTCAGTGCTTGCAGAGTAACCAGCTGAAGGGCCAGCAAAAATCATGGGCTTTTCAGCTTCATTCAGTAATTTTATCGCCACGCCCACATTTTTCCTATCAGCTTGTAATCGATTACTCGCCCGATATTCTTGGGGTTCGTATTTCCTTACATCATTTTCATCTACTAGGGACTTTTGTAAATCTATTGGTATGGTTAAATGGACCGGTCCTTTTCTGGATGACAATGCTGTGCGAAAAGCCATAGCTATATACTCTGGTATTCTAGCAACGCTAGGAATTTGCCATGCCCCTTTGACGACTGGGGCAGCCATGCCAATTTGGTCGATTTCCTGCATTGATCCCATACCCAAATTTTCAGACTCAGCAGATCCACTAATGTGAACCACTGCACTTTCATGATGTAAAGCATTGGCTAATCCAGGAATAGCATTAGCATGCCCTGGTGTTGTAACCATCGACACACCAGGCTGACCAGTAATCCTGTTCCAAGCGTCAGCCATATGAACGGCTGACTGCTCGTGACGGGTATCATAAAACTTGAAATCAAAATCCTCCATGACATCCAAAACAGGTAATATATGATCCCCTGCTAGGATGAAAAGATTTTTAATTCCTTCTTTCTTTAGTGATTCAACAATTAGATGGCTTCCACTTACTTTAGGCATATAGTCACCTCCCCCAAGATGATACAGAACAACTAGCAAATTGGCCAATACAAATATTCCACCTAAAACTAATTAAGAGTCAAATCCCCTGAGGATCAATTCATGAACAATTAAATAGGAGGTTTCCTAGTATGCCAATCGGTAAATCTCTCATAGGCACCTGCCACTTTAAACACAGTTTTTTCTGCATAAGGTTTAGCTGCAATTTGCAAACCGATAGGTAAATTATTCTTACTAAAACCACTGGGAACCGTAATAGCAGGAAAGCCTAATAGATTAAAAACCCTGGTGTACTGCGCCAATGCTTCAATAAGGTCTTGTGAAATATCCCCCACCTTGACTCTACCATGAGGAAATCCAGGTTCCATAGGAGTTCCCAGAGAGCAAGCAACTATAGGCGATGCAGGACCAATCAACACGTCAACTTTTTCCATTAATTTCATACTTTCCAAAAGGAATCGCATCCGTACCCGTTGTGCTTTCAAGTAGATATCCCCTGAGAAAAAAAGCCCCGATTGGAGTTTGAGACGTGTCGGCAACCAAATCTCTTCAGGCCGAGACTGGATTAACTTTGCGTGATATTCAGCCATTTCAGCCATAGCTATAATACTGGATACAGGATAGGAATCTGCAAACAAAGGCCACGATACGTCAATGATATTCCCACCCAAAGATTCTATGTCCTCCAATGCTTTTTTAGTGGCCTGTTTTACTTCATAATCCATCGGCACATCGAAATATTCTCTAGGCACTCCAATATTGATTCCTTTCAATGGATGACTGGAATCTTTGTCTGAAGTAAATTCTTGATCACGCTCTTGTAGATTCACTGCATCTGCTCGACCCAAAATTGAATCCATAACAATTTCTGCATCTGCAACACT
>CAJWUJ010000030.1 GCA_913047625.1 uncultured Dehalococcoidia bacterium | reverse complement strand
GTGCTATGCCAGTGGCTAGGGATGCAGGAATACCTATGGTTTCCTACGCAAGTACGTCGCCAGCAGTTACGACTGCAGAAGACAGTGACTTCCTTTTCCGTGTAGTTCCAAGTGATGAGCAACAGGGTCAGGCTATGGCTGCCATGGCTTTGTCTCATGGTTGGATGAATCCAGGCGTCATTTACATGACTAATGATTATGGAGCCGGTTTAGCCGAATCATTCGCGAAAAATTTCTTCCCAGTTGATACTAACGAAGATGGGAATTTTGTAGATGAGGCTTGTGTTTCAATAGGTTATAACGTTGAAACACAAACAGATTTCCAGACTCAAGTGGATCAGATAGCCGCTGGAGAGTGTGACAGTTTGATTATGGTCAGTTATGCTACAGACGGTGCAATGATTTTGGAAACAATGGTTGCAAGTGGAATGTATGGGCCAGCGACAGCAGTCTGTTCTTCAGATTGTCCATTCCCAGTAATGGGTGCTGATGGTATAGCAGATATGGGCTTCCTTGGGGATTTCAATGAACCTGCTGCAGCAGCGATGGTCATTGCAACCAAGCCAAAACCAGGTACTGACACAGATGAGAAGACTGCTTTCTACGATGCTTTCGTAGCAGCGGGAGGTAACACTTCAGGAATATATATTAACGAAGTTTATGACGCAGTATCTATAATTGGAAAGGCTAAGGTTGCAGCTGATGCTGCGGCTGATGGTAGTACTGTAAGAGATCATATCAGAGCATTAGGTAGTGAGCCTGGATACACTGGTGCCAGCGGCATTCATGTTTTTGATACCAATGGTGACGTGGTAGGATCAGGTTATGATATCTGTCAATTTAATCCAGTAGTAGTCGAAGGTCAGGCATCATTGGCATTAGCATGTAATGCTCAGTGGGGTCTTTTGACTGGTCTTTCATACAACAATCCGGCAATTAAGATTGGTTTACTCAATCCATTGACAGGACCAATTGCTGAGTATTCTATGGGTTTCACAGTAGCTGCAAATGTAGCTATTGGTTACATGAACACTATACAGCCATTGAATTTCCAGTTTGCATTAGAGATGGCAGATTCAGGCTGTAATGGAGACACTGCAGCAGCATCAGCAGCAACTCTGATAAGTGCTGGAGTAGTTGGTATTGCAGGAGCAGCATGTTCAGGAGCTACTCTTGGTGCTATGCCAGTGGCTAGGGATGCAGGAATACCTATGGTTTCCTACGCAAGTACATCACCAGCACTTACAACTGCGGATGACGGAGATTATCTTTACCGTGTAGTTCCAAGTGATGAGCAACAGGGTCAGGCTTTGGCATCTGTTGTTACTGCAGCAGGATATACCAATCCAGCAATTCTCTACATGACAAATGACTATGGAGCAGGTTTTGCAGACGCTTTTGAAGCCAACTTTGGTTCTAATTGCACAAAGATTGGGTACAATGTTGAAACACAAGAGTCATTTGCTACACAGATTGAACAGATAGGTTCATCAGACTGTGATTCATTAGTCATGGTTACTTATGCAACAGACGGGGCAAAGATTCTTGAAGAGGCAGTAACACAGAACCTTGGTTTGCCAGTATTTGGTGGCGATGGAATAGCAGATGAAGCTTTTGCAAATGCCTTCACAGATAGTTCTGCTTTACCAGGCGTAACAGCTACTAAGCCAGGTGCATCAGCTTCAACGCCTTATGCAGCATTGTTTGATGGATTGTTTGCACAGACTTCAGCAGCCTACGGTTATAACCATTCCACGGCTATCTATGCACGTGAAACGTTCGATGCAGTAGCTGCAATAGGTCTTGCAACAGCATTCGCAGCAGTCACTCCAATTGATACAGATGGACCTGCAAATATGCTTGGCACTCTAGTAGGCGGTGAAGATGCACCATTTGTTGGCGCTAGTGGTATACACACTTTCGACTCAAATGGTGACGTTGTTGGATCCGGTTATGATGTGTGTACATTCAATGAGGACTTGACACTTGACTGTCATAGCAATTGGGGCCTATTATCAGGTCTTGATGATGGCGGTATAGATAAGAAGCCAGAGGAAACTACTGAGGAAACCACAGAGGAAACTACTGAGGAAACTACTGAGGAAACCACTGAGGAAACCACAGAGGAAACCACTGAAGAAGTTGTAGAAGAAGAGGAAGAAGCTGATGAAGCACCAGGATTCGGTATGCTGTCAGCTTTTGCTGCAGTTGGTGTAGCACTAATTCTTCGCAGAAGACTCTAGAATCTTTTAGTTAAGAGAAAAGAGAACTCATAAGCAGGACAGGTGGGCATGCTCCCCTTGAGAGGGGGCAGTTTGCCTGTTTTGGGGGGTTGCCAGTTATAGGCCCCCCTCTCTTGCCATTCAAGCAGGTGTTGGTTAGTTTTGAAAGGTTCTGGTATAGAAGGCACTAAAGCAGCTTCCGATTTACGGAGTTTATTACAGTACATTAGGAATTTTTGGAATTCTATCCCAGTTGGATATGTAGCACTTTTTTTTCTAATTGATTCTTTTCTTTCTCTTCGCTTACAGAGTCTTTTATTCTTCACATATAGTGGATATCCCTTATCTTGGTTGATACATGGTGATCCTCTTTGGCTCATTCAATTCTTTCAATTTGTAATTTCGGCTTTTTATTTACTTAATTATATTATAACTAATTTACAGGATAGAAATAGAAGCGTTGCACTTCTTTTATCTCCTTTAGTGATTTTAGCAATATTGGCCCTTGCTTTTGAATCATTATTTCAAGGTAAGGGAATAACGGCTGAAATTTCCTTTAACACTAGTTCTACTATGTTCACATCTTTATTCTGGGCAGCCCAATATTTAACTCTTGCACTCGGTTTAACATTGATATACAAAGTCCAGCGCTTTGGTAATTTTGGACAAGCTGAGATTATGCTCTTTGGAGCATACATAGGTATTACAATGATGTGGAGCCCCTTTTTTTCTTTACTAATAGAAGGTGACCGCGTTCTTTATCAATCAGCCCCTAAAGACGGTGAGTTAACGTGGGATCTTTTGTTCTGGGCTTGTATTATGGCTTTCTTTCTTACAGGGCTTTTAGGCGTTACACTTGACAGGTTAATATATAGCAGATTTCGTAAGAAAAATTCAATTCCTCAGATAATGATGATTGCGTCACTAGGCGTATCAATGATATTGAGAGGAATTCTTTATCTAAGATATCGTGCAGTTAACTATAGATTTGTGACTGATCCAGATTGGATTGATCTTAGAGAAGCTAAATTTGAAATCTCTAGTAGATTATGGCGTTTCAATTTTGGAGAACGTATCGATTCAGATGGAACATTTCTAGCTTTTTATAATACTGTAGAGGACGATTATTACCTTCAATATACTAAGGCTGTGCTGATTGTTGGTATATTTTCTGTAGCTTTTCTACTATTGATAGGGCTTAATGTAACTAAATTAGGCAGACAAATGAGGGCAGTAGCTGATAATCCAGATCTTGCAGCTGCGTCTGGAATAAATGTTGAAAAAGTCCATGCACAGACTGCATTTCTTGCTGCAGGTATTTCAGGTATTTGCGGCGTTCTACTTTCCTTGTTTGTGAGAATTAATCCTAATCTAGGCCTAAGTATTCTTCTTCCATCTTTTGCAGTTATTGTCCTAGGGACTTTAGGATCTGTTAGAGGTGCCATTATTGCTTCGGTAATTGTAGGTTTTGTACGCACGACTTCTGAATCCGTTCTAATTGATGTTGGCCCCGTGTTGGGGCGATCATCGTATGCAGCCTTTGGTGAGGCAATGCCATACATGTTCCTTGTTGGAGCATTGATGACTATGCCAAAGGGTATAGGCGAGGCAATCGCTAACTGGGAGATTCAACGTGCTAGGGCAGGTAAAGGCACTATATTCAATCCAATGAATATCATACTTTTCTTAGCATTTATTTTTTGCACATGGTTGGTTGGTTGGTTCGGATTTATTTTATGGTTTGCATTGCTTTTCTGGGCATATCTTCTGAGTTATATCAAAGTCAGTTCATCGTTTTCATTACCAGATATACCTGAAATACCACATATAAGAGACAAATTCCGTAGTTTCACACAATACCAACGAGTAATTGCTATTGCCTTAGTAGCTATACAAATTGTTATAGTAAGTATTCTTGATATTCACACATCAGGTGTAGGAATAGTCTTTCTTGTAGTAGATTATGTATTTTTGATTTTGAATATAATTGGCTTGTTAGCCTTATATTCTTTGATTGCGTCTTCTATTGCCGAGCTAAAGAAATTTTATGGCCCCCTCAATAGTTTGTCTTCAGATCAGAAGGTACAACTATTTTCCTTGGGATTTTCATTAACGGTTTTCACTTATGTGGTTGATCTTTTAGTTTCGGGAACTGGACGTATTTATCTAGCTATAGACTGGCTGTTCCTCTTTTTGGAGACCTCAGGTCTTTTGTTATCGGTTTTTATTATATTTTTCTCAAGAGATGAAATAATAGATTTCCAAGGTCTTCTCAATAAAAAATTAAGGGAAATCACGGAAATTCAATTATGGTTTGCAGTATTTGGATGCGCTTTACTGGCATTATTTTTCTTTTTCTTGGATGTAATCACCTCGGGTTCTGGAAGAGTTTTCTATGTTTTGGATGTTTTCTATCTTTTTGTAATCATATGTGCAACCTTATCGATTATTGTTATTACAAAGAATAGGGCTGAAGTTTCTCACAGAATAAACTTTTTTCTAGTGGTAATATCTGTTTTGTTAGTTTATTTTGAAACTGTCATAGATCCTCAGTCTAGACTATACATAACAGAGTTTTCATTTTTCCTTTTCATATTATCATTTAATGACGTAGGTCGTTTCTTATCCAGAAAGTTTTCTAGTATTACTAATGTTATCAATCGGCATGCATCTTATAGTGATTCCAAGTCTAAGATTATAGAATTTGTCAGCCTTCCTCGTCTTCTACTGGGCATCATTTTGTATCATTATGTTCCTTTTGGTTTGATTCAAAACATAGGTATATTCTTCATATTGTATTCCATAAATCCTATAGCCGACTTTGCTTCAAATAAATTAGAATATTTGCAAAAAAGTTTCTGGGAGGCAATATTACCCCCTTCCAAAGCAGTATATGGTAGTTCAAGTGAGCGAGGCTCTTGGTTCCTTTTTGCGGTTTTTTTCATTATATTGAGCAGTATTGCTTGGAATTTACCCAGCGAATCTAGTCAAACACATTCCATTCAACTTGCACGAATCATCATTCTTCTTTGTGTATATTCAATTTTAGCCTTTTCCTTGAATTTACACACAGGTTTAACTGGAATGACTAATTTTGGTGTTATCTTGTTTGCAGGTATAGGAGCTATAACGGTTGGTATTCTAACAGTTCCTGAGGACAAACCAGGCGGTCATGGATGGTCAATTCTTTCAGCCATTATTTTAGCCATGCTGGTTTCTGCAGCCGCTGGCTGGTTCTTAGCATACCCTACCGCGCGTCTTCGTATGGATTATTTTGCAATTGTAACTATTTCCTTAGGTGAGATGCTCAGAATATCTATGAGGGCTGAACCACTTCTACGAGCTGGTACAGGAACTACAGCAATAGGAGTACAACTGTATCCTTTACCTTTTAAGGAATGGTGGGAGAATACTTTTGACAAGTCAGTAGGTGAGTATTTATCCTTGGAAAATTCTGAGGGAGTTGCGCAGGTAGCCTCCTATAATGTCTTTTTGTCTTTACTTGCTATCCTATTGCTTTTAGGAATTTGGTTAATTTTGGGCCTAATGGTTAATTCACCGTGGGGAAGAATATTACGAGCTATAAGAGAGGATGAAGAAGTTACTATGCATCATGGACATTCAGTATTTTATCAGAAAGCTACAAGCCTTGCATTAGGCGCTTCTATAGCAGCTCTCGGAGGTGCTTTATGGGCTTGGTTAAAAATGAGCATATTAGATGATTTTCTCAGCCCTGTATTTTCGACATTTTTGATATGGGCGGCATTCATAGTTGGAGGCAAAGGAAACAATAAGGCAATGATAATCGGAGCATTTATTATCGTCTTGAATGATTTTGTGTTTGGTTTGATGGTTTTAGGACGTAATAATGTTGATAATAGCTTCTACTCTATGGTTACATTTTTAGATGAATTCTTTGCGTGGCTTATTTTAGATGTCATGGGTCATTTGACCAGTGATTTATCAATAACACTAATTTTTGGAAATAATGAAGACAATATTCTTCCAGAACTAGCCTATGTTAAGGTTACACTTATTGGTTTTGTAATAGTATTAAGCTTATTATTCTCTGAAAAGGGTCTTCTTCAGGAAGTTCCTAAAAGACCTGAGGAATTCCCAAATTTCAGAATTGACATTTATTGGCTATTCTGGTTTTTGGCATTAATCTCCGTCAGTATTGGAGTTTGGTTAATTTATGAGCAAGGTATAGTGGTTGGTCTTATTTCGACGTTTGTTCTTTTAGCCATAGTTGTAGCTATAAGCAAAAATAGAATCAATCTTTTTGGAGGCCAGTTAGATGTTAAATAAGATAAGCACCGAAGAGGAGCGTGCCTCTGTTGGCAATCTATCAAAATCTGTGCTGAGTGTTCATAACCTTACGAAAGATTTTGGAGGTCTACGAGCGGTTGATGATGTTTCCTTTGAGGTTGGTAAAGGTGAATTTGTTGGTTTGATAGGTCCAAATGGTTGTGGCAAAACAACCACATTTAATTGCATTTCTGGTCTTCTTAGAGCGACTAAAGGTAACGTCGAAATTTTTAACGTAATAACCAACGATTTACCGCCAGATCAGGTTCAGAAATTAGGTTTAACTCGTACTTTTCAACACACTAGATTATGGAGAGATATGACATCGATAGAGAATTTGCTTATTCCTCCTAGAAATCAATTTGGTACGAATCCATTTACAGGTTTAGCTTCATTCTTTTCGCCACATGAAGAACAGCTCCGTGTCGAAAAGGCATATAATACATTGACTGAACTAGAAATTAAACATATGGCGCATAATTTAACTAGCGACCTATCTGGTGGTCAAAGTAAGTTAGTTGACATAGGCCGTGCATTGATGGGCGATCCACTTTTGTTACTTTTAGATGAGCCTGTGGCAGGGGTTGCGGGACCACTAGCGGAAAAAATATTTAATAATCTAAGAAAAATTGTTGATGACAAAGGTATTTCGATTCTTGTTATTGAGCACAACATGGATTTTATTTTGCGACAGGGGGTAGATCGCATAATTGTGATGGACCAAGGGAGAGTCTTAATGCAAGGAACTCCAGATGAGGTTAAGGATAGTCAAGAAGTTATAGAGGCCTATCTCGGAGGGACAAATTGAATCGTCTCCTTGAAGTTAATTCGCTTGAAGGTGGCTACGGTTCAGTTAAGATTATAAATGGGATAGATCTTCACATTGACAAGGGCGAATTTGTAACAATAATAGGTCCAAATGGTTGTGGAAAATCAACATTTATTAAAATTATTTTTGGGATTGCAACTTATTATGGAGGGAATGTAGTTCATAAAGGTACTGAAGTTTCTGATTGGCGCACTGATTCTTTAGTTAATAGAGGTATTGCCTATGTCCCTCAGGTAGATAACGTATTTCAGAGCCTTTCTGTAAGGGAAAATCTAGAAATGGGTGGCTTACAATTATCTAAACCCTTGCTCGAAGAACGTATTGAAAGAGCATTACAGATGTTTGAAGATTTACGATCTCGTATGGGAGATATTGCAGCTTCTTTATCAGGTGGTCAAAGACAGATGTTAGCGATTAGTCGTGCTTTAATAAATAATCCCGATTTTCTTTTACTTGATGAACCTACAGCAGCCCTTAGTCCGCTATATCAACAGCAGATAATAGAGAGGATTGATGCCCTTCGAGAAAAGGGTATCACGGTCCTTATTGTTGAACAGAACGCACGATTGTCATTATCTCGATCAGATAGAGGCTATATCTTTTCTAATGGGAAAGTGGTTCATACTGCTGCAGCTAGCGAGATACTTGTGGATTCTCAGATTAATGAGTATTTCTTAGGTACCAAGAAAGAGTAATTCAGATTTATGGAAAAACCTAGTGGTAAGAAATTACTGATAACTAATCTGATGATGTTATCGGTAGCCTTGTTCTGGGGAGTTGCTTGGCCCGTTGGTCGAATCTTAGCTACAGATTTAATAGATTATCCATTCTCAGTAATGTTTCTGAGATACACTTTTGCTATTCCAGTTTTATTTATTTGGATGTGGTGTGTTGAGGGAAACACAAAACCGGATAGCAATGATTGGAAACCCTTGTTTCTGATGGCTTTCACTTCAGTGTTTCTTTATCAGATAGGGTATATGTTTGGAATGCAAAAAACAGCGGCCTCGGATGCTTCTTTGGTCATTGGTTTCAACCCAGTGGTTGTGTCCATCCTTTCAGTATGGTTCTTTTCGCATCGTATGAGTAGAGAGGGGATATTGGGGGTATGTCTCAGCTTTACAGGAGTTCTCCTAATATTCTTTGCTTCCCCCAATGTTCAGATCGATTTTAGCGAAAGGATTACTGGAAACAGTTTGATAATGTTTGGAGCCTTTGCTTATGCGCTTTATGTCATTTCAATGCGAAGATATGTTCTTAAAGGTGGCAAAAAACAACTCAGTTCATTAGCGCTAATAGCTTGGGTTTCCTTGCTTGGTTGGTTCATGTTTATTCCTTTTGTTGTCTACGAAGCCTCATGGAATCGTGTTTGGACACAGGAGGAGTGGATTCTGATAGCTTATTTGGGAGTCCTATCTACGGCACTCTCCTATGTGTTTTTTGCAATTGGGGTTGATGTAATAGGTGCTACCCGTGCATCCAGCTTCATCAATGTCGTTCCTGTTTTTGGTATCTTATCAAGTTGGCTGTGGTTGAAAGAAGAATTGGGCCTTATTCAATTGGTTAGTTTTGGTTTAATTTACTTTGGGGTTACGATAGTCAATAAACAACCTCCAGAGACTAATAGAGAATAATTTTTAGCCAAGGCTAAACTTTTTATTAGCTCACTCTAAAACTGATTATGGATTCAGTTGCTGTAGAGAACTATCTAAAGTCAATTTGGGAACTTGGTCCAGACGATGTAGCAACCCAGGATCTAGCTCATCATCTAAACGTGGCACCAGCCTCCGCTACTAAGATGCTACAGCGTTTGACTGAACGTGGCTTAGTCAATCATATTCCTTACAGAGGCGCTTCCTTGACTTCAGAGGGAGAACGCAAAGCTCTTTCAGTGGTACGTAGGCACCGCCTTCTAGAGACGTTTCTATCCCAGACTCTCGCTCTGGGCCGTGAACAGTTACATGATGAAGCCGAACGGCTAGAGCATGCCCTCTCTACAGACTTAGAGGCTGCGATTGCAGAATATCTAGGGAATCCCCAAAGAGATCCACATGGCCATCCTATCCCAGGACCGAATGGTGAACTCGATGTGGATTCAGAAGTATTACTTGGGGACAGCCCTTTGAATAAGAAAATTACAGTCACTCAAGTTCCCGACCACGATTCTGAGATTTTAGCCTGGTTGGAGAATAACAAAATATTTCCAGGAACTAAATTAGAACTAATATCTAAGGATCCTTTCGATGGCGGTATAGTAGCTAATCTTGACGGTAAGGTTTTACAGATTTCCCAATTAGTAGCCAATGTAGTGCATGTTTCTTTAGAGGATAGTTCGTGAGTCCTATAACTTCGAAGAAGGCAGAACTGAATCTTGACATAAGTGGACTAGGTGAGATACTTAGAGAAAGGTACCATAGAATATTGATTGTTAGTCTTCTGTTTATTGCAGCAGTATATCCGGGAGAACTAGGAGAGATAACTCGCCTCTCAGCCTTTGATGCATATATTCAGGTTTCCGCTTTTGTTGCAGCTACATTACTGTTCTTTT
>CAJWUJ010000029.1 GCA_913047625.1 uncultured Dehalococcoidia bacterium | reverse complement strand
AGCTCTTCCAAAACGTACTCATGATACCTATGCACTGTGAACTCAGCGACAGCGACATAGAATACGTCGCAGATACAATCAAATCTTTTTATAAATCCAAATAAGGACGGTTCAATGGCTGATCCCTTTGCCGAATTAACCGAACGACCCAATATGCTGGCTACTCGCCAACAGCTATCGATGTTATCAACACGTTACAATCTCGCCGCATCCATGTCATCTAAAAAGGATGTCCTTGAAGTAGCCTGCGGACCAGCAATCGGATTAGGCATGTTGCAAGCAACCGACGCACGTGTAATTGGAGGAGACTTTTCAAGGATATTGCTAAAAGAAGGGAGGACTCATTACCAAGAAACCATTCCGTTACTTCAACTGGATGCAGAACACCTTCCTTTTAAAAGCGATTCTTTCGATCTTGTAATCTTGTTCGAGGCCATCTACTACCTACCAAACCCAGCATGTTTTTTCGCAGAAGCTGAAAGGACACTGAGAAAAGATGGTACCATTGTGGTTTGCTCTGCCAATAAAGAACGTTCGGGATTTGTTCCAAGCCCTCACGCTAAAAACTACTACTCGGGGAAGGAATTATATTCCTTGTTAAACAACCAACATTTCACAGTGAACCTTTTAGCAGGTTTCCCTATAAGTACCAATAGATTCGTTGACTTAACCCGGAACACAATACGCACATTTCTACGGAGTCTTAACTTGATACCTAAAACTCTGAAAGGACGAGAACTCTTAAAAAGAGTTGCATATGGCAAGCTTCAAAAAATTGGATCAGAGATTGATCGTGATTTGTTACCGCCAGAACCGCTAATTCCTGTTGACCCTAATGAAGACCTTAGCAATTATGCAGTTCTCTACGCAATAGGCAATAAAATGGCTTAATGGCCTAGTATAAGTCTTCCCCCTATCAAGCTAACTCCAATCATGAAAAATAAAACGCTAAAAATAGTTGCGGCTACTTTGGGACCAATTTTCAATATATCTCGTAAATTAACTGATAATCCAATAGCTAACATAGATATCACAAATAGATATTGAGAAACCTGTCGAATTTGCTCACCAAGCACCTGTGGTATAACATCTGTTGACCGCAATCCTATTAATATAATAAACCCCAGTACAAACCAAGGAACATACTGGTTTATTAAGGCAATATAGCCTGGCAAACTATCATCTCTGGGTACAGTTTGAGATGATCTGTTGAAAGCAACGGCTTTACTAATCCCCTGGATGGAAACAACCAAGGGTCCTAATAGAATGACTCTGGTTAATTTAACAACTGTCGCTAAAGAGGCAGATGCTTTACTCACGGGGGCAGAAGCCGCATAAACTTGAGCTACTGCATAAACGGCCATACCAGCTACCAATCCGTATTGATAGTCGCTTAGCCCGAGGAATGACGCAAGTAATGGAAGAAAAATAATCTGGCCCGCTCCCAAAATTGCACTAATCCCTATTACCGCACCAATCTCTGTACTAGTTGCACCTACTATAGGTGCAACAACTGCTATAGCAGAATTCCCGCAAATAGAGTTTCCAACTCCTATGAGTATCGCAGTTGGTCTAGTCAAACCAAACAAAAAATGACCTATAACATAGGCAAGAAGCATACTGCCACTTACCCCAATAACGATCAGTAAGAAAATAGCGTGGCCCGCATCCAACATATCAGGGAGAAAAACACTTGCTCCTAGAATCATGACAGCAAACTCAAGCATTTGTTTGCCTGTAATACCAAGTCCCGGTTTTAACCATCCTGCCCGTACAAAGGTATTACCTAGAATAATACCTAAAAGCAACGATATCAGGAGACTATCTATAGGAAGATCAGCCACCTGCCTACCACCAACGAAAACAATACTTCCAACAGTAATGCAAAAAAACAACCCGGGGGAAAATTTAATCAATTTAGTCTTTCGACAAATATTCAAAAGATAACTCTATAGCTATAAAAACAACAAGTTAAGCAGTGGTTTGTTCCGAGTCCAACACGGTGTGATACCACTCCACAGATTTTGCCAGTCCGTCACGTAAAGCCGTAGTAGATTCCCAGTTTAATTCTTCTTTAATTTTGGAAACATCTAGCACCTTAAGCATGGCACCGTCAGGTTTAGACCGATCCCAAACAATTTCACCTTTGAACTGTGTCACTTCTACCAATAGCTCTACCAATTGCTTAATTGATGTATCGATACCGGTGCCGATATTCAGCAGATCAGGCTTGTCATAGGACTGGGTAGCCAAGCGAATAGCATCAGCGCAATCACCAGCATAAAGGAATTCGCGAACAGCCTTGCCGGTTCCCCACACAGTCACTGTGTCTTCCCCAGAACGAACCGCCCGGACAAACTTGTCTATTAGAGCAGCTACCACGTGACTTTCAGTGGGATCCATTTTATCCCTAGGGCCATATAAATTTGTAATCATAAGAACAATTGAATTAAGATTGTACTGTTCCCGATAGGTTTTACTACCAATAACAGCAGCACGCTTTGAGAACCCGTAGCATTCAACGCTAGGGTGTAGTGCTCCCTCGAGTAGTTGATGTTCCTGCAGCCGCCCAGTCACTTCTCCTGGATACGCACAGGAAGATCCCACGATCACTAATTTTTCGAGAGAAGTCGTCTCAGCAGCAACTTTCAAGACATTTCCAGTGATCATCACATTATCGAAGAAAATATCAGCTGGATATAAACGGTTATAACCAATACCGCCAACATTGGCTGCAGCGTGGATAAGTACTTCGGGTTTGGTTTTTTTAAGCATCTTTCGGACATTTCCAATATCCACCAAATTAAAATCCTTGCTACGAGCTACATGGACAATAGCCCCAGCTTCTTGAAATGCCTCAACTATGTAACTACCCAGAAATCCAGCTCCCCCAGTAACGGTAACTCTTTTATTTTTTAGCTCCACTATCTTCTTCTCCCATTTGTAGTCTGTTTCAACCAAGGGAAGGATCCAACATTAGCAAACGGAGTCCTATCTTCCAACATAACTGCACCTCTGATGATTTCCAACACTCCTTGATCCAGACTAATGTTCGTTATAAATCCTGCTTGGCGTATTTTTTCATAGGAAACAACGTAGTCACGTTTATCAGGATCAGATCCTACCTCGGAAAAATGAAGATTGTAATCCACGTGGCGCTTTATAGCTAAACATACTTCTTCCTTAGTAAAGTTCAACTCCTCGCTCCCCACATTGAAAGCATTACCAGCCATATTATCAAAGTTACCAAGAGCGTGAACCACAGCTCGTGACATATCGTGTACATGGACAAAAGTCCGTTTAAATCCTTTTTCATATACAATTAACTGACCGTTTTTTATTGCCTGAAATGCAAAGTCATTTACTAATAAGTCTAGCCTCAATCTCGGAGACAAACCAAAGCCTGTCGCAAATCTGTAAACCACAACATTTCCAGAATCCAGTAATTGTTTCTCTGCATCAGTTTTAGTGACACCGTACACCGAGAGCGGATTAAGAGGGGTATCCTCGGTGCAGATACCTTCTACAGCTCCATAAGCACTACCGGTAGATGCAAAAATAATTTTCTGCGACCGATTCCTTAATTTGTCTAGTTGGACAACCGCATCATAGTTAATCTCTTTAGCTAATTCTGGGTTTTTTGAACACGCAGGAGCACCAACAATAGCTGCTAAATGAATCACGCAATCTACGTCCTTAAGCGCTGTTTTCAAGCAATCACTATCGCGAATATCACCCCGAATGAACTCGAATTTAGGATCAAGGAAGTGGTTCATTAAGATTGTCTGGTCATACATGAGGCTATCTAGCACTCGTACCCGATGTCCTGCTGCCAGCACTTGTGGAACCAGTACTGTCCCCACATAGCCAGCCCCGCCTGTTACCAATACTTTCATCCTACGCTCTTTTCTACTCCCATAATGGCACCCTTAAACAATCTTTGTCCATTATAAGTCTATTTGTCCAGCTTCAAAAATATACGTTCGGGAAACAACTCTATTCCCTACGATAGTCTGTTAATCAGCTAACATTCCGGTCTACACATAAAGTTACGATAGTTTCTCATGCTTGAAGCCCATCTTGTCTGCTAGTATTTGGTTACCCACGCCAATAGGTTTTAACCCTACCTTTTCCATATCTGCGTCCAGCATAATTTTCACTAGGTCATAAAAATCAATTTTGGGAGACCAACCAAGTTGTGCTTTTGCTAAGGAACCATCAGCTACTAAGTGTTCTACCTCTGTCGGCCTAAAGTATCGATCATCGATTTTTACATATTTCTCCCACTCCAGTCCCGCATACTCGAAAACCGCTTGCACCCATTCTTTAACTGAGTGTGATGAACCTGTGCCAATCACAAAATCGCCTGGAGATTCCTGCTGTAACATCAGCCACATTGCTTGTACATATTCGGGCGCGTAACCCCAATCTCGTTTGGATTCAAGATTGCCAAGATATAGTACATCTTGCCTACCAGCCAGGATATTTGCTACTCCCTGTGTGACTTTACGTGTCAGAAACGTCAAACCACGTCTAGGGGACTCATGGTTGAACAATATACCGTTAGTGGCAAACAATCCGTAGCCAACTCTGTAGTTAACAGTCATCCAATATGCATATATTTTTGCAACTGCATATGGACTCCGTGGCCGAAACTCAGTTCCTTCATTTTGAGGAGGAAGAGCCATTCCAAACATCTCGCTACTTGATGCCTGATAGAACCGCGAATTTATACCACTTTTCCTGATCGCTTCCAGCATTCGGATTGTACCCAATCCTGTCGTTTCAGCTGTGTATTCGGGAATGTCAAAGCTTACCCGCACATGACTTTGAGCGGCTAAATGATATATTTCATCCGGTTTGATTTCATACAAGAGATGAGGAAAGGATTCTGAGTTCGTGATATCGCCAAAGTGGAGAGATAACTGATCTGCGGGAATACTGGCATCATTGCTAATCACGTCTAGTCTCGAAGTGTTAGGCAGGCTGGACCTGCGAATTATTCCATGTACTTCGTACCCTTTTGATAGTAGCAATTGAGCCAGGTACGATCCATCCTGTCCCGTTATCCCAGTTATGAGTGCTTTCTTTGGCATAATCAATATTTTCCTGCTATATTCATATCCATTTTGTAGAAAGCATAAGACATTATGTGATCATCTGGATATGGCATACTAGAACTTTCTGACTTGTAAACTACGCTGTCTTCGATTGACCGGAACCATTCCTAGGAAAAATAACTTGTGCTAATCCGGAAACCATAAAAGATACAACCACCGCTAACAACAAAATGACTAATGTAGCCCGCACGACACTGATGGAACCAGATATTGGATCACCGGGAGTTGCGGGTTCGCCAACTATCCGCAAGTGCATTGTTTGACCTTCCTTGGCAATCGTAGACTCAGTAAGTAGAGACTGTATGTAAGGAAGATCTTCTCTCAGTCGGCTAATTTTTTCATTGAAGCGATCAGTTTCTATAGTGACAGAAGCTAGTTTAGTACTTTTATCAGCTAACCGTTGTGTAATCTCGTTAAGGATTATTTCGGCCTGTTCCTCAGCAACTCGATATGCCATCAGATTAGCGGTCTGTAAAATTATCTCCTGCTTGATTCGAGCCCAAACATCATTAATGCTCCCTTGATCCAGAACCTGTTCCTCTGAGTAGCTTTCTTTTGAGTAGACTGCTAGTAGTTCATCTAGTTTCTCCAGTTCGTCACTCAATACAGTCTTTCGAGCGTCTGCTCTTGATGCCTCTTCTTTCAGTACAAGAAGCCTCGCAGATACGTTTTTAAGATCTTGTGCCAGAATATCCAATTGCTCCTGCAAAAGATTTTCACTGTTTTCCCGTACATACGCCAAAGCAGTTTCTTGTTCTTGTTCTAGTTCTTGTTCTTTAGCTGTTAACAATTCCAGCCATTTGTCATATGATCGGGCGGCCTCAGATGAAAACAAATCTTTGTTTTCTTTAATAAATGCATCTGCCCACGTATTCGTAATATCCTGTATCTGTTTCGGATTATTGCCTCGAACACTTAAATCTAGTAATGGAAGATTGTTGCCTTCATCATAATCGTACTGAATTACTGCGGAAGTCATCGCTGCTAAACGTTCCAAACTAAAAGGTTCACCTGTGACAGAATCAGTCAAAGCTAAGTCCTGAATTATTCCATCAAAAAGGTCGTTTGATAAAGCTAGAGAAGCAAGGGTACTGAGAGTCATACTGTTTGGAATAAACATACCTGGAAAGATTTGCTGAGAATTCGCATTACTGGGAGGGCCTCCCTCATTGGGATCCACTGGCTGGGTTATCAAAATTTGCGCCTTGGACTCATAAATTGGCGCAGGACTTGCAAAGACAACTAATAAAATACCTATGCCGATGACAACACAGAATGATGTGAGAGTTACTTTCCATCGTTGCACTGGTGCAGTCAGAAACAGCCTTATCTCTCTAGTTCCGAAGCTGTACCCGCTAGTTTTATTATTGTCTTCTTCTTTACTCATCCTAATTCACGCAATATACAGGAGCTTTCTAATGCTACTCCAGTCTCAATATTAGCTATCTACTAGCTAATTGTCTACTCTAATAATTGCCTTCAACATGATCAAAACAGATTCTTCACCATGATAGTTGATCTCAGGTCATTTGTAGAGGTCATTACGTACTTTTATCTACAACTTCCTCTTCATCAAGAGCGTTTTGTGCAATATTGACAATTATTTCGAAATGCTCCTCAAAATAAGGGGCTTTTTGCAAAAAGTTACTAACAATATCTAAAGAATCCTGATAGTCACCTCTCAGTAAAGCCTGAGTTGCTGTTCTTTCTACGGTCGTCAACCGATTTGGCGCTACGGTTTCTAATTGGCTAACTAAATTATCTAAATATGCAATGTCATTTTTATCCCGAGCTCCTGCTTGCAAAACCGGTAATGCCCCTGCCAACAATTGGGAATTAAGCGGCTCTCTTTCCAAAAACAATGTTGTCTGTTTCTCAACAAAAGCATACGCTACTAGTTTTTGCTTATCTGTATATCCTATCTGTGCCTTTTTATCCTGTGTGATTCCTGCCCACTCTATTGATATCCTGTCAAATTCGGTTTTCATCGGTAAGGAACTTAGGGCCCACGTCATTGCCAAACTTTTTTCCACGTACTTAATTCTTTCCTCCATCTCAATTCCTTCAGTAAAACTATCTGTAAAGACTTTGACCGACGAATAAGGCTTCCAATTCATAAAGAAAATCGAAGTGAACGCGATAGCAGCGACTGCTGCAATCAAAGCTAATTTCAACGGCTGATACTCCTGTCCCCGCTTGTTGACTATCCGCCTTAACTGAAGCCTCCTGATCCGCCTATCTCCAGATAGTCCTTCACTCTCCTCAGATACACCAACACTCAAATGACCCTCTGATCTAACTACCCAAGCAGTAAGAAGGCTCCACTGCAACAAAGTAGCCGCAGAATCAAAGCCAAACATATTCTGAATAAAATAGCCACTAAGAGCTCCGCCAATCGCGTACGCCATAATCCCTATTTTTTGATCTCTTCTAAGTCTTATTAAAGTCCAGAAGATGGAAACCCAGACGGCAAGGTATGCAATAGTTCCAAGTAAGCCCTTTCCAACCAATTCATCAATTATTTTATTGTGAGCATAATCGAAAGCTATTGAATGAGCATATGTCTGATAAAACTCCACCGGCATCGTCTGATTAAATGCGGCAGTAAAATTCTCAGGTCCCCAGCCAAGTAAAGGACGACTCATAAATGCCTGAATACCAATTTCCCATATTTGCCCTCTAATCAACAAGCTTCCTATTCTTTGGAGAAAACCATCTTTTTCTTGGTCTTGAACATGTAAAGATTCTTCTCGATAATCCTGCTGGGCAACCAATGAAATATACAGACTTTGCACAGGGAAATCCTCGTACAGGTAAGTATCACCAGAACCATTCGTATTACTTTCAGTTGATGATCCGGGCACTTCACCGTAGCCGTCCGACGATAACAACCTAAATCCAGTCGAATCGTCACTACAATGCTGAGGCAAAGGTAACCCTACAGAAACGTCAATTACAAAGGTAAATGCTATAAATCCTAGCAAAGCGGTTAAGCTAATTGCTAATGACTTGTACCGACGAATATCCCTAAAAAGTATCATTGTAATTAGAAGCCCAATGACTACCAATATAAGAGCGTAGATTGAAGCTCTGGTTCCTGTATACAGAAGGCAGATAGTACCAAGCATCACGGTTGCGATACATAAACCGTTGAACCAAAGAGAAGTTGTTGCATGTCCGTGATTTAACCTTTTAAATCCAGGCCCTACAGACTTTGTACTACTGGTGATTCCGGATGAAGAATTAGCCCACGATAGTAAACCGAGAGCCACAAAAATGTTTATCATCAGGATGGCTGCTAGATACGACGCATTGCCCAAAGTACCGTATATCCTACAATCCGTAACAATTCCTGTTGGAATCAACATTGGTACAATAGAGATATTCCACACCTGGAACAGACCCACGATAGACACGCAAAGA
Source organism: uncultured Dehalococcoidia bacterium (assembly GCA_913047625.1). Lineage (GTDB taxonomy): Bacteria > Chloroflexota > Dehalococcoidia > Lucifugimonadales > CAJWUJ01 > CAJWUJ01. Next base: position 1,705 of record CAJWUJ010000029.1, on the reverse strand, counting down.
ACAACGACCAAATTCCAACAAAGTATGTTCTTCCACTGTCTCTCTACCTGTAGCACTGACACTAGCACTACGATTAACATCAACCAATGTGCTAGATCCCAGAGTCCGTTCATACGCTCTAAATCAGACCAGAAGCTGAAATATGGATTGGCTCCTGCTATAGTAGCTAGGACAGCTAGCGTGAAATATATAGCAATAGCAAACAGAATCTTGGAACGACGCGGCCTATAACGAGAATCGAGTATGGCTAAACTCAACCACAGTGCTACAGCAAATTCAATTAATATCCGGGAATAAAAAGCCTTGCTTATCACAAAGGGATACACCGTTTCCGGAGAAACGATAATCGGTGTCCAGAGGATCAAAATCAAATTCAGATAGACAATTTTTACGAGTATCTTAGGCATACCTTAAGAGAACTCCCACTCACACCGCGAAGTACAGATTCCTCGGCTCCAGAATTTGTCTGAAATAATTAAGAATATTCATTGACTTGGCTTGATAAAAGGATAAGGGACTTTGCGGCCATCTCTAAAAGGTAACAGTACTGTCGCGAAACCGGGGCATGATTCTGTGTTGGCCTGATTCTTTATTCCAATTTCTAAATCGACATAACCTAGATCTTCAGCTTCGTATTTGCGAATCACACGACCCCACACAGTCAAAAGGTCTCCGGGAACCAACATTGCCCTATGCTGAAAAGACGCTTTCCAAACCCAACCTTCTGGCAAAACCCAATCTTTAAGATATTGGGGAATAATGCTTTGCTTCCAAGAGCCTTGCATTAAGACATCAGGCAGTTTATCATGCCCGACTGCAAACTCTTTGTCATAGTGGATCCTATGCCAGTTTTCAATTGCCGCACTCCAACGGAAAATATGAGTGGTTGTTATAGGACCTATACAATAATCCGGCAATTGCTGATCTTCCAAAACATCTTCCCAATGGAGTTGTTGTTTATTTCTAAGCTCACGTGCTGTTGGCATTGTAAGTATTTCCGTTAAAAAATTACCTGTGAATCAGTGCCTGTCTGGTGACACACAGTACTTGATTTCGTTGATTTGTATAAGTTGTTTCTACGGTTACTATGAGAAGGTGATCGCCTTTTTTGCTCTCGCGTTCGATAATTCCTGCATATTTCGACTGAAAGTAAATCTCATCACCGAGTGCGGCATATTCATATACCTCAATCTCGTTCCCCCCATTGAGTATTCGCTTTAAACTGGTTTCGATTGGGGGTAGGCCAGACCGATTAGGAAACCCGCCCATACCGTCTGAATTAATATTGTGTTTGAAAGATTGGGAAACAACATCGTCTCCCCAGGGAGGACTCCTGTCCATATAGCTTGGATAGATTGGAGGCGTTATCACACGACCAAATTTAGTTGATGCTGCAAATTCGTCGTCCCAGTAACGTGGGTCAGGATCCATCAATGCCTGAGAGAACCTCCGAAGCCCCTCCCGCTCAACAACTCCCCAGCACTTGGTTTTTTCTCCAAGAAAGCCAATCTTACCTTGAATCTCAGGAGTTAGTACGGAATTGCCACAGCTCATAACACTAGCGTAGAAGCTTATTCAGCTTACACTTTGCTCCGTACCCATATTCGAGATGCCACCTGGCTTCCTATGACCAAAGGTTTGTCCCCAACTGTAATGGTAACAACACCCTGATACAACGCGGCTTCAACAACTACAATGGTTGTCC
>CAJWUJ010000028.1 GCA_913047625.1 uncultured Dehalococcoidia bacterium | reverse complement strand
AATGCCAGATGAAAGCAGGAAAAAGATTCTTTGGGACAACCCTGTCAGGCTATATGACTTATAATAGTTGCCTAGTCTGGATATAGAAGTTTTGAGCTGACTCCGGTTTCGTAATGGACGGAGTCAGCTTTTTTCTTTATTGTCACTCAAGGATTTATTGAACTGGGGATAATCAATTGGTTATGTTTTTGTGAGGGTTATTATGAAATACGGTTTAGGAAAATATCTACATACATTTACTGTCTTAGGTGCCTGTAAAAAAACTGGCCAGTTAGGAATTGGAATTGCAACCTATTCACTGGGAGTAGGAGGTTATTGCCCTGTTTTGAAACCTAATCTAGGAGTTGTTTCTTCTCAGGCGTATGCTAATCCCCGGTTAGGAATTTTGGCTATGAAATTACTTGGGCTTGGGTTTTCTCCTGAAAAAGTATTAAAAGAGATTGAAGAGCAAGATCACTACTTTTCATATAGGCAGATTGGAATTGTAAATCGCAGTGGTATCGCGGTTTGTCATACCGGAGCTGATACAAGGAAATGGGCTGGTCATCATGTTGGTGATGGATATGTTTCAATGGGAAACGCTCTTTCAGGACAGCATGTTGTTGAAGCTATAGCGCAAGGATTTGAATCTTCTGACGGGGAATCACTAGATGAGCGATTGTTACGGTCCTTAGAAGCTGGGAGAGATGTGGGTGGTCAAGCGAATGCTGATGGTAAACATCTGACTGAGAGATCTGCTGCCTTGATTGTATGCGATTTAGATGATATTCCGTATATAGATCTACGAGTTGACGCTCATGAAACAGCTGTCAATGAATTAAGGCGCATACATGGATTGTATGCTCCTTATGTAGAATATGTCAGGCTTCGCTCCAACGATCCACCCAATACACCGGCACAAGACCAATGGGCCAAAGATAAGGGACTCAACTGGACAGACTGAAACATGTTGGGGCATGTGCTCGGAATACCTTGAAGAATTAGCGATTTCAGAGTATTCTTATCGCCGTACCCCTGATTTGATATGACTTCTGAGAACGATAAAGCGAAAACTAAAATTCCGAGAAGAAAGCTAGCATTATTTACGGTTGCTCTCGGACAGTTTATGTGCATAATCACCTTGATGACGGTTTCTACTGCTCTGCCCACAATAGGAGCAGAAATGGATATAGAACTGTCAGAAGCAGGTTGGATTGTTAGTGCCTTTTTGTTTGGTCTTTCTGCTTTCGTGTTAATAGCAGGTAGATTAGGTGACCTGTATGGTTACAGGAAAGTATTTGTTTTCGGATTAGTCCAATTTACTTTTGCTGGTACTTTGGCTGGTTTTGCACCAGAAATAGCTAGTTTGTCCCTAGCTCGGTTCGTCCAAGGCGTGGGTGCAGCACTGATCTTAGGAACTACATATGCTATTGTGGCTGATATGTATGCAATGCATGAGCGTGGAAGAGCTATGGGTGTTGTATTGGCCTCGGCTCCCTCAGGTGGCTTGGTGGGGTTAGCACTGAGTCCCCTCATTCTAGCCCAATTTTCTTGGAACTGGATATTTGTTATTACCACCACTCCCTTTGGCATAGTTGCACTGGGATTAGCTTGGATTATGGGAACTAAGGATCCAAGCGAGCGTCAAGGTTCAGTAACTCTTGATATGAAAGGGTCATTGCTTTTCGGGGCGTTCATGGGGTTTTTGTTACTATCTTTTAGTCATTTGCATGAAGGGGAAGAAACCTTCCAGGCTGGTTGGAAATACCATACATCCATGCAAGTTTTGGCTGTTATTTTCCTTGGTATTTTTGTGTGGTATGAAAGAAGAATCAAAAATCCTTTAATACCGCTGCATCTGTTTCGCAACAAGAATTTTACTGCTGCTTGTCTCGCTAATGGCATTTTACATATGACGATGATGACTATATTTTTCACTTTTCCATTTATGGTTGAGAATGGATTACAGAGAAGTAACGCAGAGACAGCAGCTTTACTGATAGTTTTTTCAGCGTTTAGTGCTCCTTTTTCTATATTGAGCGGATGGATTTATGACAAGACTCACTGGGAATTAATAAAACCGATTTCCTTAGCTGGAGTGGGAACTTGCTTAGGCGGTTTAGGACTGGCAGTGTGGTTTAGTGTGCCGTATATGGTGCTCTATATGATTTTGGTTGCATTAGGTGTTTGTTCAGGGTTGTTTATCACACCGATTTCGAACGCTATCATGGTGGCACTACCATCCGAGTACAAAGGTTTTGCTTCCGGGATGGTGGAAACTAGTCGCCATGTAGGACATTCTTTTGGAGCTGCGATAGCTACAGTAATTATGGGATTTAGCATTCTTGGATCATTATCGCAGTCTACTAGTGATCCTATTTTATATCTCGAGGCATTTCGTAATGTAGGGCTTATTGTGGGCTCGATTGCTATTCTCGGGACTATTCCGTCCGCAATAAAGGGCCCGGTTCCGGTAATGGACAGTTAACATCTCGGTACATTTTAGTTGGATGAATGTTCAGGGAAGTAGCGGCTCTTGACCAGGTTCTAGGCCTACTTCAAAGATATTCATGAGACTTGCCAGTAATCTGTAATAAGTAGTTGTTAGGCCCACATCAACAACCCCTTCTTTGCCAACTAGGTTTTCTAGAGACTGGTAAAGGTCGTCGGAAACTTCACCTGATCTAAATAGTTCTTGAGTAAAATTGACAAAGACAGCCTGTTCTGCGGTTAGTCCCTTAGGGGTAGTGCCCATTCGGATAGTCTCAATGATTTCGTCCGATACCCCGAAATCTTTTGCTATATGAACGTGATGAGTAAATTCGTATACGCTGTTCATTTCTCGTGCTGTCGTTAGAATGATAATCTCACGGATCTGATCTGTTAGAGATGATTCAAATCGAACGTATGATCCGAGTTGAGCTACTCTTGTTGCTGCTTCTGGCTGATGAAGAAGAACTGAAAAAGGCCGAGGGAAAAAATCACGTTTTTTGCTGATAGTGTCGTAGTAATGCTGAAGGTCTTCAGGTAGATCATGTCGTTGTAGGTAAGGTACTCTAACCATTCAATGCTCCTTTCTCTTTTTTACAATGGTAGATGAATCCGGGGGGTAGATTTTGCCAGACTATGTGACTTTTAGTTACAGAACTAAATGTTTGATCTAAGAGGCTTCGAAATCGTTTTCCTGGCGGGAAAAGAAGGCCAGGTAATAGCGCAATTGTAAGGAATTCTCCTCCATTATCTAATGATTGATATATTGTGTGTAGCAATTGTTTCTGCAGCGAAAATTCAAATACTCCCCAAGGTAGACCAGAGATGATACAGTCACAGGAAGTTTTTTCGTATGATGAAAGGTACGTTTGGATATTTTCAGCAGAATCGCAGAATATGTTTGCTGAAGGACAGTTATTTTGTGTCTCCTTAGCTAATATAGGGTTTATTTCTAAGGAGAAAAATGTGCACTGAGCAGAAATTCGTTTGACTATTTCTCGAGTGAATACACCAGTACCAGCTCCCAGTTCCACAACGCAATTCTTTTGGTCAAGATTGGCCATATCTGCTATCAACCGTGATAGTTTGGGCGATGTATTGGCTATGGCACCAGTTTGTCGAGGATTCGTCAACATTTGTCTGAGTAGTTTCATTATTGTATTCCTAGTCCTTCCTCACTCTAACGTACAAAGACGGGTTTTGTACGTATACGTTATGTTTTGAAATATATACGATTTTCATTTGATGTTAGTACTCTTGTTAAAGCTCAAGAAAATATAGACCCCCGAATGTGACTAGTGTATAGTGGCGCTACTTTACGATCAACAGATAAATCTTGAGAAAAATACCTCTCGTGAAGGATTAATTTATGAATCTTCCGATAAAGTTAAGCACAATTCCCAGAATTTTGTTATTGATGGGTGTTCTAGGACTATTTCTGAGCACGATTAATAATGTAAATGCGGCAGAGAAAAAACATGGTGTTTTCCTTCAATTTGACGGCCTCATCAATATCCATACCGCCAATTTGATTGCCAGGGGATTTGATAAAGCTGAGTCTGAAAATGCAAAATTACTAGTGTTGTCCTTGAATACTCCTGGAGGAGAACTTGAAGCGACTCGGCAAATTGTCAGCGAATTTCTTGAATCAAGTGTGCCATCAGTCGTGTATGTTAGCCCGCAGGGTGCGAGGGCCGGATCAGCCGGTACTTTTATAACTGCAGCAGCTAATTTTGCAGTGATGGCTCCCGGAACAAATATTGGTGCTGCAAGTCCGGTGACGATCACCGGAGGTGATTTACCAGACACGTTAGGGATCAAGATAACTAATGATGCAGCTAGCCTGATTAGGTCTATTGCTGAGACACGAGGGAGGAATGCAGATCGCTTGGAGGATATGGTAAGGCTGGGAGTTGCCAATACAGCTGGGGAAGCAGTAGAGAGCGGAATTGTTGATTTTCTAGCAGAAGATGTTGAGGATTTGTTACAGAAACTGGATGGTCGACTGGTGAAGACATCAGAAGGAGATTATAAACTTAGCACCAAAGATTTGGAACTTGATGAAGTAACTATGACAACCCTTGAGAAATTTCTGCAGTTACTGGCAAATCCAACCTTGGCATTCTTCCTTTTAATTCTTGGCGGAATAGGTATCACTATGGAATTATTTGCTCCCGGCATGTTATTTGGCATTGTACTTGGTTCTATTTTTCTAATTCTCTCATTTCTAGGTCTAGGTAGTCTGCCAGTCAACTGGGCGGGTGTTATCTTCATAGTATTGGCATTTATTTTATTCATTGTTGAAGTTCAAGTGGTAGGGTTTGGTATCCTAGGCATAGGGGCAATCCTTGCGTTTTTGCTTGGTTCTTTTCTTCTACTTATGGGGTTTTTGGACAATTCGGTGTGGCAGGGGCCATTGGATCTCAATATTATTCCTATCGCTGTTCTTTTGATTGTGATTTGTGGAGCAACTGGGTTCTATGTGTACACCCTAGTGAAATCGGCTAAGGATAAGTATCCTCAACATAGGGTTGATCCTATTACAGGAAAGCAAGAAGAGCTGAAAGAGGGGTTACATTACCTGGTAGGAAGGCAAGGCTATGTGATAACGGTTTTGAATCCGGTTGGGGTCGTCACCATCGGTTCTGAGTCGTGGTCTGCGCGCAGTGCTAAAGGAACTTCTATTCCAAAAGGTTCGGCAGTTTTAGTTCAGTCAGTAGAAGGAGCTGTATTATATGTTGATACGATTCATTCCATCAGATAGGATAATGGCATCGCATAGTATAATACTTAGATTGCTCAGGGAGGGAAACGGAAATGCTTTTTATTGTAAATGAGTATCAGCGACTTGTTGTTCTGCGGTGGGGTAAATATCGAGGAACTTTTAAGCCTGGTATTAGATGGACATGGCCTGTAATGGAAACCGCGTCCAAAATTGATTTACGAGAACAGGTGATCGATGTCGCTAAGCAGACTTGTATCACAAGGGATAATGCTCCTATTGCTATTGATTTCTTGATGTACTACAGAGTGATGGAAGATCAGGCCCAGAAAACAGTTCTGGAAGTTTCAAATTTCCGTGGTGCAGCTTTAGGTATTGCCACGACAACCTTGAGGGCTGTTATTGGTGATATAAATTTGGATGACGTATTGTCAAAGCGAGATGACATCAATGTCACATTAAGGACAAAACTTGATGAAATTACAGGAAGATGGGGTGTCAAGGTAACTGCTATCGAAATTAAGGAAATCGAACCACCACCAGAAGTCCAAGATGCTATGAATAAACAGCTTTCCGCTGAGAGAGTAAGGAGAGCTGCTATTACTGAATCCGAAGGCGAGAGACAGGCGGCAATTAATAGGGCTGAGGGACAGAAAGCGGCAGCTGTGTTGGCTGCTCAAGGAGAAAGAGAGGCTGCAATTTTAACAGCTGAAGGTAATCGTCAGGCTGAGATATTGAACGCTGAAGGATTCAGTTTGGCTTTAGAGAAAATTAATGCCGTAGCATCCTCAGTAGATACTCAAACAATGAGCCTACAGTATTTTGAAACTTTGAAGAATTTGGGAGAAAGTCCCTCTACTAAATGGGTGTTTCCTTTGGAATTTACTAGTCTGATCAAACCCTTGACTGACAAAATGGGTAAAAAGGATTCATGATTAGAGTAGCAATTATTATGACGAGGGCAGAACTTATATGAGAATTGTGATATTTGGATTATTGGCATTACTCCCTATCCTTTCAGTGGTAGTGTGGCCCAAAAAATTCCTCTATTTGATTGCTTGGATTCGGTATGCGAATAGGGGAAGGCTGGATGAAATTCGTCCACCTCGATGGGCTGTCTATTATTTGGGGTATCTAGAACCAGAGGATAAACCCTATGAGGCTGAGTTGCTGGAAGACTCAGTCAGGACTGTAGGTTTAGCTACATTGGTTCTACCTCTGTTTATTGGAGCATTCGTGTTCTTTGTTTTATGACGCTAGGTCTTGGAGCTTTAAGTTCCTATTATTTTTTCAGGAGGATTTAAGAAATGAGTAGCAATCAAAGTAAAGATGTGAAGCGCTTTTTGTCGCAAAGAGTATTACAATCTAAAAGAATTCCCTCCATACGTGATGGACACGAATTAGATGCTGTCAGAGATACAGGTGTGGATGTTCTGGATTTAAAAGGTGCTCCCCGCGAACCAATGCCTCCTCATGTGCTGAAAGCAGTTATGGAAGCTGCTGAGTCTATAGGTTCGTATCCTTCATCACGCGGTATATACTCTTTCAGAGTTGCGCTAAGTGCAATGATAAAAGAACAAGACAATGCAGAGGTGGATCCCGAGACGGAAATCTTGGTGACTAATGGTGGCATGCAAGCAGCATACACAGTTTTTACCGGTATTCTTGATCCAGGAGATGAAGTGATTATTCCGTCACCTGGTTTTTTCTTTGATGAACCTGTAAAGCTTGTTGGGGGTAACCCTGTCTTGGTCCCTATGGATGAAGAAGAAGGTTATAGGTTAGATCTTCGGCGTATTGAGAAGGCTATAACATCTCGAACCAAAGCAATCATGGTAATGACTCCACAAAATCCCACAGGATACGTTATAACCGAAAGCGATCTTACTGGTTTGGCAGAACTAACAACCCGGCATGACCTCTTACTTATTTGTGATGAATCCTTTCGGCGGTTTGTGTTTGATGGCAGAAAGCACATAAGTCCGGTTAGCTTACCTGAGATTCGTGACAGAACTATAATAGTGAGAAGCTTTACCAAGACCTTTGCACTTTCTGGATGGCGGGTAGGATATGTTGTTGCTCCTGCCCAGATGATCACTTCTTTCTTAGTTGCTCAGGAATGGGCGACTATAAGCATAAATCCTGTGAGCCAGAGTGCCGCTGAGGCAGCTGTTACGGGTCCTCAGGATTGGCTGATCCCTTTAAATCAATCCTATCAGACCAATCGGGATATTGTGTGTCGGGCTATTGAGGATATAGATGGCTTATGGTGTCATCCTCCTCAGGGATTGCCGTTATTGTGGATAAATATATCTGCGTTAGGTATTTCGGGTTATGAATTCAGCGATATCTTGTTAAAGCGGTACGGAATTAATTCTACGGCCGGGGAATATTTCAACGATCCTGTCCCACATGTAAGAATTGCGTATGGTGGTGATAAAACGGTTGCTGAGGAACTAGGGAAACGTCTTGCTAAAGCCGCTCAGGAGTGTCGAAAAGGTAACTAAATGCTGGTTGTGGTTTCGGAATTACTTTTGACTGGCTAATTGCGAAACAAACCGTTTTAATGGAAGACTGGCTCTACTCATTTTAGATAATTGAAGGGCTGGACCTATCATCGCACTCGCAGCACGGAGAATCGGATTGACTAGAGCAGATGGATAGTCAATGTCACCGTAATTATGTACCATTTTCTTTAAAGGCTTGATTGATAGAGTGTTGATTACAGTAGGTAATTGATTATTGCTTTGTAAATCCATAAAAACCTTGCGAAGTTCGGATCCACGTACTAATTCTTTACCCAAAGTCTTACTCCAGGCACTATGGTAACTATTCAGTTGAATAGAGCCAGCTTGCGTTGAAGAGAGCGCTTGATAGGCAGTTTCGGCAGCTGTTTTTGCACCCTCCAGAGCAGTATAGATTCCTCCGCCAGAAGTTGGTTTTGCATGTGAAGCGGCGTCTCCAATCAGTAATGAGTTTCTTGATTCAATTACTTGCGGTGTGTAGAGAGGTATAAATCCGCCGGATAATGATGTGATATTTAATCCTTCGAAGTGTGTGGGATATTGCTTTAAGAGCTTGTTAAATAAGTGGATAGGTTTTCTCTCAGGAGAGCCGAAGGTAGTTCCAATTCCGATGCGGATCCGTTTGTTGTCTATGGGAATAGTCCATCCGAACCAATTTGGAGCAATTTCGGCATCAAGGTAGACTCTAACCGTATCCTTGGGGTGATTTGGCACAACCCCTTCTCCTCCATAGCACCAAATAAGGTCTTTTTTAGTGTTGCCGAGATGGGATGATACTTTAGATCGCCATCCGTCACACCCAAACAAAATGCGGGAGGAAAAAGTTTTTTGATTAGCATGAACTACAGTTGTTCCAGAGGGGGTATTTTCAATATGAGTAACTCTGTGTCCAAGGTTGAGCTGAGCCCCATTGAGTACAGCTTGATTTGCTAGATATTTGTCAAATGCTACTCGGTCAATGACAAGTGCCCTAGTGACATCGTTTCCCAAAACTAGTGGTTTGACATCCCCAACAAATATTTCTGCTCCCTTTATTTCATTAAGAACTAGTGAATGATCCAGACCGGCTGATTCTAATGTTCTAGGTGTTACCAAGCCGGAACAATGAAGTGGCTTCCCAATTGTTGAATGCTCCTCTAATACAAGGACAGTGAGTCCGTAGTTTCTTAGTTGGATGGCGGACATTGATCCTGCCGGCCCAGCTCCAACTACAATTACATCAGTTTCTAACATATAAAAAGCTTATAGTGGTTCATATTTATGCAATAGGGGGTTAACAGAGTAGTACAAACTCTAGGGTATCTTAGCCTTGATAGACTTGTCTATAAGGTAGATACTATTCAGGTCACTACAGATTTGAATTGACCGAGATATATTATTAGTAATTAGTTACTATCCTCGGTGGTGAAATACCGTAGTGTTGGAGCATACCAAATTGTTTTATGGAGGATACTATGACTTATCAGCTTATTATAAAAGGGGGTAGAGTTTTATCTCCTGGTGACAATGTCGATATGATTGCTGATGTAGCGATCGATGACGGCAAGATAGTAAGCATCAAGCCAGAGCTGGGTGATGACGCGAATAGAGTTCTTGATGTAAGAGGATTGCTGGTTACTCCTGGGTTACTTGATCTTCATACCCATGTTGATTTTGGGATGAGGACCGTTGGGGTAAATGCACGGGGAGTTAACCCTGATCTCATTGGAGTTCGAGCTGGTGTTCCAACTATTGTCGATGCTGGAACTACAGGACCTATGAATTTCGGAGGATTCCGAAATTATGTTATAGAAAAAGCCCAGACAAGAGTTTTAGCTTTTCTTCATGCCGGAAGGGGGGGCATTACAATGGAACCTGACGTTCGTTATGAAGACGACGTGAATGTAGATTTCTTTGAAACCGCAGTCGCTAATAATAGGGACATTATAGTGGGAGTCAAGATGCGACTGATGGGTCCAGGACTGCAATCATTGGGGGCTACTATTGTCGAATTAGCTAAATCAGCAGCGCGTAAAGTTAAGTTGCCTCTGATGGTCCATTGTGGGGATCACTATTCCAAGTTTGACGGTGCTGGTGAAGTTACACGGGCAGCTTTACGTTTATTCGAAAAAGGAGACATTATTGAGCATACTTATACACCCATCCCAGGAGGACATTTAACTGATTCAGGGGATATCTCTTCAGAGTTGCGTGATGCTGTTGATCGTGGAGTATTGGTGAGTGTAGCAGGGGGAGGTATGCATTTCAGCTATAGGGTAGCACAAACGATGTTGGACGCAGGTATTATGCCTAGTTTCATAGCGACCGATTTGAATTCTATTAATCATCGTCAAGGTTGCTGGAGTTTTACTGAAGTTTTATCTCAGTTCCTAGCATTGGGTTTCCCATTGAAGGATGTTATTGAGTTAGCAACTATCAAGCCAGCTTTGGCAGTACACAAAGATGATGTTTTAGGGCGTCTGACAGAAGGCCGTGAGGCAGATATCTCTATATTGGATGTGGTTGAAGGGGATTGGTATTATGATGATATTGAAGGTAATCAAATCAAAGGGCAGCAAGCGATAATGCCTAAGGCTACTATCAGAAGAGGAGAGGTCATCAGTGTTGACTGGGGCCCCCATCCGTGGGGATGGCTTCCCGCACCTATCGTTTAGATTCTGGAGAGAGTCATGATTCAGAGTCCTATAGCATCGTGGAAGGCAAGAGTGAACTTGCACCATCACCAATCCCTGTCGGCAATGGAGGCGGAGCCTCTATTGGATTTTTGGGCAGAATCGGCGAAACGGTTTGAAGCAGACCCCTATAGGACTGATGATCTTGTGTTGAACGCTGTTCAGGAGATAATTCCTGAGTCTAGATCAGTTTTAGACGTTGGAGGAGGAACAGGGAGATTTGCGATTCCTATTGCGCTAAAAGCCCGAGCGGTGACTGTAATCGACCAGTCTCCAGCGATGCTAGCTGTTTTAGAAAGTCAAATAGAAAGTTATAAGATCCCTAATATTACAATAGTACAGGGTAGCTTCGAATCCATATCAATACCGGTTATGGATGTGGTTTTTTGCGCACATGTGTTATATACGATAGAGCACATTGAGAAGTTTATTAAACTCTTGGACCTCGCGGGCAGTCATAAAATAATAGTTATTATGTTTGAGCGGTCGCCTCAAAGCGAACTTGCTGATGTGTGGCATTTCATCCATGGGGAACAACGAGTTACGTTACCAGGAGCAGTAGAGTTTTTGAAGATTTTACAATCTATGGGTATAAAAGGTGTATCTGTAGCAACCGTTGAAGTTGCACCGTCTTATTATCAGTCTTTTGATGAGGCTTTTGAGATGGTTTGCCAAAAGATATTTGTGAATCCTGATTCTTGGAAGGGTGAGAAACTACAACGTAATTTAAGCGACTATCTAGAAGATTACGATGGAAAATACATTGTAAAAAACTCTATTAGTAGAAAAAACTTGATCATGTCTTGGGAAAAGTCCTGAGACAGAAATGAATAGTATTGCTATCAGATAGGGTACTTTACTACGTTAAATATCCAGTGTTTAACGTAGCAAAGGTACTTGGAAAGGTGGCTTTAAAAGTTGAGGTATCGGTACTTCAATTACACACGGTTGATTGCTAGAAAGGGCTTCTTCTAGAGCAATGCTGATATTTTGAGGCGTTGTTTTAATGCCTTTGGCACCAAATGCTTCTGCAGCGAGCACAAAGTCAGGATTTTGAAGGTTAGTGCCAATGATTCGATTGTGATATTTGGTGGTTTGATCGTGCAATGATGCTCCTAGTGCGTTGTCGACAAACACTATTGCAATAACATTAATCCCATACTTAACTGCCGTCGAAAGCTCTTGAAGACTGTATCCGAATCCTCCATCCCCAATGACACAAATCACTTGGCTTTTAGGAGAGGCACATTTTGCTCCTAATGCAAAAGGAAACGAATAGCCTAGGGTGGCAAAGTATGAGGAAGTAAAGTAAGTTCTCGGATGAGTCACCTGATAATAGAAATGGGACCAATATCCAATATTCGTGATACCACTCACATAAATAGCATCATCTTCTAGAACCTGTTGGATGTTTTTAATGATTTCGCCTTGTAATGGTGCGGTATCGGTAAGCCATTGCCTAAATTCTTGGCTGATCTGGTCTTTGCAGTTATCTGGCCAAAGTTGCGTCTTTGTATGAGAGGAGAGTTTTATTAGTAAGGCTTCAATTGCTTCTTTTGCGTCAGCGATAACAGATACTGAAGCAGGATGATTCTTGTTGATTACTTCTTGATCGATGTCAATATG
>CAJWUJ010000027.1 GCA_913047625.1 uncultured Dehalococcoidia bacterium | reverse complement strand
AGGGACTTCTGTCATGGCTGGTGAACTGGATATTCAGGTTAGTTTACAAGCTGTTTTCGATATTGCAACTGGATAAATTTGTTGGAGAAGGGTCAACGTAAAAAACAGAATATTGGGTGTTTGCTACTGATTAGAGCCACTGTTACAATACAAGGAAAGTTATTTTGGAGCTAAATAGTGGTTTTAAGTGATCGCTCAATTCGAGAAGAACTGGCTTCTGGAAATATTGTTATTGATCCCGTTGATATAGATGATATTCAACCGGCAAGTGTCGATGTTCATCTGGATCGACAGATTCTTGTTTTTCGCAACACAAGAAGACCTTATGTTGACGTGAGAAAGTCCTTAGACGGTCTTACTGACATGGAGGAAATTCAGGATGGTATTCCTTTTATGCTTCATCCTGGCGAATTTGTGTTAGGCAGTACATTGGAACATATCGAACTTCCTAGTCACCTTGTCGCTAGATTGGAAGGAAAAAGCTCACTGGGGAGGATAGGTCTATTAATTCATTCCACGGCTGGCTATGTTGATCCAGGATGGAAAGGTCATTTAACACTTGAGTTGAGTAACGTCTCCAGTCTTCCTATAACGTTATATTACGGTATGAAGATTGGGCAGTTATCCTTTTCTCAGCTTACAGTTCCAGCTGACCGTTTGTACGGAGATCCTTCTCTAGGTAGCAAATATCAGGGTCAGACCGAGCCTAGCCCCAGCAAAGCGCACGAAGATTTTACTTTCAATAACTTACAGTGAGTCTTTCATATGTCTTACATGGATCAGGCACTCACATTGGCACGCCAGTCTCTTGGAGAAGTACACCCTAATCCTCCTGTAGGTGCGGTTATTGTCAAGAATGGAAAAGTAATTTCCGAAGGGATAACGCAGTTACCGGGTGGACCCCATGCGGAAATAATGGCATTAGCGGAATTGGACTATCAGGCCTCTGGTAGCGTTATGTACTCGTCTTTAGAGCCCTGTTGTCATTATGGAAGAACGCCTCCCTGCACCGATGCTATTATCAAGGCTGGTGTTGCAGAAGTTCACATCGCTGTGCTAGATAAGAATCCAAAAGTATTCTCTAGAGGCAAAGAACAATTAGAGAAGGCTGGTATCAAGGTTATTGTAAGCGAATTTTCTCCTGTAGTAGAACAGTTGTACGAAGCATATTTCAAGTTCATTACAACTGGCTTACCTTTTGTCACCTTTAAATTCGCCAGTAGCTTAGATGGGAAAATAGCGGCAACTGATGGAAGTTCTAGTTGGATTACGGGACAAGATGCAAGAGATGAAGTCCACCTATTGAGAAGTGAGAGCGATGCGGTGATGGTCGGAATTGGAACGGTAATTGCTGATAATCCTAAGCTTACTGCACGTGATTCTGATGGACGTTTATTGGATAAGCAACCGATAAAAATAATTGTGGATTCTCATTGTCGGATATCCCCAAATGCCAACGTTCTAACGGATGATGGAATGACTCTGATTACTTGCCTGGAAGAGCAAAACGTTAATAAGGATCGCCTGAAAGCGCAGGGTATTAAAGTCATTGAAACTCCTTCGTTCAATGGCACTGTTGACTTGCTCAGTATGCTTTCGCAACTGGGCTCCATGGGGATCACTTCGGTTCTTTTTGAAGGAGGAGGAACTTTGGCATCCTCTCTCATTCAACACAGCCTTATCGACAAGATAATAGGTTTTATTGCTCCTTGTTTTATCGGTGGTAAGAATGCACCTACACCTTTTGATGGAGCTGGATTTAGCAGCCTTTCTGCAAGTCAACAAGTTCGGGATATTAGTGTCCAGCAAATTGGTTCAGACATCATGATCAAAGGATATCTACATTAATGTTTACTGGGATCATTCAAGATTTAGGAATTATTACTAGCCTACGTGATGGCGGTGGGCTAGCCGTCCAGTCTGCTGAGATTGCTGCCAAACTTAATATTGGAGAAAGCGTGGCGGTTAATGGGGCTTGTTTAACGGTTGTGGAGGTTGCGGCAAATTATTTTAGTGTAGATATTGTTCCTGAGACGTTTAAGCGGACGAATTTGGGATGTGTTCAGTGTGGCGATATGGTGAATTTAGAGACTGCATTGATAATGGGAGATGGTCTAGGAGGTCACTTGGTTCAAGGTCATGTGGATGGATTGGGAACTGTAAAAGAAGTAAAAATCGCAGAGGCTTCTCACGTTATTCTCATAGAAACTGATTTAGCTATCATGAAGTACGTTGTTGAAAAAGGGTTTATTGCAGTAGATGGAATTAGTTTAACAGTGGCGGCCGAATCTCCGACTCAGTTTTCCATTGCTGTTATACCTCATACCTATGAACACACAACACTTCAATTTAGGTCTGTGGGTCAAACCGTTAATTTAGAAGTAGATATCCTAGCTAAGTACGTTGAACGATTGTCTGCTAGATAGGCAAATCTGGTATAGTCAGGCTACCATATTCACTGGTTAGATATTGATTAATACTTTGTAGTATAATCCCATACGCACAGTTGAAGGCTATGCGGTCGACTGCCAAAATTTATTGAAAGGGATGATTTTAGTCATGCCACTTGCGACTGTTGAAGAAGTACTTGATGATTTGCGATCGGGTCGATTTATCATCATCGTTGACGATGAGGATAGAGAAAATGAGGGTGATTTAGCGATTGCATCCCAAATGATTACTCCTGCTGGTATTAACTTTATGGCAAAGAGTGCCAGAGGCCTTATTTGTATTTCCATGTTAGGAGAAAGGCTAGACGCCCTTGGCTTACCTATGATGGTTGACGAGAATACTGCGAGACTTGCCACTGCCTTCACTGTTTCAGTAGATATAAAGAAAGGTGCTAGCACTGGAATTTCTGCCCACGACCGTGCAGCAACTGTTAAAGCTATGCTGGATCCCGAAACCAAGCCATCTGATTTCGGAAAACCAGGTCATTTGTTCCCTCTACGGTACCAAGAAGGTGGGGTGCTTGTTAGAGCTGGTCAGACTGAAGCGATTGTGGATCTTTGTAGGTTAGCCGGTTTATATGCTTCAGGAGTTATTTGCGAAATCATGAGTGACGATGGAACCATGTCTCGCATGCCTGAGCTCGAAACATTTAGTAAAAATCACGATATAAAGGTTATTAGCATTGCTCAGATCATTGCATATAGAAGAAAGCATGAAAAAATGATCTGCAGGGTCGCAGATGCGAAGCTTCCCACGGAATTTGGTGAATTCACGGCAGTAGCGTACTCTAGTTTGGTTGATTCTGATGAACACCTGGCATTAGTGAAGGGGGATGTCACTTCTGGGGATCCAGTTTTAGTTCGGGTTCATAGTGAGTGTTTAACAGGTGACGTGTTTGGTAGCCAGCGTTGTGATTGTGGCCAGCAAGTTACTTTGGCTTTGAAGGCTATCGCAGATAATGGAGTTGGAGTGTTTCTTTATATGAGGCAAGAGGGTCGAGGTATTGGTCTTCATAATAAGATCAAAGCTTATGCTCTGCAAGATGGTGGTTTAGATACCGTGGAAGCTAATACTCAACTTGGGTTTGCACCAGATCTCCGTTTCTACGGGATAGGTGCACAGATACTTTCTGACCTTGGAGTCCAAAAGATACAATTGCTCACTAATAATCCTAGAAAAGTTGTTGGTTTAGACAGTTACGGTTTGGAAATTACTGAGCGAGTTCCTCTGGTTATAGAGCCGACCGAATATAATCGGCAGTATCTTGCCACTAAACAAGAAAAACTTGGTCATATTTTCGATCGTAAACCTTCAAATTCACAGTAAATCATATAGGTGGACAACCAATGGCTGGTTCAATAGAATTTTCAGGGACTCTAACCGGGAAAGACCTTCGGGTTTCAGTAATTGCTTCGCGTTTTAATACTGATATTACTTCTCGGCTTGTTGCGGGTGTGGAGATGGCTTTGACTGATTTAGGGGTCAGCGAATCCAATAGAGTAATCTATTGGGTTCCGGGATCTTTTGAATTACCATTAGCGGCCAAAGCAGTTGCGCTACAGGGGAAATGGGATGCGCTGGTTTGTGTGGGTGCTGTGATCAAAGGGGAAACTGCTCATTTCGATTACATATCTGCAGAAGTGTCCCGTGGTTTAGCTGACGTCATGCAGGAAACTGGAATACCGTTAGGATTTGGAGTACTGACTACTTACACTACGGAACAAGCAGAGGAAAGGTCAAAAGATGATGCTAGTAACAAAGGCTACGAGGCAACTGCATCTGCTATTGAAATGGCCTGTCTATTGAAACAGTTAAAAGAAGATACGTAAGTATTCGTGTCTATGCACTCGTTGACTTTTTAGATCCTCGTCTGGGAATTAGAACCACTATAGATAGCGCCATGAGAACGCCCGAAAAGTAGAATGCGCTTGAGGTGCCCCAGGTGCTGACAATACTGGCCGTAGCTAACAAAGCTACAGATGAGAAACCTTCCAGAATTGCAAAGAACAAACCTATAAATGGAGCTTTGATATCATCCGGAACATTATCTAGAGCCATGGCCACTAGTACTGTTGTGCACGCTCCTATGAAAAAGCCGGATAATCCTACGGTAACTGAAATAATGGGTAAGCTATTGGTTATGGGTATTAAAACAGTTGCAATACTTCCAAAAGCCAAACTACTGATTAGAATCTGCGACCGGTTGCCTTTATCTGATCTCGACCCGAGAAAAGTGGATCCAATGACTCCTGCTAATAGGAAGAGAGTGACCTGTAATGAGGCAGATTCCTTGCCTATATTTTCACTGAGGTAGATGCTCAGATAGGTGAGGATTGATAGATATGCAAGGAATCGAATTATCGCTATAACTAGTGCCTTTTGGATGATTGGAAGTTTAAGTAGTTGAAAGCTTTCTTTCAAGCGCGGAGATTTTGAAGTCTTGATTGTCGTATTCTTGAATAAAACAAATGAAGTCCATAAGACTATCAGCCCAAATAGAGTGACTATTATACCATTGAATCGCATAACAGATCTCCAAGTGGGGGTACTTAGCCCAGGAAGTGAAAAGGAGTTGTTTTCCCTGATCAAGTAACTCATTAGAGCTGGTGATCCTACTTCTGCTATGCTTCCTCCGGCATTGAACAGAGCGGTGGCCAATCCCTTACGTTGCGTAAGGATTTTAGTGATGGACGATAGACCGAATGGATGCCATAAAATGGATCCGATTTCAGCGCATGTCACTGATATGATTAAAACTATGTACGTAGGGGAATAGGAGGCAAGAAAATAGCCTACGATAACCCAGTATACGGCAATGGAGGCATAGAGGGTACGGCGGGAAATTATGCCTGCAAGCACTCCGGATGGCAGGTATACAATTGCACTAAAGAGTGTGCGTATCGTGATAATACTAGCAACCTGAACTTCGTTTAATGAAAATTCTTCAGCAATGAACGGCAGAAGGATCCAGAAGCCTGCTATAAACCAGTCGACAGATGCGTGCCCTAATGGAATACTGATTATGCCTATATTGAGAGACTTATTTTTCTGCATGAGTAGTCTTTGATTTGAGAAGCTTGGCCAGACAGTAGTATTATAGCGTAGCTGAACCTATTATACGAACCGTTGTGATTTTGTAGGCGTATTATGAATAAAAAGAGAAATTTGGTAATAGTTATACCAGGAGATGATCCTCCCCAGATTACAGGATCTCCCCATTTGGATAGGCTCCGATCTGTAGCTGAGGTTATTCTTTATCAGGAAAGACCCAATAGTTCTCAAGAGAAAATCGAGAGAGTTAGCGTTGCAGACATAATGATTAATACACGAAGTATGGTAACTTGGCCAGCTGATGTCCTGCATGCTTTACCGAAACTTAAAATGATTGCTACGTGTACGGCAGGGGTCGACTCTATTGATATGCGAGCGGTCAAAGAACTCGGGATTACAGTTTGTAATCAACCCGGAAGAAATGCGCCAGCTGTAGCGGAACATATGTTTGGCTTGATGATGTCTGTAGCGAAAAATGCTGTGCGCCAGACACAACAACTCAAGAAAGGTATTTGGACCGAAAGTAAAAATATATATTTAAGAGGAAAGACTTTAGGTATTATTGGTACGGGTTATATTGGTCAGGAGATGGCTCGTCTGGGTCAGGCAATTGGGATGAACGTCATAGCATGGACATATAATCCCAGTGAAGAAAAAGCTCGAAAGTTTAATCTCAAGTATGTTCCTTTTGAGGAGTTACTATCTGTGTCTGATGTTATTAGCCTCCATGTCAAACTGACTGCAGATTCAAAGTATTTGATAGGTGAAAAAGAGTTTGGGATGATGAAACCCAGTACTATTTTAGTTAATGGTGCTAGAGGTGATGTTGTTGACATGGTTGCTTTGGTTAATGCATTGAAAACCAGTGCTATTATGGGCGCCGCTTTGGATGTATTTGACATAGAACCATTGCCTAATGACCATGCCATTTTGACTTGCGATAATATAGCTTTAACTCCACATCATGCTGACCAGACTCCGGAAGCTATGGAATGGCTTAATGAGGGAGCAGTGGATAATATTCTTGCATATATCAAGGGAACTCCTAATAATGTGGTATGAATATTGATCTTCATAATGAACACCCAAAGAACGTTAGGTATGTTACGAGAGGGACTATGGTGTATTGATGATAACCGCTAGCCTAGCAAAATTCTTAACCGACTTCCATAAAGGGGTACTTTCCACACGGAGGAAAAATGGAGGGTCTCAATTAAGTATTGTGACTGTCGGTCTCGTTGATGATGAGATATGTTTTTCTATTACCGAGAGACGAAGTAAATTTTATAATCTTATGCGAGATCCCATTTGTTCTCTATTGGTTTCACAAGATGATTGGTGGGGTTATATTGTTGTTGAAGGAGAGGCTAGCTTACAAGGATCTTTTAATACCGATCCGGAGACCTTAAGGAATTTACATAGGACGGTATATAGGGAGACAGCCGGGAAGGACCATCCAGACTGGGGAGAATTTGATCAAGCAATGATCGATGATCAACGTGTGGTGGTAAGTATTGAACCAGAGACAGTATATGGGACAGCGTTAAATTAGAATACGCTCTAAATTTCAGGGTAAGGAGAATTCTCTATGAAAGCAGGACAATTAACCGGATATCGAACAGTAGAAGTCGTAGACGTTCCTGATCCAACGTTTGGATCGGATGAGGCATTGGTCCGAATCAATTTTATTTCAGTATGTGGAAGCGATATGCGTTATTTCTCCAGAGCTTTACCAGAGAACCAATACCCCTTGTCTCCTGGTCAACCAAACCACGAATGTATTGGTGTTATAGAAGATGGGGGATCTGGATCTTTTAAAAAAGGGGATCGCGTTATTGTATTTCCTGATAACAATGATGGGCTAAAGCAATTCTTAGTGGCGCCTGCTGACAGGATGATACTAATCCCTGATTGGGGAAAACTAGAGCACTGGCTCATGTGCCAGCATGTCGGGACGGTTTTATATTCGTGCAAGAGAATGGGATCTGTGGTCGGACAAAACATTGTAATTCTAGGTCAAGGTGGTATCGGTTTGGCCTTTACTAGGTTTTTGAAACAGATGGGAGCCCTTAAAGTTATTGCGGTTGATTATCTTGATAACCGCTTGGATTTTGCTAGGACTTTGGGTGCAGATGCTACTGTCAATTGTAATGATCCTCAGTTTTTGGATACTATCAAGGAATGCACTGATGGGGTAGGTCCAGATATTGTGGTGGAGGCTGCTGGTACAGAAGAATCTGTTAATCATGGTATTGCTATTGCGAAACGAATGGGGAAATTGATTCATTTCGGGCAGATGAAAGATAATGTTATTCAATATGATTTTGCTACGGCTTTTGATAAAAATCTAGACTGTATTTTCACTGCTAGTTCCAGGGCGGGGCTTATGAAATGGGCAGTAACACAGTCGGTAGCTATGGTGGAAAAAGGGTCACTTGATTTAGGGCCTTTGGTCACCCATCAATTACCGTTTTCGGATCTTCAAAAAGCCTATGACATGTTTACAGATCGTCAGGATGACATTATGAAAGTAGTAGTAAGTACGTAATAGGGTAAGATAAGGCTGTGTGAGTAGTTGTACTTCATGGTAAAATAGTCAATTGTTTCGTTCAGCGCGGTAATGAGCTGGTTAGTAACACTTCATAATAGACCAATGAGTATTAAGTTCAAAACATTTACAAGTAGCATGCATAAAAGATTTTTTATGTTGATGCTTGTTAGCGTAGGTTTAATGGGAATGCTTCTTATGATAGGGGATTCTTCTGCTAATGCTGCTGAGAGGTCCATTACAACGATTGTAGCTGAACCTCATATCACTATTACCGAACCTTTAAAACGACCTTACTATTTGGACTTCGTCGTTAATAATACGGGTGATGATGACATCTTAATGGACATTATTCCTGTTCAGGGTGATTTTGATGCATGGAAGGGTAACGTGCATGATAGATATAGATCCATTAACGTAACAAGGGTACGGTTGAGCCCTAGAGAATCGAACGATGAACTGTCATTTCGATTTACAGTGCCGCAGGATGTGCAGAATGGTACATATTCTTTCATTTTCGATTTAGCGAGTGAAAATGGGATTTTATTAGGGAAATTGCGATATGACGTGACGATTGAAAAACCCGTAGTTGAAGAGCTGCCGGATTTGATTATGGAGCCTCGATATGAAATTCTTGATGGATATCGGGGGGAGACATTTTCTTTCCAAGTAAACTTGACGAATACAGGTTCAGAAAACCTTGAATTTGGTCTGAGTGCTAACTTGCCAAGAGGCTGGAGTGCAAAGTTTAAACCTCGATGGGAGAACACGAGAATTCGAACGATTATTGTAGATCCTGCCATAAGAAATACTGGACTTGAAGTTTTAGTCTCTACCCCTGAGACAACAGATCCTGGTTTGTATGATATCGAATTTATTTTGGATAATGAAGAAATTGGACAGAATACTTTAGGAGTTCAACTGAATCTGAAAGGGAGACCAGTGATTGAGGTGGAAACATCCGGAGGTCGACTGGATGTTGATGCAGTTGCAGGGTCACAATCTGATCTCGTTATGATTGTCAAAAATACGGGCTCTGGTGAAGCAGGAACAGTTCGATTCCTGTCTCAGGCCCCACAGTACTGGAGTATCCAATATGACCCGTCGCAAGTGATTGACTTGAAACCTGGTGATCAGGCCGAGGTGAAAGCCTCGATCATTCCTCCAGATAAAACCATCCCTGGTGATTACTATATTCGGTCTGTAGCATCGACAGTTCTGGGTCAGACTGAGTTAAATCTTAGAATCAATGTAGCACGCTCAGAGGCCGTTGGAGTGATTGGAATCTTACTCATCTTGGCAGTTGTTGGTGCTAATTTAGCTTTGTTTTACCGTATGAGTACCCGCTGAAATCTTATCTTTTAATACTGATTAATCAAAGGGTCCAACTCTAGTCTGTCCATGTTGCCTTGAGTAGCTTCATCCAGTTTCCGCCTAGTATTTTCCCTATATCTTGAGCTGAATAGCCTCTGTTAGAGAGTTCTGTAGCCACACTTGACAGTTTGGAGGGATTTTCTAAACCCTGTGGGTGATGTACAGGGTTTGGATAAGGCTTAGCCCTTTTTTTAGGCTTGGTTCCTTGTTGGTAGAACAACTCATCCATCCACTTATTTGACTGATCTTGTGTAAAATCAGTCCCGATTCCTACATGGTCTACCCCCACTTTATCAACGAGGTCCTCGATCGCATCTATATAGTCGCTGATGGTAGAATTGAAGCCTTTGGGAAGAAAAGGAGGAAAAGCATTTGCCCCTATCACTCCGCCTTTTTCCGCAAGCAGTTTTATCATTTCAGTCGGTTTGTTTCGAGGATGGTCAAAGAATTCTCTGGAGTTTGAGTGAGTTATTGAGACTGGTTTTTCTGACAGCTCAATAGCATCGTAGCAAGTTTGGTCCCCACAGTGGGATAGATCGATTAGGATACCTAGATCATTCATCTCCTTGACGGCATCCACACCGAAGTGGCTGAGCCCTTCGTCCCTTCTTTCGTAACAGCCGTTGCCTAGAAGATTACGCTCGTTGTAAGTGAGTTGAATAATTCTAACGCCTAACTCGTAGAAACGGGTGAGATTATTCAGATCATTTTCGATAGGAGTTGCATTTTGCCACCCAAGAATTACTCCGGTTCTTTTAGAGTCTTTTGCAGTTTTAATGTCATTTACGGTAAGAGCATTCAGGAGAGTATCACTCTGTGACGTGAATCGTTCTTGCCACCGCTGGATAGCTTGGATGGTTTGCTGATAGTTTTCCCATATAACTATTGTGGCATTTATTGCCGTAATATTGCCTTCTGACAGACTGTCATAAACGTTAGAACTTTCCCAGTTGCTGGTATTAAGGGCATCAAAGACTATGCTGTTTTCGTAGTCTTGATTACTTGGAGGTGTATTCATGAAATTGATCCAATCCCGTACGCTCCCGCGAGTAGTTCATTAGTGGTAAATCGTTGCGGAGAATACGGTTGTATAGTAAGACTTGGGGTTTGATCCAGCATGGTAAGTGCCAAATTCTCCCCGATGCTGGGGGCTAGTTTGAAACCATGACCGCTGAATCCAACCGCTACGTACAGTCCTTCATGGCCTTCGACATTTCCAACCATGGGATTCCAGTCGGGGGGGATATCGTAGGGCCCCGTCCAGCTTCTAATATTATCGGATATAGAAAGCTTTGGCATTAGTCTTCCGAGATGGGACTTGATATTGTCAATATGGTTCTCGTCGACATTGTCTTTGAACGTATTATCCAGATTATTAGTATCCTCGCCATGATCTCCCGTCCCGATTATCATTTGGCTTTCTGGAGTGGGCCGGAAATACAGTTTTGTGGGTGTTGTGAGGTCTTTGACAATCGGCCAAGATGGATCATATTGTTGGTGGAAGTCAATGTTTAAGACTTTATGTTTTGTTACTACGTAAGGTAACTCTATACCGAGGTCACGGAGAAGCAGATTACTCCATGGACCAGCTATTACAGCTACCGACGGTGTTTCAATGGATTCATTGTTGGTGTGTATGGTATACAGACCGTTGTTATTGGTTATGGTTGCCACTTCGGTTTCAGAGGAAATAGTAACCCCTAATTCAGAGGCCCGTTTGGCGTATCCATTAGTAGCAAGCATGGGGTCGCAATACCCTGACATTGAGTCATAGCCGATTACCGGTATATCTGAGAGATTCAACATTGGATGGATTGAAAGTGCTTCTTCTGGTGTCAATGTAGATGTATCTATACCGTTTGCTTGTTGGAGACTAAATACGGTTTCCATTTGTTCTTTATGTTGTTCAGGACCGAGGATGAGATAGCCTGTCTGGTGAAAACCTGCGTCTACACCTAGGATTTCCTCAAAGTTCTTGAAGAAATTCAAACTTGCTGCAGCGTGTAATAGATTGTATTCGATTGAATAGTGAGTTCGTAAAATCGCGCAGGAGCGACTTGTCCCACCTGACCCTATGCCGGATTTTTCAAGTAAGGTGACGTTGGTTGCTCCGTGGAGGGCAAGGTTATAAGCGAGGCTGCAACCTGTAATCCCACCTCCTATGATTACTATGTCAGCAGTTTTCGTCATAGTATTAATTTCAAATCCTTTCTTCTGGAAAATTCAGTGTAATGGGTAATAATTTATTGTCTACCCCGTAGTTTTGCAAGAAGGTGGAGCATTTCGATGTACAGCCAAATCAGGGTAACCAGAAGACCAAATGCCCCGTACCATTCCATGTACTTTGGTGCTCCTTTCTCAGCTCCTTCTTCAATAAAGTCAAAGTCTAGCACCAAGTTCAGAGAAGCGATAACAACCACAAATAGGCTGAAGCCAATACTGAATAAAGAACTGTTGTTGATACTAAGGAAAGATAATCCTCCGCCAAAAAGACTCATGACAAATCCTATCAGATAGACAAAGAATATTCCGCCTGTTGCAGCAGCTATTCCGAGCTTGAAGTTCTCAGATGGTTTGATCAGTCTGGACTTGTATGCAAGTAGAAGAGAGAGCAGTATACCTAACGTTAGCATTATGGCTTGAACAACAATCCCGTCGTACATTTGTTCGAAATAGAAGGAAAGTCCACCTAATGCCAGTCCTTCCAACGCTGCATATATAGGTAC
>CAJWUJ010000026.1 GCA_913047625.1 uncultured Dehalococcoidia bacterium | reverse complement strand
TGTCTTTTTGAGGCTATGATAGATCCTAAGAGTTTGCCGGATTAGGGATTTGCCACTCTGACAGGCGTTTCAATCCTTGATCTATTCGATTATCAGGTGTTGTTAATGACAAACGAATAAAGCCTTCTCCGCTCTTACCGTACCCTGTTCCAGGAGTAACAACAATATCCAGCTCATCTAACAACACAGCAGTAAATGCCGCTGAAGTCCATCCGTTAGGAAGCTTTGCCCATACATAAAGCCCAGCCTTGGGTGTGACTACCTCTAACCCTATTTTACGTAAGGTATGGAGCATTTTATCTCGCCGGTTGAGATAGATTTTATTGTTATTTTCTACTACTGAAGGAGGAGATCCTAGAGCTTCTATTGCTGCGTACTGGATAGCTTGTGGAATACCTGAATCTAAATTGGATTTAACCCTCATCAGAGCATCGACAGCATGGCTGTTTCCTACAGCCATTCCAATCCTCCATCCAGTCATATTGTACGTCTTGGAAAGTGAGTGGAATTCTACACAATGGTAGAGAGCGTCAGGTTGTTCCAGTATGCTAGGAGCTACATAGTTATCGAATGTTACTTCAGAGTATGCCGCATCATGGCAAACAATGATATCGTTTTTCTTTGCAAATGAAATCGCTTCCTTAAAGAAATCTATATTACCTAAAGCGCCGGTTGGGTTATTGGGGTAGTTTATCCAGAGCATTGTAGCTTTTTTAGCTATCTCGTTAGGGATTTGGCCTAAGTCTGGTAACCAGTTATTGTCTTCAGTTAAAGGCATTAAGTGAGAAGTTCCACCTGCAAATAAGGTTCCAATGGCATAAACTGGATATGCAGGATCTGGTATAAGAGCGATGTCCCCTGGATCTATGTAGCATAAAGGGAAGTGACCTATACCTTCTTTAGCACCGATTAAAGGCAAAATCTCGTTCTCATAGTTTAGAGTCACATCAAATCTATTTTTGTACCATTTGGCTATAGATTTCCTTAGTTCTGGAAGTCCCTCTGTTTCTGGATAGCGATGATTTTGAGGATCATTCGTGGTATTAGATATTTCGTCTAAAATATGCTTTGGTGTGGGTATATCTGGATCACCAATTCCGAATGAAATAACATCTGCTCCTGCTTGTTTCTTAGCAGCTATTTTGCGACTAATTTCTACGAATAAGTATGGTGGAAGTTCTTCTACTCTGCTTGCAAGTTTCATATGCTATACCTCCTAGTTGATCCGTACTGATTGTACCATAGTGGCTGACTGGAATGTACAAGTCAGGCACCTTAATGGTTGATTTTATACTGAGGGAAATAAGAATTGATTAGATCCCACGAAGTGTCCAGTGAGGTAAAAGGGAGTTCAGAAGTCCAATGGATACGAGAATCATGTAGGGAAAACCAGTTATACTGTTTTTTCGCAAAAGAGATGGTCTTTTTTTGTATCTTTGTGAGTGTTTCTTCAAAGGATATGTTGCCAGCTAAATAATCAATAATTTCAAGATATCCGATACTAGAGTAGAAGTTCAATGAAAGATCAGGGTATTTTGAAAAAAGATTCTTTACTTCATCAAGCCAGCCATCTTTGAACATGGATTCTATTCGCCGTTCAATGTTTGCCTGTATTACAGTAGTTACGGCATTCATCCCAATAATAAGAACTTTGTTTCCTAATTTACTTTTTCTAACAAGACTTGAAAAAGGGGTGCCTGTTGCATGGTACACTTCCAGAGCACGTATTACTCGGCGAACGTTGTTCATATGGATCTTGGAGGAAGATATCTGGTCTATTTTCTGGAGTTCTGCATGAATAGCTTGCGGTCCTTCTTTATTTACTCTGTTTAGATAGTGAGACCTAAAATCTTCATCGGGTGCAACTTCAGGTATTTGCCAATTTTCTAATAAGGCCCATATATATTGCCCTGTTCCACCAACGAGAACTGGGAGTTTCTTTTTTTGTTGAATAGCATTAATTACCCCTCGGGCATCATTGGTAAAGGATTGGAGGTTGTAGTTAAGCTCAGGAGGTATGAAATTGTAGAGATGGTGTTGCGGTGTGTAAATATTACTTTGTCTAGGCGATCCAGTTCCAATCAGGACTTCCTTATATACCTGTCTACTATCTGCGTTAACAATTTCGACAGCCAGTGATTTGGATAGAATAGACGCTGCCCTATTTTTGCCTATTGCTGTGGGTCCTACAATGCATAAAAGAGGACCTTGCAGTGGCAATATGGAATCATTATCCGTACGACTAATCATCAATGTGGATACACTTCCGTTATTGGATCGATACAGCTAGTTCCACTAATTCTGCCGGGTCTAGACTGGCTCCTCCTACTAAGGCCCCATTAAGCTCGGGTAGCTTGCAGTAATTGTTGATATTACCTAAGGTCACACTACCACCGTAGAGTATAGGCACTGACATACCTGTGTCGCTGCCTAGGACACTAGTTACAATCTCACGTATTTTGGCAGCAATTGTATTCACTGAGTCAGGATCAGCAGGCTCCCCTGAGCCTATAGCCCAAGATGGTTCGTAAGCTATCAGAAATTGGGAATTCAGAGGGAAGTTCTTTATGGCTTCGCGCACTTGAATGACCAGTTCATCTATATTGAGAGTCCTATTATTAGACTGCCTGGTGGCATCAGATTGGCCATCTAGACAAATAATAGGTTGTAATGACTGATGCATAGCAGCTATGGATTTCAAGTTCACATCATCACTTGTTTCCCCAAAAAGCAAGCGTCGTTCAGAGTGGCCTACTACCACATAGCTACAAAATTCGGCAACCATTGCAGAGTTTATTTCGCCAGTATAAGGACCTTTAGTATTGTGATTTAGATTTTGTGCTCCAAGGGCGATGAGTGTGTTGGAAAGTAACTTATGTGCTGAAGCTAAAGCGGTAAAAGATGGACATATAATCAGCCGGGTTTTAGGAAACAAAGTAGATTTACCAACGATTTGGTGTAGAGATGCTACCGTTTGTTGATCGGTATAATTCATTTTCCAGTTAGCTACCAAGAAAGATGTATTCATTTCTTAGGCTCCAAATTTGGTTAATTTGTCTGCGTGTGCCAATATACTAAGCATTAAATGTTGAGCTGGAATAATACCTATTGATCCTGATTTACATGACTTTTCGGAGAAAGTAGGGGTAACCCCCTTAATAGCGTACTTTGAGTGAATCAGGAACGGAACTGGATGCCATGAATGGCCTTTCATCACAGACGGGGTTGAATGGTCCCCAGTTATTGCAAGTACGGTTGGTTGTAGCGCGTTTAATTCAGGAATCAAACGATCAAATTCTTCTAGAGCTTTAACTTTACTTTTGAAATCACCATCTTCACCGGCTGTATCAGCATCCTTGTAATGAAGGAAAAAGAAATCATAGTCTAAATAATTGTCCTTTAGAGTTTGTATTTCTTGTTGGAATGTTTTACCAGTAGGTAACACATTCATTCCTATCAGTTGTGCTAATCCTCGATACATTGGGTATGCGGCTATGGCAGCCGGATTTAATTGGTAAGCGGTAGCCATTGAAGGGATGTCGGGAATACTTGAGAACCCACGCAGTAATACCATATTGGCATGTTGTTCTTTGCAAAGTAGTTCTTTTGCTTCATCAAGAAAACGATTGACTATTTGAATCATAGAGTTGCTCGATTTATTGAAACCTACAAGTGTAAGTGGATGTGTGCCTACAGCTTGAGGATCATTAGAAGAAATATCCGGGCTTAAATCTTTACCTCTAAACACAATGGTAAAGCGATGTCCTTCACCTGGGACAACCTGAATGCTGATTTGCGGGATTGTAATGGACGAAAGCAGAGTACATAGGCGCTGACAGTCTGTGGTACTAATGCGCCCTGCTCTCCTGTCTGTTATAAGACCAGTTCCATCAATGGTGCAAAAATTACCACGCGCAGCGATCTCCCCTTGCTTTATGGTTACTCCTGCTCCAAACGCCTCAAGTGCTCCTCTGCCGATTATATGTTGGATGGGATCGTATCCGAATAAAGAGAGGTGACCTGGTCCACTACCAGGTGTAATACCAGGGAGAACTGGAGTAGACAGGCCGCAATCACTGGACTGTGCAAGCTGATCAACATTTGGAATCTTTGCAGATTCCAGTTCTGACAGGCCTGTATTAGGGCTTGGTATGCCTCCAAGTCCATCAACAACAACCATAATGATTCGGTAATCATTCTTTCTGATAATTTCAGATAAATAAGGAAATGTGATCATTTATGTTAGTAACTCCGAGAAACCCATTCTAATTACAAGCAATAAGATGTCCTAGTATTCCTGCAGAACCGAGATCCCAGGTAAGTCTTTTCCTTCAAGGAATTCAAGCGTTGCTCCTCCGCCTGTTGAGACATGGGACATGCGATTTGCTAATCCAAATGAATCGACTGCCTCAGCTGTTGAGCCACCACCTATAATAGTAATTCCTTTTCTTAATTGGGCTAATGACTCCGCAATTTTCCTGGTTCCAATATCAAATGGGGGTACCTCGAAAACACCAGCCGGTCCATTCCAAACTACAGTCCTCGATTTTCGAATAAAAGCAGCAAAGTTATTCGCGGTATCAGGCCCTATGTCTACAATAGCCATATTGTCTGGAATATTTCCAACATCAACTGTCTTAGAGAGTGATGCATCATCGATTGTAGGTGCTACTACCACATCAGTGGGAAGTTGAATAGAAACACCAGCCGGACTAGCCCACTCAAGAAGGTTGCTTGCGAGTGCAACTTCTTTTTCCCCTGCAAGTGATGAGCCAACTTGTAATCCTTGTGCTTTCAAAAAAGAAGCAGCCATTCCCCCTACTACCAAAACAGTATTTACCGATACCAAAAGACTCTTCATGACCGCTATTTTGTCACTGACTTTAGCACCTCCCACAATTGCGATCAAAGGTCTGTCTGGTGAATCCAAAACACTTCCTAGCATATCTAATTCTGCTTCCATAAGAAAACCTGATACTGATGGCAGAAAATTCGAGATTTTATCAATAGATGCATGTTTACGATGGGAAGCTGCAAAGGCGTCGTTAACATAAACATCTGCTAGATTTGCGAGTTCTTTTGCAAAAGCATCATCGTTTGCTTCTTCACCTGCATGAAATCGCAAATTTTCAAGTAAGGATACTTCTCCTGCAGCAAGTTCTGCTACTGATTCTTGAGCTTTGTCTCCAACTATATGTCTAATGTACTTAACTGGCTCTCCTAAGATTTCAGATAATTTAGTTGCAACTGGTTCCATCTGCAGACTAGGAACTACCACCCCACCTGGTCGATCAAGGTGTGAGCATAAGATTATACGGGCCTGCTGGTCCTTCAGATATCTTATAGTGGGTAGCATTGCTCGGAGTCTTCTGTCATCTGCGATATAGTTAGTGTTCCGTACGAACGGAACATTGAAATCAACACGCACTAATACCCGTTTACCTGCTATAGAAATGTCACGTATGGTTTTTTTAGCCATGATAACTAGTCAAGCCCTTTCTTTAAACACTAAGACGGCGGGGATCATTTTTTCGAGAGAATGATCTCCAGTACACTTGGGATGAGTTTACCCATATCTTTATTATATTCAATTTTAATCAATTCTTCCAAGGATTGCTGTAATAAATCTGATCGTACTTTTGTAGAATATTCTATTGCGTGAGTATCTGATAAAACAGTCTGAATTTCAGTCATGTCATCCTTTTCAAGAAATTTCTTGAAATAAATGGAACCGAGTTTCCTTTTTTGGTTTAGTGTGCCAGTTTCAATTGCATATACTACTGGGAGAAGCTTGTTTTTGTTGGCAATTTCAGAAATTAACACACTGGAATTATCCTGATCGAAAGCTGAACTAAGGAAGCTAAGATCAGATGATATTTGCTTGGCTATTCCGAGCTGGACACCAATCGTTTCTAGTAAGCCTAAGCTATGTTGCGTTGATGTTGCAGTAAGAGAAGCCAGCTGCAAGGCCGCACTTAAGAAACTCCCTTCCTTCTTTTCCGCCATTGCCATGTATTGTTTAACAGTTATGTCAATTCTTTCTTGGAAGTTTAAATAGAGGTATTGTCCTTCGCAGTGGGTCAATATTGATTGATCTAGTGTTCTTAGCGCTTCCAAGTGTAATTTGTCTTCTATGCCGTTTTCTGTCAGTCTGTTTAAAGATAGACGAGACAGAATGTGCATGCCGTCACCAGCATTGATTGCCTGTGCAGGCCCCCATAGCCACCATAGTGTGTCTCCTGATTCTGTCTTGGGATCTCCTTGTTGAATTGCATGATGGATTTGGTTGAATTCTGCAGCTAATTCAATTCCTATAGCTACTGGAAGGCTCTGAGAAATGGAGCCGCCTAAAAGCAAGCTAGTGAAAAGACAAAAACTTCCCAAATTCCGTTTGGGTTGATGCATTGTGGGCAGCTCACCTTTTGGACTTATCCAACCTAATTGGTATTTAACCATATCGTAGAGTGGGCCAGATGAGCTGTCTAGCTGGCGATGCATACCTGTTTCAATGGTTGCACTCAATTCTTCAAGAAGTTGTATTGACTTACGTGATACTGGAGATGATTTATTCGTGTCCACTGTTATCTCTCGTCACTTGCATTATATCTGTGAGTTGCTGCACAGGAATTGATCCTGCTCTTATGATAGCCGCTTCTTTAATAGAAATATCAATAATTGTGGAACCTACGTTATTTTCTGGGCAAGCTCCTGGTATAACATAATCTACATCTGTTCCCAACGATTGGATGATTTGCTCCGATGCAAAGGGTGTTGGCTGGCCAGATCTATTCGCACTAGTTCCAGTTATTGGAGATCCAAGTTGATTGATAATCTCCAGAGGTATTGGATGATTAGGATACCTAATTGCTATGGAACCCATTGAACCTGTTAGTTTATCGGAAACGTTTGATGATTTCTTGCAAATTAGAGTAAGGGAGCCGGGCCAGAAAGCTTCCATTAACGCTAGTCCAATTTTTGGGACAGACGTGGTCAGAGTGAGGGCTTGTTCAATTCCTGAAACAAGGACTGGTAAAGCTTTTGTGGTTAGACGGCCTTTAATTGAGAAGACCCTTGCTATAGCTTTTTCATTGGAAATGTCTGCGCCCAATCCATATATAGTATCTGTTGGTAGGGCTACAACACCTCCTTTTTGTAAAATATCGACCACATGATGAATATTTGATAACAAAGATTTCTCCTTGAATAGTAGGTCAAAAAACCGAGTGGAAGGATCAGATTTATAGTTGACCCAATATAGCACAAATGATAACCTTCAGTCGATGGATTTCCGCAAGTTTGCCACCCCGTTTTTGTTGCAACAAACCAGATAGGATTTTTGCTGTATGAGTTCTCCAAAGGGTTCGAAAATAATGACCCAGTCCCCTTCTGCTAGACCATCTGTTAGTGAGTCTATTCTTATAATGGACTTTGGTTCCCAGTACAGTCGCTTGATTGCACGTAGAATAAGAGAAGCCAATGTTTACTGTGAGCTTATATCACCGCGCACTGAATGGGGGACACTGTCAAAACTAAACGCCAAGGGCGTTATTTTGAGTGGTGGACCTGCTAGTGTCTATTCTTCAGATGCACCAATGGCCCCCGATTGGGTCTACTCCAAAAAATTACCCGTATTAGGCATTTGTTATGGAATGCAGCTGTTGACATCCCAAATGGGAGGGTCTGTAGAACCAGCTAAAATAAGAGAATATGGGCATGCTAAATTGATGCATGATGCCAATCATCCCATATTAAAGGGTATTGCTGATGAGACTACTGTGTGGATGAGCCATGGTGATAGGGTTACTAAATTACCCGAAGGATTTAAACCTCTCGCCCATACCTTAAATTCTTCTATAGCCATAATGGGCAATAATAACAATATGATAGGCTTGCAATTTCATCCTGAGGTTGCCCATACACAAGAAGGCAGTAAATTACTAAATAACTTCCTGTTCGATATCTGTAAGTGCACTGGAGATTGGACTCCTGGTAACTTTGTAACGCAGGCAATCGAAGATTTGAGAAATACCATTGGTACGGGAAAGGTTATATGCGCCCTTTCTGGCGGAGTGGACTCAGCTGTGGTAGCTACTCTAATTCATCGAGCCGTTGGAACTCAACTAACATCCATATTTGTCGATAATGGATTACTCCGCAAAGATGAAGCTATAAGAGTACAGGATATGTTTGCAAAGCATTTCGACATGAAAATTATCCATGTAAAAGCAGAAGATGAGTTTCTGGATAACCTCAAGGGAGTAACAGATCCGGAAGATAAAAGAAAAATAATAGGCAAAACTTTTATTGAAATTTTTGATAGAGCTGCTAAAGAAATAGGGACAGTTGATTTCTTGGCTCAGGGAACCCTTTATCCTGATGTTATAGAAAGTGAGACAAAGGAAAACTCAGGGGCTGCCAAAATAAAAACTCATCATAACGTGGGGGGGTTACCGGAAACCATGAAGCTCCAGCTGGTAGAACCAGTAAGGTACCTCTTCAAAGATGAGGTTCGAGAAGTTGGTAAATCACTAGGTATGCCTATGGAGATGTTAATGCGACAGCCTTTCCCTGGACCAGGCCTAGCAATTCGAATCATCGGAGAAATAACAGCAGAAAAACTTCGCATGGTCAGGGATTGTGACTGGATTGTAATGGATGAGATAAAACAATCAGGCATGTATTATGACATTTGGCAAAGCTTTGCAGTGCTAACAGACACAAAAACAGTGGGAGTAATGGGTGATTATCGTACTTACGGTCATGTAGTAGCGATTCGGGCTGTGACTAGTGACGATGCCATGACAGCGGACTGGGTAAGATTACCGTATGCAAACCTTACCAATATATCCAATAGGATTGTGAATGAGGTACCAGGCGTTAATAGGGTCGTCTTAGATATAACCTCTAAACCCCCTGGTACCATTGAATGGGAATAGATGTTAACTAATAACAACTATCTATCAATCTTACTTGTTCAATTAAACAATATATTAGACGAAGCACTATGAAAAAAGTATCACCAATAGATGTATTGGTTATAGGGAATGGAGCCCGTGAGCATGCCATAGCATGGAAATTCAGCACAAGCCCGTCAATTGGGAGACTTTATGTTGCTCCCGGAAACATAGGTACTGCTGGAATTGCTGTTAATGTTGATGTTGACGTAAATGACATTCGTGCTCTATTGGCCATTGCTTTGAAATTCCAAGTGCATATAACGTTTGTCGGTCCAGAAATCCCGCTGGCTTTGGGGATTGTAGATTTATTTCAGGAACATGGACTAAATATTGTCGGTCCTACAAGGGCAGCAGCACAAATTGAGTCAAGCAAGAGTTTCGCGAAACATATAATGAAACTGGCTGGCGTGCCTACGGCGTCGTACAAACAGTTTTCATGTGCTAAAAAAGCCTTGGAATGGGGAAGGAATGCTAGTTATCCGCTGGTTGTAAAGGCCGATGGTTTGGCGGCAGGTAAAGGGGTAATCATTGCAGGCGACTATAGAGAATTTGCTGATGCTGTAGATATTACGCTATCACAAATGAAATTTGGTAAAGCTTCGGAAATGATACTCGTTGAAGACTTCCTTATTGGTACTGAAGTTAGTGTTTTTGGGTTCGTGGACGGTTCCAACATTTCCGCTTTAACAGCTGCAAAGGATTATAAAAGAGCCTATGATGATGACTTTGGTCCAAATACGGGAGGCATGGGGAGTTATAGCGTCCCCGAATATTGGAGCGATGAATTAGCCATGGAGATCCGTGAAACAATCTTTAGGCCGATAGTGACTACCATGTGGGAAGAAAATATTCCTTTTGTCGGAATTCTCTATGCTGGAATGATGATGACTTCTGATGGGTTAAAGGTTTTGGAATTTAATTGTCGCTTGGGAGATCCTGAAGCTCAGGTTATATTAATGCGGCTTGAATCAGATTTGATCAGTATTTGCTATAAACTATTAAATGAATCTCTTGCTGAACAAGATGTTTTATGGTCTGAATCTTCCGCTGTTGGCGTAGTAGTGGCGGCAAAAGGATATCCTGATAAATATAAAACCGGATTTTCTCTTGGCCCATCTCTTGATAAAATACAGAATGTGATGGTTTTTCATGGTGGCACTGCCATGGACCATGGACGAGTTATCGGGAATGGAGGACGCCTTTTTACAGTAGTTGGTATAAACAATTCATTAAATATTGCCCGGGAGACTGTATATAAAGCACTAGAAAACGTAGAATGTGAAGAAGTGTTCTACCGATTAGATATAGCGAATTCTTAATAAACTTAGGATGGGAGAAAAACATGGCTTTAGTAGAAGTAATAATTGGAAGTAAGACCGATGAGAGTTACATTGAAGGGACCTTAGCTATTCTTGAAGAAATGGGTATCAGTCACAATTTCAATGTCATATCTGCCCACCGTGCACCTGACAAGCTTCATAAATACGTAAATCAGGCAGTCGAAAATGGGGTAGAAGTATTTATTACAGCTGCGGGAGGAGCTGCGGCTCTCCCTGGCGTGGTAGCCTCATTAACGGTATGCCCAGTAATTGGTATACCACTACCAACAAGTGATATTAAGGGAGTTGATGCACTGTATTCGATTGTACAAATGCCTCCAGGGATTCCAGTTGCATGTGTGTCAGTAGGAGCATGGGGCTGTCGCAATGCCGCCTATATGGCCGCAGCAATTCTTGGGATTAAATACCCGGAAATCCAGGAGCAACTCAAGGCATATAGAAAGAAAATCTCTCAATAGTATATTGATTATATGATTAACGATCGTTTGACCATCCTGTCAGATTTCGACAATACCGTAGTTCATGAAAATGTTGCTCAGCTTTTAGCTGAACAATTTTCTAGTTTCGACGTAGAAAAATGCAGGCAACGATACCGTGAAAAAGAAATCACCTTTAAGGATTACCAGGAAATCATATTTTCTGGAGTATCTGCGTCTCAAGATACCCTCAAAGAATATACCCAGACACATGCTAATATACGAGACGGATTCATTGAGCTAGTTAACTATTGCCAAGGAAAGAATATCCTATTCAATATAGTTACGTTAGGTCTGGACTTTTATGTCAATGCTATACTAGAGCAATACGAACTCAAGAATGTTCCTGCGTTTGCTGTAGCGACTAAATTCACTTCTAATGGTATCGAGTACAGTTACCCTACTGGTTCTCCGGAGTGTGCAGCCTGGGGCAATTGTAAGTGTGTGATTTTGGCTCGCTGTAGGAATAGTGGTAGTAAAATAGCTTATATTGGAGATGGAGTATCAGATGCTTGTCCTGCCTTTAAGGCAGATTACATCTTTGCACTTGGAGCACTAGCTAAAGAGTGTGAAAAACGCAACAAACCTTATTATCCTATAGTAACTTTCTTTGACGTGATGGGTCATCTTGATGAAATGGGCTGGTAGGTCGACTAGGAGGAAAATTCTGTGATTGATAGATATTCCAGGCCAAAAATGAAACGTATTTGGTCTGATAGTTTCAAATACAAATCATGGTTACTTGTGGAATTGGCCGCATGTGAAGCGTGGCATTCCTTAGGTATTATTCCTTTGGAAGATATTCAGAGACTTCGATTAGCAAAGAATAATTTAAGGAGATTTAAGGAAATATTTTCTACCACTCGTCATGATGTCACAGCCTTCCTTAGGTCTATCACTGAGAATATGGGAAAGGAAGGAAGGTGGTTGCATATAGGATTGACATCAAGTGACGTCATTGACACAGCGCAAGCTGTTCAGCTCAAGAAGTCATCTGCAATCCTTCTTGAAGATCTTGAGAAGGTACAAAAGGAACTTAAAAGGTTGGCAATCGAACATAAAAATACCATTATGATGGGAAGAACACACGGCATACATGCTGAACCAATCACCTTTGGTTTGAAGATGGCTCTTTGGCATTCTGAAATCAGCAGGCACATCCGCCGATTACAGGACGCAACAAAAGATGTTTCTGTTGGTAAGATTTCAGGAGCTGTAGGTACACACGCGACTGTCCCATTGGAGATTGAAGAGGCAGTGTGTAAGAATTTGGGTTTGTCAGTTGCAGAGGTATCTAATCAGATTATTCAAAGGGATAGATATGCGTACTTTATGGGTATTCTTGCAGTAATTGCTTCCTCTTTAGAAAAGTTTGCAGTGGAGGTGCGTTCTTTGCAGAAAACTGAAGTGCAAGAACTGCAAGAGTCCTTTGGAAAGGGTCAGACTGGATCGTCCTCTATGCCACATAAAAAAAACCCGGAACTATCCGAACGTATTTGCGGTATAGCTCGACTATTGCGAGGTTTTTCGGTAACATCTTTAGAGAATGTTGCATTATGGCATGAGAGAGATATTAGTCATTCCTCTGCCGAGCGGATTATTCTGCCTGATGCATGCTTAGCACTTGATTATATCCTTGACTTGTTTTATCAAATTCTTAGTGGACTTGTAGTCTACCCTGCGAATATGAAAGCCAATTTAGAAATTACTAAGGGAATGATTTTTTCCCAGAGGGTCCTGACTAAGCTTATTGAGTGTGGTTTATCACGTGAAGAATCCTATGCAATAGTTCAGAACCACGCATTGACGACATGGGAGAACGGCACTGATTTCAGGGACCTGTTGAACGCAGACTCGAAAGTTACATCCATTATTGACAAAAAAGAACTAAACAACTTATTTGATTATTCTTTTTACACAAAAAATATACAGGCGATTTTTGATCGTTTAGAAATAGGAGAATAAAGAATGGCAACTATCATAGATTCAAACTTGGGAAATATGCTTTATCGGGGCAAGGTACGTGATACATATGACTTAGGAGAGGGTCGCCTCTTAATGGTCGCTACTGATAGGATATCCGCCTTTGATGTCGTGTTACCTAACGGGGTTCCCGACAAAGGTGTAATTCTATCAAGGCTTTCTGATTTTTGGTTTCAAAGGACGCAACATCTTTTGCCTAACCATATGATAGCCTTGGCTGATGATTCCCAGGCTCTAAGTAATTTACCTGATCATCCGCTTATCTCGGCCTTAGATGACGAAATAGCCAAAAGATCAGTTATTGTTACTCGGGCAGAAAGAATTGACGTTGAATGCATTGTCAGAGGTTATTTGACGGGTAGTGCTTGGGCGGAATACAAAAAGAATCAGACAGTTTTTTGGCAAAAAATGCCAGCAGGCCTTTCCGAGGGATATAAGTTTGAAGAACCTCTCTTTACCCCTACAACAAAAGCTGATCAAGGCCATGATGAAAACATGCAGATCAGTGATATGGAATCTTTAGTAGGTAAAGAAATGACAGCCAAATTAAAGGATAAAACTATCGAACTTTATAACTTTGCTCATGATTTTGCTTATGAGCGGGGTTTGATTTTAGCTGATACCAAAATTGAATTTGGTACGGTTGATGGCAATTTAATCGTCATCGATGAACTGCTCACACCGGATTCCAGTCGTTATTGGGATGCAAACCTGTATGAACTAGGCAAATCACCCCCAAATTTTGACAAACAGTTTGTTAGAGATTGGTTAAATAAGACTGATTGGAATAAAGAGCCACCAGCGCCTTCTCTTCCAGAGGACATACTTACAAGTACCAGAGAGCGTTACCTAGAAGCTCAAAAAAGGCTTACAGGTACCGTCTCTTCGTGAGGGGAAGCAAATGGTAAATGAAGGTAATTCTAAAAAGACAGTTCTACGTGAGGGGCGTAGGAACCGACAAGCATCCAGAAAAAGAACCAGGCGCTGGATCTTTATTGCCGTAGTTGGCACTGCGGCTGTCGCTATAATCGCTGGGCTTTTTATGCCTCAATTCCTTAACCGAGGACCAACTGATCTCAGTGATGGTAGGAGTGGCCCAGGTACTCATCCTTCAATTCAACCGGCTCAGCACATTGTGCGCGGTCAATCACATCCTGACTACAATAGTGTTCCTGCCACATCAGGATGGCATTATTCTGATGCTGGTGCTCCTATCGCTTGGGGTACTCACTCATCATTTGTCCCTGAGGAAGTACTTCTTCATAATCTGGAACATGGTGGGATTGCTATTCAATATAACCCTGAGATAGATGCCGAGGTTATTGCGTCCATAGAATCATATGCGGAGAACTTGCCTGGCTATCCGTCATGCGTGATAGTAGCGCCTTATCCTGGGCTACAACGTCCACTGGTTATGACAGCCTGGGGGGCACTTATGTTCAAGGATTCTCTCGATTCAGAAATGGATTCTTTTTTTGAAGCATATGCCAATAAAGGACCTGAATATTTAGGGCCAGACTGCGGAGCTACAGGATATATGGGAAGATGAACTATTTAGGAAAAGTCAACGTCTTACTGAAAGCAGGAATCAATGACCCTCAAGGAATTTCAATCCTTTCAGCAGCTCATAGTTTAGGATTCAAGGCAGTTACGGAAGTCCGAGCTGGCAAGTATTTAGAATTAACACTTTCAGAGCAATCTAAATCTTCTGCAGAACAGCAGCTACACAAGCTTTGTACTTCCATGTTGACCAATCCCTT
>CAJWUJ010000025.1 GCA_913047625.1 uncultured Dehalococcoidia bacterium | reverse complement strand
ACAGGTTTGTGATACCCTTTCAGTAGTCTAACAGATTGAGACGAATACAAGAAGACGGCTATGCTGTTGTCTTGACTCCGGGAACAACAGGCAAATAAACAACTATGAGCTTTACACCCCTAAGTGCTTCCATCGCATTCGTATTTTCTGCTGCGGTGATCGTTGTCGCTGCTGTCTCTTTGGCATTCTGTGGTGACAAAATTGGCTCTCACTCGAGACTAGGAAGGCTATGGGTGGGTTCCGTCCTTCTAGCCGGAACTACTTCTCTACCAGAACTAGTAACCACTGTAACAGCCGTCCGAATAGATGCCCCTTCTTTATCATGGGGAAATATTCTCGGGGCAAACATGCTTAATATGGCCACTCTATCAGTAATGCTGGCAATTTTCTTGAAGACAAACTTTTCTGTTATCCAACAGCGGGAACAACTAATTATCGGCTCTTTAGTTATTGGACTTACGGTGATTGCTGTAGGATCTTCCTATTTAGATATAGAAACCAAAATCTCCGTAGTAAGTCCGGCCAGTGGTTGTATTATCATACTGTTTCTCCTGTATTTTATTTTAACTCGAAGAACCAAACAGCCTAATGAATTAACATCTATGGGGACCGCAAACTCAGCTTCATATCCCTTAACGCGAACATGGATATGGTTTACGTGCAGTGCCCTAGGAATTCTTATATCAGCCCCGTACTTGGCATCAAGTGCGCAGGCCATTAGCCACTACTCAGGACTGTCGGAAAACTTTATAGGAGTGCTGGGGCTAGCACTTGTAACAACTCTACCCGAACTAACCACCACGGCTACTGCATTAAAAATCAAAGCGTACGACCTTGGTATATCTAATATGCTGGGTACCAACGCTATCAACATTGTTATTCTGGCGATTGCCGATGCCTTTTACTCCGGTGGATCTCTTTTTTCCAAGATCGACAACAGCAATATCGTGACAGGTGTAACCAGCATCTTGCTAACTGCTGTAATGATACTTGCACTTTACCAAACACAAAACGGAAGAAAAACGATAGTAAGTATCAACGCGTTTGGATCACCTATCCTATACTGTACTACTGTGGGCGTGATCTATCTTATGCACACAACTTTGTAATCATATTGCCCAGACAACCAAACTCTTTCCCCTAAACATTACCTATCAAAAAAGACTTAGCTTCTAAGTTTTTTAGTAGCATCAACATCAACAGTCCATGTGGCACCATCAATTACTACCGCATAATCATCCTTAGCCCCAGCTAAGGAGACTTTTTCATTCAGTACATCATCCAAAACACTCTCGGGATCACGCTCTTTTGGATCGCCCCATCCACCAGCCCCCGCAAGCAAAGCCCTATAAACATCGCCTCGCTTCAAAGTCAACATGTGCTTTGATGGCGGAACATAAGTTTCCTCAGTATCTGGATTCATAACATTTCCAGCAAAGGCACCTGGTTTCCCATTCTGAAGACCATAAGGCTGAAACTTCTGCCGATCAGACCTGATTAACAAATTAGCCTCTTCCACCCCTGTTAACCGGTAATCCCGAATGATACCTAATCCACCTCTGAACTTACCGGCTCCCCCTGTATCAGGTCTAAAACCATATCTTTCAATTCTTATCGGATTTTCTCTTTCAATCACCTCAATTGGAGTATTGGCATAGTTAACAGCTAAAGAAGAAACACCTTCTATTCCATCTTTGGTAGGCCTACCTCCCCAAGACGAAAACAAAAACTCCAGACTTATGAAGGGTTTATTATCCGTATCATAACCAAAAATAGTTACCCCGAAGTCCCCTTGCACTCCGCAAGCAAAAACTTTGTGCGGCAGCATCTGGGCAAGTGCACCCCATACTACCTCCGTAGTCCTCATAGCAGATACCCCTCTGGCAGCCACCGGTGCAGGAAACGTGCAATGGAGAAAATTCCCAGGTTCACTAAGAAACTTAATAGGTCGGAAGAATCCATCGTTATTGGGAATACTTGGATCCATAACCGAACGGATACAAGCATAGGCAGCAGACTTAGAAAAACCCTCCGTCATGTTAATTGATCCTTTGACCTGTTTGGAGGATTCACGGAAATCTATTAATATCTCATCCTTTTTCTTCGTAAGTTTACAATGTAAGCGAATAGGGTCTGGATCAAAACCGTCATCATCCATGAAATCTTCGAATTCCCATTCTCCATCAGGCAACGACGACAGTTCAGCACGGGTTAATTCCTCAGAATAGTCGAGCAAGTCTTTCATTTGAGCCTTTAAGTTCTCGAATCCATACCTTTCCACCAACTCCAAAAAGCCGCGTTCTCCTCTACGACACGCCGCTATCTGGGAATTGATATCGCCTAATACTTTTTGGGGCACCCTCACGTTGGTCCGCATTAGTTTAAAGAAAATTTCACTAGGCTTATCGTTTTCAAATATTTTTAACGGAGGGATACGGACTCCTTCCTGAAAGATCTCAGTATTATCGCAAGCGTTACCTCCAGCCACACGTCCTCCGATATCAGTTTGGTGACCAATGGCTGCAGCATATCCCAAGAGTTGATCTCCATAGAATACTGGTTTGAACACATAGATGTCAGGAAGATGAGTTCCTCCACCTAAATAGGGATCGTTACAGGCGAAAACATCTCCAGGTCTAATATCATCACCGTAATCATCTAGGATAGCCCTCATTGTTGGTGGGAAAGAACCCATGTGAAGAGGCAAGCATAGGCCTTGAGCAATCAATGCACCGTCGCTGTCCATCAAACCTGTTGAGAAATCCAAGGATTCCTTTATCACAAAAGATCGGGCAGTGCGCACAATAGTCACAGCCATTTCATCAGCTATAGCTGTAAGCCCGTTTTTTAAAAGCTCTAATAAAACTGGATCTCGGCGGACATTAGCCATATGTTACTCCTTGAATTTACAAACTACACTAGTGTTAATCGAATATTATTAGCGTCGTCAGTTCTAACGTACATATTAGGCCCAACAACCACGGTAGTGTCATACTCTTCTATGACCAGGGGGCCAGATATATTTTCTTGGGATAAGTGCCCTCGCTGTAAAACTGGGCTAGTAATCCACCCAATTTTTGACCCGAAGTACACTCTTCGATCTGCTTGAGCATCATCCTGTTTGGTCTTTCCTTTAGAGGCACCTGTTACAAACTTGCTCGGTGTGAAATTGTTGTCAGCAAGCCCTCTACCTCTCAACCGCAAGTTCACAAACTCAACTATTTCTTCTTCTTCAGACCTAAATCCATAAGACTTTTCATGCTCTTTGTTAAACTCTTCAACCAAATTTGTTACCACTTGTTTATCGATAACTCCAGAAGGAACAGGAATACTTAATTCCGACGTTTGCCCAGGATAGCGTAAATCAACAAACCGCTGAAACTCCATTTCTTCAGGTTTGAAACCTTCTGACCTGAGTGTTTCGCTTGCCTCATCCTGAATTCTCTGGAAGATGCGTGCCAACTCTGATAATTCAGCAGTGTCAGTATCTCTCCAAAAAGTTTGAACATATTGGTGTTCAACAGTAGTAAAAAGTAATCCTAGTGAACTAAACACTCCTGGCGCTGGCGGAATAATCACTTGAGCAATTTTGGCCTCATCTGCCAAGCTACCTGCATGAACAGGCCCGCTGCCTCCAAAAGCAAAAAGGGTAAAGTCACGAGGATCTCTTCCTATTTCAGTGGAAACTGCTCTCACTGCCCTAACCATATTGGCATTTACAATAGTGTGAATTCCGAATGCAGCGTCTTCGATAGATAAATTCAATGGTTCCGCAATCTTCTTCTTTAGAACCGACACAGCCAAATCCCCATCAATCGGTAACTCCCCTCCAACTAAATACTTGGAGTTCAAATAACCTAAAACAACATTTGCATCTGTAACTGTTGGTTCTGTTCCCCCTCTAAGGTAACAAGCAGGCCCTGGATCAGCTCCTGCACTATGAGGCCCAACACGCATAGCTCCTCCACGATCAATCCACGCAATACTGCCTCCTCCGGCCCCAATTTCTGCGAGGTCAATAGCAGGTACTCGAAGTAAGTAGCCGCCACCTTTCAGCAACCGATGGCCAATACTAATTCCACCTCCCACTTCGTACTCGCTGGTATGGCGAGGTTCACCATCTTCAATAAGGCAAGTTTTTGCGGTAGTACCTCCCATATCAAAGGAAATTAAGTTGGAAATTCCTAGCTGCTTTCCAAACATAGCCGCCCCCACTACCCCTGCAGCTGGACCTGATTCTATTGAATGCACTGCATGTTCTTTTGCTGTCTTTGATTGCACCGTTCCCCCACTGGATTGCATCACCATTATAGGAGCTTCAATACCAATCGATTTAAGTTTACCTTCAAGATTCGTTAAATAATGTTCTATAGCAGGTTTAACGTAAGCATTAATGACAGTGGTACTGGTTCTCTCGTATTCTTTAACTTCAGGCAAGACTTTATATGAAGCTGAAATATTTATCGCTGGAAATTCGCGTGCAATA
Source organism: uncultured Dehalococcoidia bacterium (assembly GCA_913047625.1). Classification (GTDB taxonomy): domain Bacteria; phylum Chloroflexota; class Dehalococcoidia; order Lucifugimonadales; family CAJWUJ01; genus CAJWUJ01. The sequence goes on along the minus strand of CAJWUJ010000025.1, from coordinate 10,956 downwards.
TAATCTTGGATTATTTCCTCATGAACTGGATTTGCATAGGAATTAATAAGCACAATAGCTATTGAATCCACTCCAAAATCAACTAATGACTGTGCCGCTATAGCAATGCTTCCTTTATCAACAGGCGTGACCACATTACCAGCGTAATCCACACGTTCTTTAACCTCTCGACGTAAATAACGAGGAACCAACGGTGCAGGCTTTTCCCATTCCATATCATACAAGCGCGGATAACGTAAGCGACCTATTTCCAATATATCTCTAAAGCCTTCAGTGGTGATGAGACCAACTTTGGATCCGGTTCGAGTTATAATGGCATTGGTTGCTACAGTAGCAGCGTGAACAACACTGCTAACCTGATTCTGTGCCAAATTACCTGTCTGAATTTCCTGCTCAATCCCTGAGCAAATAGCTTCACTAAAGTCATTCGGTGTGGACAATACTTTTAAGATGCTCAGTTTGCCGTCTTCATCAACAACTGAGATATCAGTGAAAGTACCACCCACATCAACTCCAACTGTCTGCATGTTTCTCCTATATAAAAAAGTTTGCAAGCCATCAGGGGCTTGTGGGCCAAATTACAAGAAATAGAGCACCACTGGCCTGAAAATATACTAGTGCACTGCAGGCAAAATCAGTGGAAGCAAAAGAAAGATCGATTAAGCAGGAACTGCGAGGCCTTCTCTAAACAATGTACCGTAGCCTTGATAAGAATGGGAATAGCCAAGTTTCCTGAATGCTGCCCATATTGTTGCCTGATTAGCTGTGACTACCGGACGACCAATTGCTTGCTCTACCCGTTCGACCACGGACAACGCATTCCAAGCAGTACATGACATAAAGAGACCATCGGCTGATGGATCAAAATTGTCTATTGCAAATTTCTCAATTTCATCTACTGGATCGTTGCATATGTCGATAGACTTTACAGAGCCTAACCCACGACCAGCTATATTAACAATTTCAAAGCCGTTCCCTTCGAAAAAAGCAGGGATTCGTGCGTTAACATCATCGGGATAGGGAGTAACCACACTAATTCGCTTCAATCCCAAAAACTTCATAGCTTCTACTGAAGCAGCAGAAGTAGCGACTGTAGGGATACCTGCTTTATTTTCAATCATCGAGATTATCTTTTGATCGTATCCAGGGCCTTCAATAAAACTACCACTAGTGCAGCAGTAGGCAAGAACATCCATACCACAACTACTTAGTAGTTCTGCACATTGTTCCACGGACTGATTCATGTTCCTTAGTGATTCAACACTAGTAGATCCTACCGGCATCCTAGTAGTGTGATAGGTACAACCTTCAGGAGCTAGGGTTCCTAAATTAGTCTCCAGCACATTGTTTATGCTTGGTAAAATAACTCCAATACGTTTCCGATCAGCCATAATAAACCCCCTTTAATAGTGACTACAGTCAAGTTCAAAGTGTATATCTGTACACTTTTCTAACGGAGTTCATTCTCTAGTGGAAATGTAAAACTGTCAACTCCTGATTATTATCTAAAGCTGTAGTCATTACTCCTCTGAACAGAGGGCTAACCTAGGTGCCCAGATCAGTATTAGTGATGATCCGGTCTTTTCATTTGAAAGCTCTACCTTGAAAGCTGTATTTACTGTACTCTAACTTCATTAGTCCTTTCATCTCTTACTATTACGAAAGTAGTCCCATGAAAAAAAACGGCCGAGATATCAAGCCAATAGTTTGGACAGGTTCAACAGTTGAACTAATTGATCAAACAAAATTGCCTAACAGTCTTGAAACCGTCACTTTGACGGACAGCAACCAAGTAATATCTGCTATCAAGAACTTGAAAGTGCGGGGCGCACCGGCCATCGGTATAGCAGGAGCGTGTGCAGTAGCTCTTGCAGCACAAAAAATCCAAAAAGAGACAGTCAAAAACCAACCGATTGATAACAACTCTCATTCTCTAACCAAGTTGGAGATTTTCCGGCAAAAGTTAACGTCGATTTCCAACCAAATTAGACAATCTAGACCAACAGCTATCAACCTAGATTGGGCTGTGACAAGAATGATGTTCATTATGCATCAAAGTGATTCTATCAATACCACAGTTCTGAAACTAAATGACGAAGCATCCCAAATCATCAAAGAAGATATCACGGCCAATCTCTCTTTGAGCCACCATGGATCAGCACTCATAGAAAAAAACAGTGCAGTTTTGACCCATTGCAATGCTGGTGCCCTTGCAACTGCAGGCCACGGTACAGCCTTAGGGATTATCAAGTCAGCCTGGGCATCAGGGAAAAATATATCAGTCTTTATCACTGAAACACGTCCAGTTCTTCAAGGAGCCCGTCTAACCTCGTGGGAGCTATCCCAAACAGACATCCCTTATACATTGATAGTAGACTCAGCTGCTGCATCATTAATGTATTCAGGTGAAATCTCATGTGTGGTTGTTGGAGCAGACCGTATAACCGCAAATGGTGATATTGCAAATAAAATTGGAACTTACGGATTAGCAATTGCTGCTAGAGCAAATAACATTCCTTTTTATGTAGCAGCTCCGCTTAGCACAATAGACCTCAGTATAAACTCTGGTGACAAAATTCCAATTGAACACAGACCCGCTGCTGAAGTCACCTCCCTTTTAGGGTATAGTTCTGCTTTAACAGGCTTAACCGTACAAAACATGGCTTTTGACATAACCCCCAATCACCTCGTCTCAGCTGTCATCACAGAACTAGGTATTATTCGTCAACCTTATAACCTCAATCTTGAAGCAATGGTGAATTCATGAAACAACATTTAGTAGGCATTATCGGTGGCAGTGGCTTATATACCCTTCAAAGCCTCACCAATATTAAAGAATATAGTATTCAAACGCCTTACGGATCACCAAGTGGCCCAATAGTCACAGGTTATGTGAAAAATACCCCTGTGGCATTCCTTCCAAGGCATGGCATCGACCATACGATTTCTCCGTCTGAAATTCCTGCACAAGCTAATATTTATGCCCTGAAGTCATTAGGCGTTACTAGAATTATCTCAATCTCTGCAGTTGGCAGTCTGCAATTAGATATCAAACCATTGGATTTAATAGTACCAGACCAAATACTGGACAGAACAAAAATACGTTCATCCACTTTTTTTGAAAAAGGCATCGTGGCTCATGTAGCTTTCGATCAACCTTTCTGTCCAGCACTAAGCGAAGCTCTTGCAGACACTGTTGAATACCTTGACCTCAAGGTACATAAAGGGGGTACTTACGTGGTTATAGAAGGACCTGCGTTTTCAACAAAAGCAGAATCTTTGCTGTATCGATCTTGGGGAGTATCTATTATTGGAATGACAGCATTACCGGAAGCAAAACTTGCTAGAGAAGCTGAAATCTGTTACTCAACATTGGCCTGCGCAACAGATTATGATTGTTGGCTGGACAATGAGGAATCAGTTACTGCAGATACAGTTCTTGCAAATGTTAAGAAAAATGTAACTAATTCAAAACATATACTAGAACAATTGTTACCCAAAATACCAAAGATAACCCAAGCTTGCTTTTGCCAAAGCGCATTACATAATTCTATTGTGACACCACTAGAAAAAGTTTCCCCAGATACCCTGCTTCGCCTAGGACCATTAGTAGACCGCTATTTATAAATCCGGACCCGATCCTGATTAGAAACTATTCTAATCTTTACTTTGATCAAAACAGCGATACACAGTAGCAAATATCTTCTCATCCGACTTGGTTTAAGATACAATCTCTGTCAGCAACCTCTAAGATTCTAACTGAATTCAACAAGGACTCACAGATCCTCAGTCGCATGGAATGTAGTGTTGTGCGATTAAATCAAACTGCTAACCACGGCTTTCAGGGCGACTAACTGATTTTTCTGATCATAGCCCACCTCATAGTTATAAGGAGAAACTGGAATGAGTGAAAACGAAATAGGCCACCAGGAACCAGGCGAAGTCTACAGAAGAATAAATGTAGATGAAGCCCACCAACTAGTCAAAGAAGGGAACTCAACCGTCATTGATGTCCGGCAGGAAAATGAATGGTTAGAAGGACACGTTCAAAATGCTGTACACATATGTGTAGACGATCTTTTATCTCAAGTAGATTCCCTTCCTGCCAATGGAAATCTATTATTCATATGTGCAGCCGGTGTACGCAGTGGCTTAGCTTGCGAAATGGCGGCAGCTATGGGTATCGATACCAGTAGGCTATACAACATCGAACAAGGTACTCCAACATGGATTGCGCATGACTATCCTACGGAGTATGGGAAATAGTTAATGACAATCACCGCGGTCGGAACTATAGCTTACGATTCAATCAGCACGGAAAGAGGAAAGCGCAATTATATATTGGGAGGATCTGCGACCTATTTTTCATTGGCAGCTAGTGGTCTTGCTAAAACCAACCTAGTCTCGGTTGTAGGAGAAGATTTCAAATCATCTCATAGAGCGCTTTTCTCAAAAAATAGTATCAATATTGAAAACGTTTCCACTCTTGCTGGAAAAACTTTCCATTGGGAAGGTTTTTATGATGAAACTGGCAATGCTGAGACTATCGTAACTGATTTAAACGTCTTGCAAAGTTTTAACCCCATTCTTACAGACTCCTCATCCAGAGCTCCTTACCTTTTCCTTGCCAATATTGATCCAGATCTGCAGCTAGATGTCTTAAGGCAAATGCAAAAAAAACCAAAGCTCATAGTAGGAGATACTATGAATTTCTGGATAGAATCTAAAAATTCTTCCTTGTGGCAAGTTATCTCACAGCTAGATTTTTTAATTATAAACGAGGGGGAAGCTCAGTTACTAACTCAGGAGTCTAATATTATAAAAGCGAGTCACTATATCCTAAACAAAGGTCTACCAGCTCTAATCATTAAAAGAGGTGCATACGGATCTTTGTTAATCAAGAAAGATGCTTATTTTGCTGTACCAGCTCTGCCTATAGAAAACGTTACAGATCCAACAGGTGCTGGTGATTCTTTCGCAGGAGGATTCTTCGGTTACATAGCATCTCCGACGGCATTTACTGACTTGGCCCCAGAAATAACATTCAAAAAAGCCATGCTTATGGGAACTGTAATGGCATCTTTTACTGTGGAACACTTTGGAGTCGAAGGAATTCAGGCAGTGTCTCATGAAGAAAGAATTCATAGGTTTCGCACACTTGAAAATATGATGCAATTGATTAATATATCGTAAGACAGTTAACTATAAACTAAGTATGCAATCTAAAAAATAGATTATCTAATTGGTTAATTTTATTCATAGGGGGTTGTAAAAGTGCAAGCCAACGCAACATCAGGAGATATAAAAGACTCAAGACTGGCAGAGGAAGGATCTAAGCGCATTCAATGGGCTGCCAGAGAAATGTCAGTTCTACGACTGATTCATGACAGATTTAAAAAGAACAAGCCCTTGAAAGGGTTGAGAGTGTCTGCATGCCTACACGTGACAACAGAGACTGCAAATTTAGCATTGACCTTGAAAGCTGGTGGAGCAGACGTGGCTTTATGTGCAAGTAATCCTCTTAGCACTCAGGATTCAGTCGCCGCAGCTCTTACAGTGATTCACAATATACCTACTTTTGCCATTAATGGGGAAGATAATAACACCTATTACCAGCACATAAATTCTGCTCTCGACATTAAACCTCACATAACATTGGATGATGGGGCAGATCTAGTAACCACCATTCATAAAAGTCGTTCAGAGCTAATCCGAGAAATCATTGGAGGAACAGAGGAAACCACTACAGGTGTAATACGCCTACAGAGCATGGCCGCAAACAAAAAACTCCTGTATCCAATTGTCGCAGTTAACAATGCAGAAACTAAACACTTCTTCGACAATCGATACGGTACAGGACAAAGTACCTTAGACGGCATCACAAGGGCTACAAATATACTTTGGTCAGGAAAAACAGTAGTTGTGATTGGATACGGATGGTGTGGGAAAGGAGTCGCTATGCGTGCTAAAGGACTTGGAGCACACGTTACCGTAACCGAAGTGAACCCGGTGAGAGCACTCGAAGCTGTAATGGACGGTTTCCATGTGACCAATATGAATGAAGCAGCACGTCAAGGAGATATATTTATTACTGTAACTGGTGGCATGAATGCTATAAATTCAGATCATTTCCCAGTTATGAAAAATGGCGCAATAATGGCTAACAGTGGCCATTTCAATGTAGAAATTGATATTCCTTCTTTAGAAACCCAATCCCTAAAGAAACACACTGTGCGACCATTCGTAGAACAATTTGATATGCCAGATGACAAAACTCTATTTCTTTTGGGAGAAGGACGACTTATAAACCTAGCTGCTGCTGAAGGGCATCCTTCAAGCGTAATGGATATGAGTTTTGCAAACCAATCTCTATCTGTAGAATATTTACTAAATAAGAAAGGAAAACTTTCCGCTGATGTCTATGACGTTCCCACTGACATAGACCAACAAGTTGGCAAATTGAAGTTGGCAAGTTTAGGTATTAAGATTGACACCCTCTCCAAGGAACAACATACCTATCTAAACAGTTGGGAAATTGGAACCTAAGGCTTTGATTCCTCTCATTCATTACGGTAATATACGAGCCATAATACACCAACTATATTGCGAAGGAGTACTAATTGCATGAGTACTACATTCTCAGATTCCCCTTCATATCTTTTTACATCTGAATCAGTTACTGAAGGACATCCCGACAAGCTATGCGACCAAATTTCGGATGCTGTTCTAGATGCGATATTACTTAAAGATCCTAATGCAAGAGTGGCATGTGAAACGGCTACAACTACTGGTTTAGTAATGGTTATGGGCGAAATTACCACTAGCACATATGTGGATATTGCTAAAATAGCTAGGGATACTATCAAAACTGTGGGTTACACAAGTTCTGATTACGGCTTTGATTTTGAAACCTGTGGAGTTATAGTTGCAGTTAAAGAACAATCATCAGACATATCATCTGCAGTTGACCACTCTTTGGAAACAAGAGGGTCTAGTTCAAATATTGATATCATTGAGTCTCTAGGAGCTGGAGATCAAGGAATGATGGTCGGTTTCGCTTGCAACGAAACTGAAGAGTTGATGCCGTTGCCTATTCATTTAGCTCATCAACTCACCAGAAGATTATCATACGTTCGAAAGGAAGGGCTGATTCCTTATCTACGTCCTGATGGAAAATCTCAAGTAACTATTGAATATGCATACGGAAAACCCGCTAGAGTGCATACTGCCATCATTAGTACCCAACATGATCCTGAAATAAGCCCTGAGACTATCGAACGTGACATTAAGGAGTTAGTTATATCTCCAGTTTTACCAAAGGCACTTGTGGATAGCGAAACGTCCATTTTTGTAAATCCTTCGGGTAGGTTCGTTATAGGAGGCCCTAAAGGTGACGCAGGTCTCACAGGACGAAAAATCTTAGTGGACACCTATGGTGGGGCTGCACGACACGGGGGAGGAGCTTTTTCAGGTAAAGATCCTACTAAGGTTGATCGTTCAGCAGCATACGCTGCAAGGTATGTGGCAAAAAACCTTGTCGCAGCTGATCTTGCAGAAAGAGTGGAGGTTCAACTTTCATACGCTATAGGAAAATCTTCTCCGATCTCGATTTCAGTGGAAACATTTGGCACAGGAAGAATACCTGACGAATCAATAAGCCAGCTTATAGAAAAACATTTTGATCTCAGGCCAGGAGCCATTATCCAAGATCTTGACCTCCGTAAACCAATTTATCAGCAAACGGCTAGTTACGGTCACTTTGGCCGCGTAGATGCCAATCTGCCTTGGGAATCCACCGACAAAGCTGAAACGTTAAAACGCGCAGCAAAACTGAGCATCATTACCGACCAAGAAACTAATACGGCCTAAGATTAAGGTGTTAAATGGACTCAATTAAATTTGGCACTGATGGCTGGAGAGGAATAATAGCTAGGGATTTCACATTCCAAAACCTCCGGCGCTGTGCTTCGGGTATTGGAGACTACCTTGTAAGCAGTAACCAAGCCTCGAAAGGCGTTATAGTAGGCTACGATACAAGGTTTTCATCAGAAGATTTTGCTGCAGAGGCAGCCCTAGTCCTTGCATCTAAAGAAATCCCAGTTTACTTGTGTGATCAAGCTGCTCCCACACCAGTAATTAGTTCTAATATCAATGCTCTTGGAGCTGCAGGTGCCATTATCATCACAGCTAGCCATAATCCAGGTAATTGGAACGGGCTTAAGTTCCGACCTTCTTACGGAGGCAGCGCATCCAGCAAGATAGTTTCAGAAGTAGAGCAAGCCATTGAAGTAACACACTATCCTAAGGAGCTCCTTAGCTTTGAAGAAGCCTGGAATAAGAATTTGATACAAGAAATTGATCCTTCCACTTTATATCTTGTACACCTACCAGTCATGGCAGATGTTACCAGCATTCTTGAGAGCGATCTTCATATACTAGTCGATAATATGCACGGAACCGGATCAGGGTACTTTTCCCATGTCCTTGGTTCTATGTCAGGATCCATAGATGAGCTTAGAAGTGAACGGAACCCTATCTTTCCTGGAATGATACAACCAGAACCTATTGAGAAAAATTTACAACTCCTTTGTTCATTAATTATCAAAAACCAATCAAGCGTAGGTATAGCACTTGATGGAGACAGTGACCGTTTAGGCATTGTTAATGAGAAGGGGAAATTTATAACTACATCTCAAGTGTTTTCTCTGTTATGCCTTTATCAACTAGAAGTACTGGGATTAAGAGGCCCTTTAATTCGGTCGGTAACTATGACAACAATGATCGATAAACTAGCTTCTCAATATAAGGTACCTATAGTCGAAACAGCAGTAGGATTCAAACACTTAGGGCCAGAATTTTTATCACAAGACGGGCTAGCAGCTGGAGAAGAAAGCGGTGGCTATACCTTCCGAGGAAGCATCCCTGAAAGAGATGGAATCCTCAGTGGAATAATGTTCTTGTCTCTAATGGCAAAAACTCAAAAAACCCCAGAAGAGCTGACCAACTGGTTGGAGGAAATAGTTGGCCCTCACTATTATGATAGGTGGGATTTGTTTTTTCCACCTAGCAGTAGAAAAAACATTTCCAAACGCATTGATGCCAGTAATCCCTCTATGTTAGGAGGAATGAAAGTCCTTGAAACTAACAATCTTGACGGGTTCAAATTTTATCTAGAAGATGGCTTTTGGTGCCTCATACGATTCTCCGGAACAGAACCTTTATTGCGACTATATGCAGAGGGGATGTCACCACGACATACTAGTGAGATTCTGGCCGACTTAAAAAGGCTCGTAGGGATTTAACAAATCTAATGGATAAGTCCAACATAGATCCAACAAATAACCTTGACAGCATAGAAACGATTCTTAGTGTTGACTCCACAGGTATGCGTGAAAGACTCGCAGATTTTCATTTACAATGTGGTTCTGCTTGGGCCAAGTCGAACAAAAATGAATTACCACCCGAGTATTCTAAATTCAAGCAGATTGCTATTGTCGGAATGGGAGGATCAGCTATTTCTGGCAATCTTGTCAAAGATTTATTCCGGTATCAAAGCAATATTCCAATAAGTGTCATCAGAAGTTCAATCCTACCTACATGGGTAAACGACGAAACTCTAGTTATAGCCTGCAGCTATTCAGGCAACACCAAAGAAACCCTAACGATCTTTGACGATGCCATTAGGAGAGGATGCCGAGTTATATGCTCAACATCTGGAGGAATCTTACAGGAAAAAAGTGACTCATTAAACTTACCATCATTATCGATTGACTTCACAGGAGAACCCAGGTCAGCTATTGGCTATAGCTTTCTTAATCTGGTATCCATACTCGATAGGCTAGGTTTTATACCCAGCCAACATACATATGTGACTAGCACGATTGAACAATTGAAAATCAATAGCGAGAACTGGAATCATAAGGTCCCTACCAAGTCCAACTACGCCAAGCAAATAGCGACACGAATTGGATACAGCCTTCCTATAATTATTGGCTATGACATTTTTGAATCGGTAGCTAGGCGTTGGAAAACTCAGTTCAACGAAAACTCAAAGTCCATCGCAATTTGGGAAGCTATGCCAGAATTTCTCCATAACAGTGTCGAGTCTTTTCAACCCACTACCTATTCTACGTTTTTCCCAATGGTTATTTTATTGGAACCACAAACAGTGAAGCAATACCAAGATAACCCTTTCATGGATTTCGTCAAATATCTACAAGGGATTCACGTGCCTTACGAATTAGTTAAAGTTGAGCAAATAAACACCATGGCCCAAGTTCTATCTATAGTCCAGCTAGGAGACTACGTAAGCTATTACCTAGCTTTACTCAAAAACATCGACCCAGGACCTGTGGGCATTATCGAAATCCTCAAGTCCAAGAAAACCAATTATTAACCGGTGCGTTTAACGCTTGGTGTATTGCGGAGCACGTCTCGCCCTCTTGAGACCATACTTCTTGCTTTCTTTAATTCTTGCATCCCTAGTTAGCAATCCGTGATCTCTCAAAACTTTCTTGAGTTCCGGTTTTGCCAAAACCAAGGCTTTAGATATCCCTAGTCTAATGGCCCCAGCCTGACCCACTACTCCACCTCCATAAACTTGGGCGACTACACTAAAACTTTCTAACTGATCTGTAACAGCAAGAGGCTCCAATATTAATGCTTTCCAAGATTGTCGTGAAAAAGACTCACTCATCGGCTTGTCATTAATCAGTTGACCACCATCTTGATTAGCTTTAGATGGATAAAGACGAACCTTAGCTATAGATGTTTTTCGCTTCCCTGTTCCGTAGTAATATTTTTCTGCCACGCTCTTACTCCTCATCTTTATTGGAAGAACTGGAGTCTTCATCCTGGTCTGTTACTTCCACTTCAGGTGTCTCTGTTACTTCTGCTTCAGCTGTCTCTGTTACTTCTGCTTCAGCTGTCTCTGTTACTTCTGCTTCAGCTGTCTCT
>CAJWUJ010000024.1 GCA_913047625.1 uncultured Dehalococcoidia bacterium | reverse complement strand
TGATTGCTCACAAAGCAGCCCACCTTGCTTCTCGTGGGAAACGCGTGCCGGTCGTCTGTTATAATCGAGCGTTGGTGAACTATATTAATGATCTCATAAAACGGATGCCCTTTGGTTTTCATCCGCGGAAGATCGTGGTTACAAATTTCCACCTTTTATGTAGCGACATTCGTCGCGAAAATGGCCGGGAGCTCACAGAAGACGAAAAGGCTATCAACAACAAATCATTGTCGCGATACATAGACGAAGTATTACCCAAAATTGCGCAAAGCGTCTTGAGGGACACTTCGGGGCATAATTTTTCCTTCGATGCGGTCCTAATCGATGAAGGTCAGGACTTTCTTGAAAATTGGTTTGAGGTTCTTACTGAATGCCTCGTTGAAAACGGTGAGTTACTTTTTACCAAAGATGCTTGGCAAAATATCTACGAGGCTGATGGGAAATGGGCTGATGGCGAAGAAAATACCAAAAAGCCATCGTTGAAATTTGTGGGCAGGTGGGGCGAGATTCGAACGACTTATCGAACAACGCCAACAACAATAAATCTATAGTTTCTTCCTGAATTTCAATTACTAATGACCGGTTAGCCGCAAGGAAACCAGCAAGTACAAATGCCACCCACACCAATCCAGGAGCTATAGATGCCAATACTACTGGTGAAGGATTTACAGCAAAGCCAAATATCAGAATAACAAGCATCCCGAAAATCAAAATCGGGATAAATGTTTCTTTTGTTCGCCTTTCTTGTAATAAATCCTTCTTCAGGATAGCTATTATGACAACGCTTATTATCTTAAGTGACTCAATCACATTACCCTCTAATTAACTACCTGAACTTGTGACGTAATTTAATAAAAAGTTACAAGTTAGGTGTTATTTTGCCTCCAGCCAATATTAATATCCTATCAGCAATGGATCGAGCCTTTTCAGGATTATGAGTCGTCATAATCGTGCTACCTCCTCTGGATTTATTGGCCTTCACCAATTCTTGTAAAACCGAAACTCCCTGATTATCTAATCCTGTTTCAGGTTCATCTAACAAAAGGATTTCTGGTTCCTGAAGGAGTATACGGGCAATTGATACCCGTTTCATTAAACCATGAGAAAGCATTCCAGCTCGTTTATCCTTGAAGTCAGATAATCCGACACGACCTAAGACTTCAGGCACTTTTTTACTGTAGTTTAGAACTTGAAAAAGGCTAGAGGAAAACTTCAAGTTTTCAGACACAGTTAAGTTGGAATAAACGAGAGGTTGATGGCCTAAAAATCCAATCTTGCCCCTAATATATGTTTTATCCGTTTGAGAGTCATGGCCCCCGATAAACAGACTTCCTTCATCAATTGAGATAAGAGTGGCTAAGGCTCTAAGTAATGTAGTCTTTCCAGAACCGTTATCACCTAATAATTGAATACATTCCCCAGAAGCAACTGAAAATGAAACATCAACTAAAACCCTTTGTTTAGCAAATGATTTACTGATCCCTGAAGCTGATATCATATCTGACTTAATCATAACGTGAAATCAAAATCGACTGTTATCCAACAGCAGATCTTTATCCCATATTATAGCAATGTGGGATAAAGGCGGATATAGAGACATCTCAAAATACCATCTTATAACTCCTAGAACCTAGATAAATATCACAACTCCAATTACAGCATAACATTGACACATATCGTATCAAGTTATATGATACAATAATAAGTAAATGAATCGAAGCCAGACTAATTTATCAATCATTTCTAAGTGCTATGAAAAAGCTATACAAAGACAATTTCAGTGATATGCCATCATTTAGGACCAGGCGAAGCAATAAATTGCTACCTCATTTCACTCAACCACCAAAGAATATGGGAAAAACGGCACTAGCAGATAGATCTAATCAATCTGCTGATCCGAGAAACCATAAAGAATCAAAAGGCTTATACATCATTAGCGTTGCCTCCCAAATGCTAAAAATGCATCCCCAAACTCTTAGGAAATATGAACGTCTTGGCCTTATAAAGCCCAGTCGAACCATTGGAATGCTACGACTTTATTCCCAAGATGACATCATGACTATCCAAGCAATCAAACTCCTGATAGACGATCTTAAGTTAAATTTAGCAGGAGTCAGAATCACTATGGCACTGTTGCACGGATTTCCTAAAAGAAAACCGTCTGCAGCTAAGCAGGTTTTGCATAATATCCCTGGAAGGACCACTAATAAAGACTTAAGTCGCCTTCTAGAACTAATGAATATAACCAAAGCACGTACAGGCGAATAGTAGGTAATCATGACTAAGAAACCAAATAAAACCACTAAACCAAAGAATATCGGAAAAAATCACGAAGCATCTAATTCAAAGAAAAGCCAGGATTCGACAACCTGTGGAGATGCAGAAACCCTGAGTGATAAACTCTCAAAGGCAGAGGAAGAACACAAACGCCTGGAGAACATTGCGCTGAGAGCTCAGGCTGATTTAACTAACTATAAAAAACGATCTTTGGAAGAATCTACCCAATCCATTCAACGTAATACTATGGGTATCATGCTTACCATAATACCTATCATTGATGACTTTGAAATGGCTCTGAAGCACGTTGATGATAACGTCACTAATGACGATTTCACTGAAGGAGTCAAGCTGATTAAAAGAAAGCTACTCAGTGTTCTAGAGATCAACTCCGTGAAGCCTATTCCAGTCGAAATAGGTGACGTTTTTGATCCCAACATCCACGAAGCAATCCAGCACCAAGAAAGTAACGAGGTAACGGATAATACAGTAATCCATATTATCCGTGATGGTTATTATTTTAGAGAGCAAACTTTGAGACCAGCCCAAATTATTGTCGCTTCTACACCAAAAGAATAAAACACAATTCACCGCTTTAAATATATTTCCAAACATACTTATTTAATCCACTAGGAGGAAAACACAAATGGCTAAACTTATAGGAATTGATCTAGGAACCACTAATTCCTGTATGGCAATCATGGACGCAGGAGAACCACGGGTTATCGAAAACGCTGAAGGAGGCCGCACCACCCCATCAGTAGTAGCAGTGAATCCTAAAACCCAAGAGCGCTATGTAGGACAAACTGCAAAACGTCAAGCAACTACTAATCCAGAGAATACCCTCTACTCAGTCAAACGCCTTATTGGCAGACGTTTTGGTGATACAGAAGTAGATAAAGCTCAACCCAATCTCCCTTATAAACTTAGCGCGGGACCTAATGGCGATGTTAGGGTACAAATGTCAGATAAAGAACATTCCCCGCAAGAAATATCAGCTATGATTCTACGTAAACTTAAAGAAGATGCAGAAGCAAAGACTGGGGAGAGTATCACACAGGCGGTCATCACAGTACCTGCTTATTTCGATGATAGCCAAAGGCAAGCCACGAAAGATGCAGGTCAAATAGCTGGATTGGAAGTCCAACGAATAATCAATGAACCTACGGCAGCATCTCTAGCATACGGACTTGAAAAAAATAATGATCAAACCATAGCAGTCTATGACTTAGGAGGAGGCACTTTTGATATTTCCATTCTTCAAATTGCTGAAGGAGTAATCGAAGTAAAAGCTACCAATGGAGATACTTATTTAGGAGGAGATGATTTCGACGATAGAATTTTAGGCTGGGTTGCAGATGAATTTAAGAAGGAGCAAGGAATTGACCTTCGGTCCGATAAAATGGCTTTACAGAGATTAAAAGAAGCTGCAGAAAAAGCTAAGATTGAACTATCGAGTGTAGTGCAAACAGAAATCAACCTTCCATTTATAACAGCTGATGCCTCTGGACCAAAACATCTAGTTTTAACATTATCACGTTCTAAGCTAGAGCAACTCGTTTCTGACTTGGTAGAAAGAACCGTAGTTCCATGCCAACAAGCAATCAAAGATGCCGGATTGTCATCATCCAATATCGACAATGTAGTCTTAGTTGGAGGAATGACTCGTATGCCTGCAGTAATAGAAAAGGCAAAGGCACTTTTTGGGAAAGAACCTCACAAAGGTGTAAATCCAGACGAAGTTGTTGCAATGGGTGCTGCTATTCAGGCAGGTATCCTGCAAGGAGACATCAATGATGTATTACTCCTCGATGTTACGCCTTTGACACTAGGTATAGAAACATTAGGCGGAGTTGCAACCACATTAATAGGCCGCAATACAACTATCCCGCATGGAAAAAGTGAAGTCTTTAGTACTGCAGCTGATAGTCAACCCAGCGTAGAAATACATGTCCTTCAAGGTGAAAGAAGCCTTGCTTCTGAAAACAAATCAATAGGGAAATTCATTCTTGACGGGATATTGCCGGCTCCTAGAGGAACTCCACAAATTGAAGTTACCTTTGATATAGATGCTAACGGTATCCTTAATGTCTCCGCGAAAGACAAGGGAACAGGAAAACAGCAGAGCATCACCATTACAGGAAGTTCTGGCTTGGAGCAAGAAGAGGTTGAAAAGCTTGTTGCTGAAGCTGAACTACACGCCGACGAAGATAAAAAGCAAAAGGATCTAATCGAATCAAAAAATGTAGCCGATTCTTTAATATACAATGCTGAAAAATTGTGCGAGGAACAAAAAGAAAAGATGGATGCTACTGACAAAAAAAGCATTGAGGAATTAATCGCCTCTGTGAGGTCATCTATTGAATCGAATGACATAGAGCAAATCAACAGTTCAACAAAAGAACTACAAGAGAAGATATCCACCGTAGCCCAGTCTATGGGTCAGAGCCAAGATGGTGACATAAATCCTGAAGACCCTGTCAGCAACGAACCCACCAGCGAAACAGTTGAGGGCGAATATAGAGAAGTCTCAGATGAAGATCCTCCCCCTACCGAGGAGACAAAGTAAACCAATTACTACAAACTTGCTCAAGAAAAACCCTCTTAACGGTTTTTCTTAAATAGAGGTAAAACATTATTATGAATTGCCAGAACACTCTTTTCAGCAAACGATCGACATCTATCTTCGGTTTGAGTGACGAGTTCTAGTTCTTTATTATCATAAAGAGAGTCTACACTATACTTAGATGCAAACGGCTCAGGGACGATGTCACTCAAGGATTCTTTAATCATGACGGAATAAGCTATAGCCCAACACTTTGCAACGCCTAATAAATCGTAGCCTCCCCCACCTAAACATACCCAAGGTAAATTAAATCCCTTAAAGTGTTGTAACAGGTTAGCATACCCATTAGTTGTGAGGTTTAAATGTGTCAACGGGTCAGAATAGTAGGTATCTATACCCACTTGAGAGACTAAAATATCAGGACTAACTTTTTCAACAACAGGCAGTAAACATTCTTCGAAAGCCCAAAGATAAACATCGTCTCCAGTATATGGGCCTAATGGAACATTAATCGAGTAGCCTCTTCCTGAATCTGTACCAATTTCATCGGAGGAACCAGTCCCAGGAAATAAGAATTCCCCTGACTCGTGAAACGAGACTGTGGTGACTTGATCAGTATTATAAAAAGCTGATTGAACACCATCACCGTGATGGGCATCAACATCAACATACAGTACTTTCAATCCAAGTTTCACTAATTTATTAATAGCAATAACAGGATCGTTAAAGATACAGAAACCGGATGTATAGGACGGGAATGCATGATGCAATCCTCCAGAAGGGTTAAATGCCAAGCCCATTTGTTCATTAGTTATCAATTCAACAGCAGTTAGAGAGCCACCTGTAGATAAAACAGCAGAATCATACATACCAGGATACGTGGGATTATCACCAAAATTATCGAAGTTAAATCTGGAAAATCCCTCAAGGGTCTCGCCACTGCTAAGGGATTTAACTGCATCTACATAATTAGAGTCATGAAATTCCAAGAGCTCAGTCTCAGTTGCTTCACGAGGTTTAACTAATACACCGTTTTTTGAATCAAATACTTTATATGCATCCAATAGTTCTTTCAGATAATGTAAGCGAATTGGTTGCATCGGATGATCTTGGCGAAGCATATGCCGGGACATTAAGTCATCATATACAAATCCAGCAAGCGAATTATGAATAGTATTTTTCATGTCAATCCTACTAACTGTCCATTAAGACAAGCCCAATACAGCCAACATAGAGCTAAATCAGAAACTCAGTTATAACCAACGTCTGATTTTAAAGAATATGACCATAGCAGAAGCTATAAAACCCATAGTTCCGAGAACAACCCAAAATCCAGCCCCGGTGTCCTTAAAAGGTAATGGTTCAACATTCATTCCATACAAGCCAGAAACAACGGTTAGTGGCAAAACTATAGTGGCAATAATTGTTAACACTCGCATGGTTTCTGTTGTGTTATTGGATATAAGAGAAGCATGAGTATCATGTAAGCCTTCTATTACTTCTTTTAAATCTTCTAAATCTGCCCACAGCCTCCTCATATGATCAGCTAGATCACCAAAATACACACCAGTATTAACATTACCTAAAACAGTAAATTGATTTTTTTCCAGTATTTCAAAAAGACCTATTTGAGGTCTAGTGATCCTTCTATATGCAAGAATATCTCGCCGCAAAAGCGATAGATTGCGAACAACGCTTTTATCCCTTGAATCAAAGATCTGTTCTTCAAGGGAGTCGATCATAGCATTTAGTTTATATACAATCGGAAAACAATAATCGACCAATACATCCAGTATTCTATACATCAACATACCAGAACTTCGCTCAGCCATCATTTTAGAGAACAATTCGGCATTTTTTTCGCATTCGTTAAACAAACGCACCAGTGGACGCAAATTTCCACTGTGAACTGTCACTAAATAATCTGAGCCAACAAAAACACACAATTGGCTCGATACTGTGAGCTTTGTCTTTTTATTGAACAATGGAAAATGAAGAACCATAAACAAATAATCTGGATATTCGTCTATTTTCGGGAGTTGGACTCTACTTAAACAGTCTTCCAGATCCAACTCATGAAATGGAAAAACATCTCGTAATCCGTATACATCTTCCTTACTCGGACGCTCAATATCTATCCATGATAGCCCGTCTGACTCAATAACCCTTATATTGTCACCACTAGCTACATATTGACTTATCATAGAAAACCTCACCGTGAGCCCATTTCTCCGTCGGATTGTAACACAGTTAATAGATCTTTAGCCTGCTACAGAAAGACAAAACGTGGTTCCTTATGGAGGCACTAATAGGATACAAATTAAAATCAAACCTGCTAAATTAAAAACTAATCACTTCTAACTGGTGGTCAATTATTTCAACTTGAGACCTGCTCGATTCCAGGTAATCTACTATTTGATCAAGAATCCTTCTCGCCTGAACACCTGAATTGCTAACACAAGAAAAGCCAAGGACACCTAGATTCGGCTGATCAAGATGGGATACTTCTGCACAAGCTACATTAAACAGTGTTGCTAATCTCGCTTTAAGGGGAAGAAGTAAAGCGCGTTTCGCCTTTAAGTTCCTAGAGCTATGAAGCCTAAATTCAATCCTGCCAAAACCAATATGCAAAGTAAGCACACCACCAAGATGAAGGTCTTATGTTAGACATTACTTCAATAATTAAGCCAGTTTATCACGTAAGAATTACACCTGTTCCGTAAGCCCAGAACTTCGTTTTCTCTTAAAGCGAGCTGAAGCATTCAAACGAATGGTCGACCTTCTAAGTGATGACAGCGCACGTTCCAAGTTGACGTCTGTATCAACTGTTTCCATACGCGTCTGGGCGCGGTCCATAGCGCTTTTAGCCCTTTCTTCATCAATTTCATCAACTCGTTCAGCTGCATCAGCCAAAACCGTAACTTTATGGGCCAAAACTTGGACAAAACCCCCAAAGACAACCAGATATTCTTCTTCTTTACCAGTTCTAATTAGTAACTGACCAGAGTCAAGTTTAGTCACAAGGGGTGCATGGCCAGGCAATACTGCCAATTCTCCTTCAATACCAGGTAATACCACTAGGTCAACTTCTTGATTGAAGATCTCCCCTTCTGCCGTCAATATTTCAAGATTTGTGCTCATTATTAGCTCCCTGAAGAAAGCTTTTGCGCCTTTTCTACTGCTTCTTCAATTGTACCAACCATATAAAATGCTTGTTCCGGAAGGGCATCATGTTTACCATCTAATATTTCCTTAAATCCTTTTATCGTATCCTGTATAGATACATATCTACCTTCTTGGCCTGTAAAAGCTTCAGCAACAAACATAGGCTGTGACAAGAAACGTTGGATTTTTCTAGCTCTAGCTACAACCACTTTGTCTTCCTCTGAAAGTTCTTCGATACCCAAAATAGCGATCACATCCTGTAAGTCTTTAAACCTTTGTAAGACCGATTGGACACCTCTAGCTACTGCATAGTGTTCTGCACCTACGACTAGCGGATCCAAGATGCGAGAATTTGAAGTCAATGGATCCACGGCTGGATACAAACCTTGTTCTGCTATGGAACGCTCAAGGGCGATTACTGCGTCCAAATGACCATAAGTTGTTGCTACACCAGGATCAGTATAATCGTCAGCTGGCACGTAGATTGCTTGGAAGGATGTAATAGAACCGTTTTTCGTAGACGTAATGCGTTCTTCAAGTTGACCGATCTCAGTCGATAAAGTGGGTTGATATCCGACAGCTGATGGCATTCTCCCAAGTGTTGCTGAAACTTCCATTCCTGCCAAAATATACCGATAAATATTATCTATGAACAACAGTACATCCTGCCCTTGGGTGTCTCTAAAGTACTCTGCCATAGTTAAACCAGTTAAGCCTATTCTCAGTCGAACACCAGGCGGCTCATTCATCTGACCAAATACCAATACTGTATTATTAATAACTCCTGAGTCCTGCATCTCATGCCAAAGGTCATTACCTTCCCTAGACCTTTCGCCAACCCCAGCAAAAACAGAATAACCTTTGTGCACTGTAGCAATATTACGGATAAGCTCCATAATAATTACGGTTTTTCCTACCCCTGCCCCACCGTACGCTCCAATTTTCCCACCTTTTGTAAACGGAGTGATCAGGTCAACTACTTTTAATCCAGTTTCCAGCATATCCGTGGTAGTTGCCTGTTCATCAAAAGATGGAGCTGCTCTATGAATAGGCCAGTATTCTTCTGTTTTGGGATCACCAAGATTATCAAGAGGCTCTCCAATAACATTAAACATACGCCCCAAAGATCCTTCTCCCACAGGAACAGAAATTGGCTTTCCTGTATCTGTCACAGGCTGTCCTCTCATCAAGCCATCTGTTGGAGCAAGAGACAAACATCTGACCCAATTATTCCCAATGTGCTGTTCCACTTCAAGTACTAATCGCTCAGTTACTTCTTCGACCTCCAGCGCATTAAACAAGGCTGGTAATTCTCCTTCATTAAATTCTACGTCTACGACAGTACCAATAATCTGTACTATTTTACCTTTCGAGCTCTCCGTCATATAACTCTCCTTTTTAGTTCAGTGCCGCCACGCCTCCAATAACTTCCAACAATTCTTTAGTAATTGTCTCTTGGCGAACTTTATTCATAGTTAATTTCAAGTCTTCTATCATATCCTTAGCGTTATCCGTAGCATTCTGCATGGCAACCATTCTTGCTGAGTGTTCACTTGCCACTGCTTCCAGTAATCCTTGATATATCTGAGTCTCAATATATCGAGGTACTAAATCATCCAATACGTTAATAACATCCGGCTCGTAAAAGTATTGCCCACTAGATGATTCAGCAGATTCAGGAATTTCTAAGGGTAATAGTTGCCTCATCAAAGGTCTTTGTATAGTTGTATTCACAAATTCAGCAAAGGAAAGAAAGACTTTATCTACTGACCCATTGATATAAGCATCCATTGCAAGTTTACCTACCGGCAAAATACTGTCATAACTTGGCTGATCACCAATTCCAGTAAATTCTGCTAAAACCGAAGCACCTGACCGGACCATAAAGTCTCTACCTTTTTTACCCACAGTAATTATAGAAACAGGATCATCTTGAGCTAAAACAAAACTCCCCGCACTTTTATTTAGATTCGAGTTCAACCCACCACACAAACCTCTGTCAGGGGTAATGTGAATTACCATCACTGACTTGACTGGTCTAGTTACGAGCAATGGATTTTGCAGGTCTTCATCATCTAACGTAGCCTTTATATCTGCAAGTATTTCAGACAACTTTACAGCATATGGTCTAGAGGCAATCACTTGTTGCTGTGCCTTCCGCATCTTGGATGCAGCTACCATCTGCATAGCTTTGGTTATTTTCGCAGTGTTCTGAACACTACGAATTCTTCTCTTTATTGTTCGTACATTAGTTACTATTGCCACTATTATGTCCTACAGTTCTCATTCTGATTGTCTTCTTAAAAAGAGGCCATTGATTTGAAATCACCCAACGCAGTGTTTAACTTATTGGCTATTTCATCTGTTATGTCCTTCGTCTCAGTTATTCCCTTAGCAATATCGGGTGCACTTGTTTTAACATATTCTAGAAATGCAGATTCAAATGTCTTGATTTTTTCCACAGGAACGTCATCCAAGTGCCCATTGGTGATGCCATACATAATCATCACCTGTTCAGCTAATGAGGCAGGGGCATATTGATCTTGCTTAAGTACCTCTATGATTCTCTGGCCACGCTCTAATTGAGCCCTAGTAACAGCATCAAGATCTGAGGTCCCAAACTGGGCAAAACTTGCAAGTTCTCTATACTGAGCCAACTCTAACCGCAATCTGCCAGCAACTTTTTTCATAGCCTTTGTTTGAGCCGCTCCTCCTACTCTTGAAACAGACAAACCTGCATTAACTGCCGGTCTAATACCACTATTAAACATATCTGCTTCCAAATAAATCTGGCCATCTGTGATAGAAATAACATTCGTGGGTACATAAGCCGAAACATCTCCTGCCTGAGTTTCCAAAACAGGTAAAGCAGTCAAAGAGCCTCCTCCATTATTTTCATCCAGCCTAGCTGCACGTTCCAAAAGCCTACTGTGCAAATAGAAAACATCACCAGGGTAAGCCTCTCGACCCGGTGGTCTTCGCAGAAGAAGCGATAGCTGTCGATAAGCCCACGCGTGCTTAGTCAAATCATCGTAGATAATTAATGCATCTTTTCCATCAGCCATAAACTCCTCACCTATAGCACAACCTGAATAAGGAGCTAAGAATTGAAGCGGGGCAGGATCTGACGCGTTAGCAGCTACAATAATCGTATGATCTAAGGCACCACTTTCTTCCAAAACAGTCCTGATTTGGGCTACTTTACCAACTTTTTGACCAATAGCCACATAAATACAGACTAAGTCACCATCTTTCTGGTTGATGATTGTGTCAACTGCAATGGCAGTCTTACCTGTTGATCTATCACCAATGATTAGTTCTCTCTGACCACGTCCAATAGGAATCATTCCGTCAATTGACTTAATTCCAGTTTGAACAGGAGTACTAACTGACTTTCGAGTCACCACGTTGGGAGCAACTTTTTCTACTGGCCTTTGAGCACTCGATTGAACAGGGCCTTTGCCGTCTAGAGGTCTACCCAGTGGATCCACTACTCTACCAAGCAGCCCAACACCAACAGGAACCTCTACTATTCGACCGGTTGCTTTAACTTGGTCTCCTTCTTTAACTAAAGAATCATCACCCAGTAGAACAGCACTAATACTGTCTTCCTCTAGGTTTAGAGCAAGGCCAATAATATCATTAGGGAACTGTAATAGTTCGTTGTATCGACAACCAGCCAGTCCATGAATCCTAGCGATTCCATCACCAACCTCTATGACCACTCCTACCTCAGACATTGTAATTTCGCCAGAAAACTCCTGTATCTGACGTTTAAGAACTGATGCTATATCTTCCCCTCTAGATGCCATGTAAACCTCCGAATTCTATTAACTCAATTTTATCTAGCAGTATTTTCCATCAACGAATTTCTCAACGAAGACAATCTGCTAGCAGTTGTACCATCTAAAACCGTATCCCCTATCTGAACCAATATTCCCCCTACAATTGACTCATCCACTTGATTTTCCAAAAGAATTGATTTTCCAAAGGATTGTTCCAGAATCTTTTTTAAACGGTCGAGAGCTGGCGGTTCCAAGTCCACAGCTGTGTAGACAACGCCTCTCTCCCTTCCGTAATGCTTGTCTGCAAGATCCTTAAACTCACCAGCAATACTTGGTAGTAATGCGAGGGATGATCGCGCTATCAACAGCGCGATAAGGTTCTGCAGAATTTGGTGTAATTCATTAACAGCAGGCAGGAATATAGATTTCTGTTTGGATGACGAAAGCTCAAACAGTGAGTCAGAACGAGAACTGTTCTCTTCATCCAAGACAGCAACAATATCAACTAGTACACCCGTCCATTCTTCAATACTGTTGTTATCAACAGCCAAGTCAAAAAGAGCACGAGCATATCTCTTGCCAGTTGGCCTACGCGCCATTACTTAACCCCCTAGTTTTTGAATTTAGAGCTCTGAGAAATAGCTTTTTCAATCAAATCCTTATGAACACTTGGATCTAAAGACCGATCCACTACCTGACCAGCAGCCATAAGAACAAGATCTGCAAACTGTTCCTTTAAGCCCGCTAAAGCAACCTGCCGTTCATGTTCAATATCTTGATGTGCTTTCTCTGCCAGTGCCTGGATCTCAAGCTTAATTTTCTCCATTTCTTCATCGCGATAGCGATCAGCTATTTCTTTAGCTTGCGCCATTAATTTTTGGCCTTCTTGTCGAGCCTCATTAAGTTCTTGTTTTATACGATCTTGAGAGTCCGCTGATTCCTTACTAGCTTTCTCAGCAGCAGCTAAGCTGCTTTCTATACGTTTAGACCTCTCATCAAGCATTCGCAGGATAGGTTTATACCCCATCCTGTAAAGTACGCCAAGTACAATCAAGAAGTTAACGAGATAAACAATCAAACTAGGCCAATGAAAGCCTAATGATTCCATACAGATCTCCTACCTGATAGCTATACTAAGCTACCAACGCTAATATAACTGCCACGATAAGTGCATAAATACCTAGAGCTTCCGCGAATGCTATAGCAAGTATCATATTCGTTAAAATAGCTCCACGTGCCTCTGGGTTACGACCGATAGCATTCATTGCTGCTGCACCCAAAATACCAATTCCAATACCTGGTCCAATCAAACCCATTCCTATAGCGATACCAGCTCCTAATAATTTAGCCGCACCTTCTGTTAAAGCTTCCACGTTTTCCTCCTATTGAAAATTAAAGTGATAAATTAGACAACCATCTATTTTATAAAGTAATTAGTAATGGTTTCTTATGATATATAGTGCATCTCTAATCTTGTTTCGTATAAATCGCGAATATTCCACCAACCCCGGCAGCTAATACGCCAAAAATAGCAAACGAGATGATAACCCCTAAAGCATCCATATCTTTAACTCCTTCTCTATACTTATTTAATGTTCCTCTGCATGAGGAGTAACTGCCAAAACTGCAAAGACCAAAGTTAAACCAGCAAATATTAGTCCCTGAACAAACCCAACCAAAACCTCTAATCCGTAGAAAGGAATTGAGAAAATAAAAGGAACTAAGAAGGCTGCGACGAGCAGTAACACTTCGCCAGCCAACATATTTCCAAACAACCTGAAAGTGAAACTCACAACACGTACAAACTCTGAAAGCAATTCAAGCATTCCAACAAAAAGATCAACAAAACCTTGGAAAACCTTACCTTTAAGCAAATTATCAAACTTGAAAAACTTAGTGAGATAACCCCACCCTAAAGTACGCAGTCCCCAAAATTCAACAAAAAAGAAGGAGACAATAGCAATTGCCAGAGGCATATTAACATCAGTACCGGCAGGTCTAAAGAAGTGCCTAGCAATATGATCTCCTTCAATATATCCAAAGCTCTGATATATAGGAACTAAGCCCAACCAAGCGTTGAAACTCACAAAGAGAAAAATAGTTCCTATCACAGGAAAAAATTTCCTGGCATTTGCTTTTCCAGCCACGTTTTCACAGAAATTAAACAAGGACTCTACGATCCATTCCATGAAATTCTGCATTCCAGTAGGCACTAGCTTCATCTTTCTCGTACTAAAAAAGAACAACACCATCAGCAGCACAGATGCTATTAATGCGGAAAGGATAGTGTTCGTAAAAACAAATGATCCACTAGGTAACACAGCGTGTGACTCTCCATGCCCGTCATGAGACTCAGTGAGAGTGAGAGTGCCAATAATTTGCTGAGCAGGAAGATGAACTTCAGGTGTCGGTAAATAACCATGATCCTTACCAGCAAATGCTGCCCCTATAGCTCCAGTCATCAGACCGGTTATAAGCAATGCAACAATAACAAGCAGAATGGAAGGGAAAACGATAGATTTCACTGTTCTCAAAATACACGCTGCCAATATGGAAATATTTGTATCATTATACGAGCCAAAAACTAATCTTTAAAAGCGATTGACCTGACCATCCTGTATAAACCAAAGAAGGCTAGAATTATTCCCGAGATAAGGCCTACAACAGTCAAGACAGGACCAGTGCCCATTTCCTCATCGAGAATCACGCCTAAAGCTATGCCCCCCACAATGCAAAAACCAACATACCATCCAAGGATCAGGAATTGCACTACACGAACCCAATTAACCAAGGCTAACTCCTAGGGAAATATTAACATCAGATTACGAATTCCGTCAACACTATTATTGATCAATTTCTTCGATTGATAAGCTTACATGTAAAAGACTTAAGATAGCTATTATGAGTTCCAAAGAACCCTGTATTAGTATCTCCTAAATACCACTGATGTTATTCCAGTCCCTCTAAGTCAAGGGTGTCGACAAAGTCTTTAAATGCCGAGAGCTTACTAAGCTCCTCAGTATTCAATTCCTTACCCTGGGTTTTGACTGTTCCTAAATCTTCTTGATCCAGCTGCAAGGAAGACTGTTCGGCTGATTCTTTATCAAGAATCACCCCAGCTTTCTCCAACACAGATTCCTCAACAAATATAGGTACTTTGGCTCGAACGGCCAAGGCTATCGCATCACTAGGACGTGCGTCCAGTTGAATAGTCTCATCACTAGCCTTCAAAACGACCTTAGCATAAAAGGTATCGTTTTCAAGATCAGATAGAAGGATATGATTCACATCCCCTCCAAGAGTTGTAATAGCCGCTGACAACAAATCATGAGTCAGAGGCCTCGGCACAGATACATCTTGCAATTTGACTGCTATCGCATCCGCCTCCGCTGGTCCAATCCAAATAGGTAAATAACGATTAGCATCCTTCTCCTTGAGGATGACTACCCTTTGGTAATTCATCAGGCTAACTCTAATACTATCTATGGTTAATTCAAACACCCAAATCACCTCTCAGGAAGCTTATACGCTCATAATAGTCCCTTGTATTTTCTAGGTCAAATTTACTGATGCATCGTACAAGAAAACAATAAATGTGGCGGGTGACAACAATAGGGATCAACTCCAATCATAATTGTTCTCATGAAGAACAGAATTGATCTGATCTCTCAGTGAACGAGCAGCCTCTCTAGCTGATTCAGCAAAGTCTGGTCCAGCAGATGCGTATAATATAGCCCTTGAGGAATTTATTATCGCACCCCTACCAGATTTATCAGAGCCAAACTGCACCGCTTCATTTAAAGTCCCTCCTTGAACTCCGATACCAGGAATAAGAATCGGCATATCCGGGCAAGAATAACGTATTCTTTTCAGTTCCTCAGGATATGTGGCACCAACGACAAGACCAATATTATCATTTCTATTCCACTCCTGCGCTTTTTCTGCTACTACCATATAAAGGGGTTTACCTGTTGACGTAATCAAGTCTTGAAAGTCCTCAGAACCTTGATTGGAGGTTTTGCACAAGATAAATATCCCTTTCTCTGGATACGCAATAAACGGTTCTACTGAATCCTGTCCCATATATGGATTAATAGTAACAGCATCGAAATCCAATTTCTCAAATAGGGCTTTTGCATACGCCGAGGCAGTTGATCCTATATCACCGATCTTACCATCTCCAATCACAGGTATTTCTGGCGGAACCATCTTGATAACCTGATCCAATAATGCCCACCCCTCTGTACCCATCATTTCAAAGAAGGCTAAATTAGGTTTATAGCTACAAACAAATTCTGAAGTAGCACCAATTATTTGTCTACAAAATTCCAATGGATCAGAACAAGGGATCCTAGAAGTGTCTATATCCAATCCTACGCAAACTAAAGACCGGTTAGTAGTGGCTGCTGTTATAAGTTTTTCTTGAAATGTAATCAAACGATACTACCTGCCTATTATTGGTAGCGCATAGGGGATTCGAACCCCTGATCTCCGCCTTGAGAGGGCGGTGTCC
>CAJWUJ010000023.1 GCA_913047625.1 uncultured Dehalococcoidia bacterium | reverse complement strand
GTAATGGTAACAACACCCTGATACAACGCGGCTTCAACAACTACAATGGTTGTCCCGGGTAGTATCCTTTGATTCACAAGAAAGCTCAACAGTTCCTGATCTGTTTCAGGAATCCTATCCACCAAGTACGGCTCTCCTAATTTTACTTGATCTAAAGTGACCGTATTCGGATTCAGCTTTGCGCCTGTCCCAGGAATAGGTCTTCCGTACGGACTGACTTTTGGGTTCTTGAGTTTTTTTTCTATGTCACTCTGTAGATCATCAGAAATAGCATGCTCGAGACTGTGAGCTTCCAAATGGGCCCTTTCTAGCTTTACCCCTAGTAAACTGACTACCATACATTCAGCCAACCTATGCCTACGAACGACATCTTCTGCCAAAACAACACCTTTCTGACTTAAGACAAAGTCCCGAGTTGGTGTAGAGCTTACCAGGCCTTCCTTCTGCATCCTTTTCAACATGCCCAATACTGAAGGCAAAGTAGTACCTACGCCTTCACTTTCTGGAAATGCCCTGATGTACTCAGCTAGCCTCGTGGAAGAGGCAGGCACTCTCTCTTCTCTGAGATTATAAAGAGCTAATAAGTAATTTTCGGTAACTTGCGACTGTTTATCTAGCTTTTTTTTAGTAGTCATAGTCAACTCCCATAATCTAGATCCGATTTCAGGTGATTCCGACTATAGCCCTGAAAAAATCCGCAGTCAAGTGACTATCCAATTGCTATCTTATGTGAAGACCGCTAAAATGATTCCATGGTAGCGTGGAGAAATTTTCTAGTTCTCTCTGCTTTGTCTGCTTTTTTGGCGCTAGTCTTGGGCAGTTGTGTATTCCCTTCGAATCCAACAGCTACACCTGAACCTACTCCCCCTCCGACTTCTACTCCAACTGCTACACCTACCAACATTCCACAACCTACTGTTGTCCCTACTTCTACCCCGCAAATTATCATAAAAGAAAAAGTGGTTGAGGTTCCAGTAGAGGTAATAGTGGAAAAAGAAGTAATCAGGGAAGTAGAAAAAATAGTAGAGGTTGTTATTACTGCCACTCCCACGCCGACACCGACTCCCACCCCCACTCCAATTATTGTTCCGACAGCTACCCCTGAACCAATTCCGTTTAAAATAGTATTTTCACATCAACTGGGTCGCTTTGGTGCCGGCGATGGTCAATTTGGTAATCTGTCGGGAATAGACTCAGACTCGAAAGGAAACACCTATGTATTAGATACGTCGCAACATGCAGTTCAAAAGTACTCTTCGGAAGGCCTGTTACTTACCCGATGGGGATCTTTTGGATCACAGCCTGGGCAATTTAGCAGTCCTCAAGCTATCGCTACAGGACCTGATGATTCAGTGTACGTTGTCGACACTGGCAATAATAGAATCCAGCATTTTAATGCTTCAGGCGAATTCCTCATGTCATTCGGCAACGTTCCTTCAGAAGAAACAACAGATGGTCTCCTTAAGAATCCCCTGGGCATAGAAGTCATGTTATCTGGGAATATCATTGTAGTAGATTCCGGTAATAACCAAGTGCAAATGTTTAAGTCAGACGGCACATTCTTAAGACGTTGGGGAACTTACGGTAGAAGTGTTAGCGAATTTAATACCCCGGTAGGGGTAGCATTAGATGCCGAATCCAATATATATATATCCGACCGACTAAACAACCGCATACAGGTATTCGACCCGACTGGAAAATATCTCCGCGGCTGGGGATCGTCAGGAAGTGGGCAAGGTGATATGAACGGACCTACTGACCTTGCGATCAGCAATGAAGACCGTGTATATATACTGGACTCCAATAACCAGCGGGTGGAAGTATTTGACACTCAAGGGATATTCAAATCAACATGGGGTGGCCGAGGCAGTAATCCAGGTCAATTCTATAACCCTGTTTCTATAACTATTAACACTTCGGGCGAGATACTAGTCTCTGAAATAACTAACCGAAGAATTCAAATATTTAATGCTGACGGCGAGGTGATTTCTCAGTGGCTCGGTGGAGACCATCAGTTTAATGATCCCAGCAGCATTACCAAAGACAGTGAAGGAAACCTCTATGTTGCCGACTCTGGAAACAATAGGATTCATGCTGTAGGCAAAAGTGGCCAAATGATGCACATTTGGGGAACTAAGGGTTCCGGCAATGGCCAATTTAATGGATTAGGAACCATTTTGACTGACGGCTCAGGACATATTTACGCTGTTGACGTCTTCAACCACCGAATTCAAATTTTCAGTATTCCAAAGGGAGTGTTTCTAACATCTATAGGGGCAAATGGACAAGGGCCAGGACAATTTGCTCTTCCCCGCACTTTAGCCTTGGATAACGAAGGAACAGTATATGTGGGAGATACTTTAAACCAGCGAATTCAGAAAATCAGTAATCTTGGCCTTTTTAAATCTGAATGGGGCTCTTTCGGTACTCAAGGAGACAATTTCCAGTATCCTCAAGGTATCGCTTATGATAGCAATCAAAAACGAATATACGTAGCCGATACCCTTAACCAGCAAATCAAAGTGTTTGACACCGGTGGCACGCTCCTACTTAAATGGGGCTCACCTGGGAAAAATGAAGGTCAGTTCAATTTTCTGCTTGAACGAGTTGTGGGACTTGCACTAGATACAGAGGGTAATGTTTTTGTTGCTGATACCGGCAACAATCGAATCCAGGTTTTTGACACCGCAGGTGTCTTTATTGGCGAATGGGGGAATAAAGGATCAGGCATCGGACAACTCAACACTCCTTCTGGAATTAACTTCCAAGATACTGACCAGACTTTGTATGTTGCTGATACTGGTAATGATCGAATTCAGGTCTTCAAAGTTCAACTTCCCAGATAACTCTACGCGCTTGAGTACACTCGTGAATTCGTTTCCAAGGATTTAGCCTCTATGCTATACTGACCAAGCTTGCTACAGACGATTTACAAGCTAATGCATTGACAATGGCCTGATCGAGTAAACAGGAGAGTGACCGTTTTTTATGAGCTCAGAAATCACTTTTATCAAAGATGGCAATATAGCCAGCCCAAAGGGTTTTCTGGCAGGTGCCTCTTATGCTGGTATAAAAACTTATAGTCCAGACAAATTGGACTTAGGAATCTTATATTCCGAAAAGCAGTGTTCGTCTGCTGGAGTTTTCACAACAAACAAGGTGAAGTCTCCATCGGTCTTATTGACTCAACAACACTTGTCAGTTCAAAAACTTCAGGCAGTAGTGGTAACCAGTGGTATAGCTAACGCCTGTGTCGGCAAACAAGGAATGACTGATGCCATCGAAATGGTTTCTTTGGCTTCTCAACATGTAGGGCTGAATGAAAAGGAAATGGCAATATGTACCACCGGCCTGATCGGCGTAGAGCTTCCCATGGCACTGCTTAGAAGTACCATCCCAACAATAGAACTAAGCTATTCGGGAGGGACTCCTTTTGCAAAATCAATACTGACTACCGATGTCGGTCCTAAAGAGGCAGCACTTACAATGGAAATAGATGGAACCGTGATAACAATTGGCGGAACCATCAAAGGAGCTGGAATGATACATCCTGATATGGCCACTATGCTTTGCTTCCTTACTACTGACGCAAATATACCACAAGCGATTCTACAGCCATGCCTAAAGGAAGTCATCGACGAAACTCTAAACTGTATTACTGTAGACGGTGATACTAGCACAAACGATACGGTTCTTCTCTTAGCGAATGGAGCATCCGACGGAACTCCTATTGTCGCTGGAAGCACTGAATTAGACACTTTCAAGCAAGGATTAACTAAGTTATGTAGTTACCTAGGTGAAGAATTAATAAAAACCTCAGAAGGAGCGCAAAAACTCATAAAAGTAAATGTGGTAGGAGCAGCATCTTTATCTGACGCCCGCTCTGCGGCTAAGACCATTGCTGGATCTAGCCTTGTGAAGACCGCTATCCATGGCAACGATCCTAACTGGGGGAGAATACTTGCAGCTTTGGGTAGAAGTAATGCCACTGTTGACGAAAATGAAGTCGCAATCAACATCAATGAAGTTTGCGTCTTCGAAAAAGGGCTCCCAGTTCCTTTCTTTAAGGAAGCAGTGATTAAGGCTATGAATAATGTCGAAGTCTTACTGACAGTTCAATTAAACCAAGGAAACGCATCTGCCACTGCCCTGGGATGTGATTTAACAGAAGAGTACGTTGTTATCAATAGCGCATACAGCACCTAGTAGTTTCCAGAAATAAACCTTCAACACACATTTCAAATCATAGTAAACGCTGTAGTATTCAGAAAGATTTCACATGGCACCGAAAGACTCAATCATTGTAATTAAAATTGGTGGCAGTACGTTAGAAAATAACGGAACCATACTTGAGGACATCTTGCTCCTACAGTCAAAACAATACAAGCCTGTAGTAATACATGGTGGAGGTAAATTAATTAACAAGTGGATGGAACGGCAAGGTATTTTCCCGAGATTTGTCAACGGTTTACGAGTTACGGATAAAGACGCAATTGATATTGTAGTTTCGGTTCTCGCAGGAGTCATTAACAAACGAATGGTAGCGGAGATTAGTAATGCCGGAGGCAAAGCTGTGGGACTGTGTGGTATAGACGGCAGAATCTTTGAATCGACCATCCAAAACCCGTTACTGGGTTATGTTGGAAAAATTACCAAAGTTAATGATCAATTAATTCACGATATACTGGGTGCTGGTTATATTCCACTCATTGCACCGATAGGAATCAATGTCACCGGCGATCTTGAAGGCTCCGAATTTCTTAATATAAATGCTGATACTGCAGCAGGCGAGATAGCTTCAGCACTTAAAGCAGAACGTTTGGTTTTCTTAACTGACGTTGAAGGTGTGCTAGATGTAAATAACCAGCTTATTGAAGCATTATCATTAGAACAAGGACGTAATCTCATCGAATCAGGGATTGCAAAACAAGGGATGATTCCAAAACTACAATCAGGCTTAACAGCAGCTGCGTCAGGATCTGATGTTAGCATTATCAATGGTAATACACCGCAAGCTTTGCTACACTCAGTAGATGCAAAGAGAATTGGAACTATAATTAAAAAGAGGTGATCGATGAATTCGGAAAGGCAAATACCTTCCTTCCCAGACTTAAATAATCTTCCAATACAGCCCAGGCGTCTTATGACAATAGTTATTGTCGGGGCAATAATAATCACATTATTTATCGCTCTAAATGTCCTACGCGGAATCTATACCAACTGGTTATGGTTCGACAATTTAGGCCATTTAGATGTCTACACCACGATCCTATCTACCAGGATCTGGTTGTTTCTACTTGGCTTTGCTGTAGCCATAATAGTAATAGGCCTGAACTTTCTGTGGGCTTATCGATCTTCCAAGGCAGGTCCGTCTTATTCAAATGCATCTTCTCTAGCCTTAACTCAAATATATCGAGTAATGAAACTCGGAGTTGTACTAGCCTCGCTTATTGTTTCGATTATCTTCGCAACCGTGATTAGCGGAAGATGGGAGTCCATTCTCCTTTTCCTGA
This sequence comes from uncultured Dehalococcoidia bacterium, assembly GCA_913047625.1. GTDB lineage: Bacteria > Chloroflexota > Dehalococcoidia > Lucifugimonadales > CAJWUJ01 > CAJWUJ01. Next base: position 10,804 of record CAJWUJ010000023.1, on the reverse strand, counting down.
ATAGGTCCCCATTCGGACAAGCTGAACCTATTTTAAATACTGATGCTTCATTTTACATATTGACCCTGCCTGTTCTCCACCTCATCCAAGGATGGGTTCTTGGAATTTGTATCGTTATCATTCTCGGTGTATTCGCTATCTACTTTATTAATTACGGGATTAAGGGTACAGCCCTCTCTTTGAACCCCCAACTGATCAGTCACATGTCTGCGGTGGGAGGCATTGGTTTGCTTGCGTTTGCCTTAGGGCATTATCTGGATATATATGAACTACTCTTTTCAACCCAAGGTGCGGCCTTTGGTGCGTCTTACACAGATATAACAGCCAAGCAACCTGGTCTCTACGTCTTGACCTTTCTCGCTGGTCTCGGAGGTCTACTTCTAATTGTCAGTTCCATTAATTCGGGGCTGAGATTCCGCCTTCGAATCATAATTGCTACTATTTCGTTCTGGTTTGTTGCATCCATACTTGTTGGATTTATTTTCCCCTCTGCTGTTCAGCGGTTCATAGTAAGTCCGAACGAGTTGAAATATGAGAAGCCCTATATCGAAAATAGCATCGAGTGGACTAGAATTGGCTACGGATTGAATAACATTACAGACGCTAACTACGAATATCAGCCCCAGTTGACCCAGTCACATCTCGCAGACAACCCTGAAACAATCAACAATCTCCGCTTGTGGGATCCTAAGCCAGCACGTGATGTATACAACCAAGTCCAGCATCTCCGTCTATACTATGAATTTGAAGATGTAGATATTGATAGATACATTGTTGACGGTGAGTATCGACAAGTTATATTGTCAGCCAGGGAACTTTCCCCAGAGGAGTTGCCTGAAGAAGCACAACGATGGGTTCCTCGAACTCTCCAGTATACCCATGGTTATGGTGCTGTAGTTAGCCCTGTTACGGAATTCACAGCAGAAGGCCAACCCGAATTCTTTCTGCAGGATATTCCTCCAACAGGACCCCTTACGCTGGACAAGCCCCAAATTTATTATGGTGAGAAAACAGATGGCTATGTGATCGTCAATACCGCTGAAAAAGAGTTTGACCATCCAGCCACCGCGCAAGACGTGTCAGGATCTCCTAAATTTATTCAATACGACGGCAAAGGTGGTGTCGAATTAACATCAATTCTCAAAAAGATCGCCTATGCTTGGGAACTCGGTGATTTCAATATTCTCATTAGCGGACAAATTACAGAAGAAAGCCGAATACAATATCGTCGTCAAATCCAAAGCCGTATACAGACTATTGCACCATTCCTAATGTTAGATAAAGACCCTTACTTGGTTATCAGTGACGGAGCTTTGCATTGGATTCAAGACGCTTACACCATAACCAACAAATTACCTTATTCCACAAGATTTGAGAATAAATTTAACTACATCAGGAACAGTGTGAAAGTTGTTGTGGACACATTTGATGGCAGTGTCCGCTTCTTCGTTGCAGATCCTGACGATATTCTTATCAAAACCTATCAGGAAATATTTCCTGACTTATTCAAGTCGCTTGACACAATGCCTGAAGACCTACGCAGTCATATACGATATCCGGAAGGCTTATTCTCTATTCAGTCTGAAATGTATTTACAATACCACATGACTGATCCAACTGTTTTCTATACAAAGGAAGATCAATGGAGCATTCCAATAGAGGTTACCTTCGGGCAACCGAGCCAAGTTAATCCCTACTACATCATTATGAAGCTTCCACGTTTGCCAGGTGAGACAGAAGAAGAGTATCAAGCAAGACCAGCAGAATTTATGCAAATTCTTCCATTTACACCAAGCAATAAACCAAATCTGGTAGCTTGGCTGGCATCAAGAAGTGATTCAGCTCACTATGGTGAGCTCGTTGCGTTCAACTTCCCTAGGGATCGCCAGGTTTTCGGCCCATCTCAAATTGAGGCCAGAATCGATAATGATACCTATATCTCTCAGCAATTCACTTTATGGGGCCAGGCGGGCTCCACTGTCATCAGGGGGAATCTGCTCACTGTGCCTCTTGGAGATAGTTTGATGTACATAGAACCAGTCTATCTTCAGGCAGAGAATCTCAATCTGCCTGAGCTAAAACAGGTGATTTTAGCTACCTCCACCCAAGTTGTTATGAGACCAACGCTCTCCGAGGCGATAGACGCATTATTACTGGAAGACACATCCGTTCCGTCTAGTACGAAAACCACGACCACCAGTTCTAAAGATAATGATGGAGACGACTCGATCTCTGTTGGCAATTTAAAGGAACTACGTGATCAAGTTGCAGTTTTGGAAAAAGAATTTGATACCTTACTAGAGGTGATCAATAACCTTAAAGCAAATAACGATAAATAAAGGAAGCTGTAATGAGTGAAGACTGGAAACAAATAGAATCAAAGTACTATATGAATGTAGTACGTCGCCAGCCTATGGTATTGGAAAAAGGATACGGTACCAAAATATGGGACACAGAAGGTAACGAGTACTTAGATTTTACCTCAGGATGGGCTGTTAATAACCTTGGTCACTGTCATCCAGCAGTCACAGCAGCGATTAAAGAGCAAGCAGAGACTTTACTACAAACTTCGAACCAGTTTTATACAATTCCACAGCTTAAACTCGCCCAAACACTAGTTGATAACTCGTGTTTTGACAGGGTATTCTTCTGCAACAGTGGAGCGGAAGCTAACGAAGGTGCTACAAAACTAGCTCGAAAATGGGGCAAGATCCATAAAAAAGGAGCCTATCATATCATTACTGCCCTGAATTCATTTCACGGTAGAACCATGAATATGGTTGCCGCTACTGGTCAACCTCATTATCAGGAAAACTGGAAACCTCTTCCACCTGGTTTCGTTAATGTCCCCTTCAATGATATCAATGCTATCAAGGAAGCAACCACTGAAGAAACTTGTGCAGTGATGCTTGAACCAGTCCAAGGAGAAGCGGGCGTGATCATTCCATCTTCCACATATCTGAAAGAAGTACGGGAATGGTGTACACAGCAAAGCATGCTTCTAATCGTAGATGAAGTGCAGACCGGACTTGGACGACTCGGAACTCTTTGGGGATATGAAAAATTCGATATTCAACCTGATGTCATGACCCTCGCAAAAGCTTTGGGCAATGGGGCCCCCATAGGAGCGTTTTTAGCGAGAAATGAAGCTGCAGTTTTAGAACCAGGAGATCACGGTTCTACGTTTGGCGGCAATGCTTTAACGTGTGCTGCTGCCTTCGCTTCCACATCACACATTATCGAAAAACGAATCTCAGCCCAAGCAGAAACAATGGGTCAATATTTGCAAAAGGAACTTAAAGCAATAGATCCAGATGGGCTTGTTATCGAAGAAATTCGAGGCATGGGGCTTCTGATAGGAGTCGTATTCAAAAATGAAATTGCTGCGCAGCTGGTTGAATCCTGTAATCAACAAGGACTTCTTATTCATCCCACTCGTCCAAATTTAGTTCGATTAATGCCACCTCTTACTGTGACTAAGCAGGAAATAGATTTAGCTATATCTATTCTGCAAAACAACTTGCCTAAATAAGTCTGCTTGATTCTAACTCTTTATTTTGGTAACTGTTGATCGCATTCCTTAGTGAACTCAATTCTGATACAATTCTGGACAGTGGATGTTTCAAATAATTTCAAGATCTTACCCGAGAAATTAGCTGTCGCCTTTTTGGCAATCTTTTAATCTTCGGTGAATCCTACACTACTACTATTACCTACATAAGGGAAATTTATGGCTACAAAAAATAAGACGATAGTACTTGCATATAGCGGGGGACTAGATACTTCAGTCGCTATCAAATGGCTTGCTGATCGATATGATTCAGAAATTGTTACAGTAACAGCAGATTTGGGTAATAATCCTGATCTGCCAACTGTAGAGAAACGTGCTCTCTCTACAGGTGCTAGGAAAGCGCACATAATAGACGGTAAATCTGAGTTTATAGAGCATTTCATATGGCCTGCTCTTAAGGCTAGTGCACTCTACGAAGGAGTATATCCTCTGGCTACTGCACTTGCACGACCTCTCATAGCCAAATTCCTAGTTGAAGTAGCAAAAGAAGAAAATGCCTTTGCCATCGCGCATGGCTGTACAGGAAAAGGGAATGACCAAGTGCGCTTTGATGTTTCAACCTTAGCATTAGCTCCGGAACTTCAAATTTTAGCTCCTGCACGAATTTGGAACATGAACAGAGATCAGGAAATTGACTACGTAAGAGAGCATAACATCCCAATTACAATTGGACCTAAAACACCTTATTCCGTAGACGAAAATCTCTGGGGCAGAAGCATAGAAGCAGGTCCTCTAGAAGATCCTGACATGGCGCCTGCTGAAGAGGTCTTTGAATGGACCCGATCTATAGATGAGGCTCCAAGCAAAGGTGTCGAACTAAAGATTGACTTCAGGCAAGGTATTCCAGTTGGACTCAATAATAAGGAAATAGATAGCCTACGTCTAATCGACCAGGTAAACGAACTTGCCGGACTACACGGAATAGGTCGAATAGATCACATTGAAAACCGTTTGGTAGGAATCAAGTCCAGAGAGATTTATGAGGCACCTGCTGCTACGGTATTACATATGGCTCACAACGCACTTGAATACCTCACTCTTACCAAGGAACAAAGAGACCTCAAAAGTATTATTTCCCTAGACTACTCGCGTATGGTTTACAATGGTCTGTGGTTTTCCACACACCGGCAAAATCTGGATGCTTATGTAAACAGTACCCAAGAATATGTTTCGGGCAGTGTCCGCCTAAAACTTCACAAAGGCAACTGTATAGTTCTTGGAAGAACTAGCCCATATTCTCTATATAAATTCGATCTTGCCAGCTATGGGCAAGAAGATACATTCGACCATGTCGCATCAGAAGGGTTTATCAAGATATATGGGATGCCAATTAAAACCCAAGCTGAAATCTTAAGGGATGCCAATTAGGCACTTGTCTCGTGTTATGCCCAAGCAGTCCATAAGAACTAGGAAAAACACAGCTTTAGCATACTCCGCATCGATTAGCTTCGATAAGCGTCTCTACAACCACGATATCAATGGTTCAATAGCTCACGCCAATATGCTCGCTTCCGTCAATATCATCTCAAAAAATGATGCCAAGCAAATAGTGTCTGGTCTTGAAAATATCAGGAAAGAAATCAAGGATAATGTGTTTCCATGGAACACTGATTTAGAAGACATTCACATGAATATTGAAGATCGGCTACATGGAATTATTGGTGAAACTGCTGGAAAACTGCACACTGGCCGCTCTCGTAACGATCAGATAGCTACTGACTTGCGTCTTTATCTTAAAACAGAAATACCGTTCATAAATACAGCAATTCGCGTACTTCAACAATCATTGTTGTCAATTGCTGAATCCAATATAGATACACTTCTGCCTGGATACACCCATTTGCAAAGAGCGCAGCCAATTTCTCTCGCCCATCATTACCTAGCGTATTTCGAAATGTTTGATCGAGATGTAGCCAGATATAGAGACTGCCTAAAACGGACCGATATCTTACCTTTGGGAAGCGGAGCTCTAGCTGGAGTTCCTTACAATTTAGATCGCAATCTCGTAGCACAGACTCTTGGCTTCGCTAGTGTCTCGAAAAACAGTATCGATGCTGTTTCAGACAGAGACTTTATAGCAGAATTTCAAGCATGTTCGTCAATATGTGCGCTCCATATATCAAGGCTAGCTGAGGAACTCGTTCTATGGTCATCTAGTGAATTCGGGTACCTAAGCCTCAATGATGCTTACGTCACTGGCAGTAGTATCATGCCTCAAAAAAGAAATCCAGACTATGCTGAATTAGCTCGTGCAAAATCAGGAAGAATATTTGGGAACTTAACATCCATTTTAACCATATTGAAAGGGCTTCCCCTTGCGTACAATCGAGACCTCCAAGAAGATAAAGAAGGATTGTTTGATACTATCGACACAATGATTCCTACTTTGGAGGTGCTTGCTGGCCTTCTAGTCACTATGACAATTCGAAAAGAACAAATGCGTGCCAATGTTGCGGATTTTTCATTATTGGCAACTGACTTGGCGGACTATCTAGTCAGTAAAGGGGTTCCGTTTAGAGAGGCCCATTCCATAGTGGTTGAAATCAGCGAATATGCCCAGTCATCCAACTTGACACTAGAAGAAATTGATCCCAAGACATATCAGAAGTTTTCAACGCATTTTCCTGAAAATTACCAAGGGTTTACTCCAGAAACATCAGTTTCGTCTAGGAATCTCACGGGAGGCACGGCAATCCCTCAAATCAAGAAAGCAATCTCTGATTGCAAAGCTCGTCTTGGAAAAGTAACTTGAAACTTAACTTGCACAGGAGTTTATAAAATAGAACGTGACAATACTACTTTAAAGCGCACTAAAATTGCCCCCTCATTACTTACGGCCGATCAATCTTGTTTGGGGATAGCATGTGCACAAGCCGAAAAAGCTGGTGCAGACTATATACACGTAGATGTTATTGATGGTCAATTTGCACCTAATTTAACAGTTGGACCAGGAGTAGTAAAAGACATTCGACCGCATACAAAGCTTCCACTGGATGTTCATCTGATGGTAGTTGAGCCAGGAGAACTTATATCTCCGTTCGTACGATCTGGGGCAGATATTCTCACCGTTCACTTCGAAGCATGCGCTAATCCCTTAGCACTAGTAAACCAAATAAAAAACGATGGAGCTCGAGCAGGCATAGCAATCAATCCTGACACACCCTTGGAAAAAATCTCCCTACTGCTTGATAAGCTCGATCGTTTGCTCATTATGTCTGTATTCCCTGGATTTGCCGGACAAAAAATGATAAAAGAAACCCTTTTGAAGCTTTCTGAGGCTCGGCAAACGATAGATCGGTTAGAACTAAATCTTGAACTTGCCATTGATGGTGGTATCAACCCTGACAACGCCTGTGAAACAGTCAACGCTGGAGCAGATGTACTTGCTGTTGGATCTGCTGCATTTAACAACTCCAGAACAATTGAGGAATCCCTCTCTCTTTTCCAAGATAAGCTGAGCCTGTTGAGTCGTTAGTGCCTGCAGCTGGCATCTGAACTCTAGAAAATCAACCCTCTCAGCACTATACCAAAAAGCCAAGATCCCAAGAATATCGGCAAAATCCAAGTCTCACTAAATTCTAGGTCACTTACTGACATTCTTCTAAGCATACTGGGAAGCACCATCGCCAAAACAATACCAGCCGTGACCAGACAAGCTCCCAATACACTAACTGGAATAATTAATCCCAAGAGAGCCCCAATTACAACACAAGCACTTGAAATATAACCCATCAAGGTTATTTTTAAAAAACCCGGCTTAGTCATATAGCTGTCACTGTTTTAACTTGCTGTCGAGTTCGCAGACACCTAGTGCAAATACTTATCCGTTTGAGTTTACCCTTAACCTCCAAGCGGATTTTTTGCACATTCAGATTCCACTTACGTTTTGTTTTTCGATTCGAATGACTGACGGTATTACCAGTACCACTAGTCTTCAAGCATATTTCACACTTTGACATTTTTACACCTTTAGAAAAGTTCTATGTTTAAACCTTCCAAGTACTTTAACTGGTACGCCTTAGAAGGAACGTGCGTTATTATACGTGAGAGCCAGAACATCAGCAATATCATATCTAGACTTCAGGTGCAGAACCGCTATTGGATGAAGTGTTTTTCCTATACTTATGTTTCCGTAGCAGTAGTTTTCTACGGTCAGGACAACAGTCTTTGACTGCATAACCTTAGTTAAGTACAATCACGAAATCAAAGAGGCTTGGGGAAATTCACGGGTATAATTACCATGTCTGTCAGAGAACAATCAAAAGTCTTAGACGGCTACGAGTTTGGTGACCTTATACGTTCTTCTACAAGAGGACTCGCCTTAAACGTTGATTTAATAAATGCATTAAACGTATTTCCCGTTCCTGATGGTGATACAGGCACTAACATGCTACTCACCATGCAGGCTGCAGAAAAATCGTTAGACAAAATAGCCAAGGATTCCTCTGTTCACCAAGTAGCTGAAGCCATTAGCTCTGGTACTTTACTCGGTGCTCGAGGAAACAGCGGTGTCATCTTATCTCAATGGTTTCAGGGATTGGCTGAAGGTCTTGCAAACTGTACTGTCGTTAATAGCCAAGATTTATGTAAAGCAATGGTTGCTGCCAGCCGTTCTTCCTATAGTGCAGTGGGTTCACCCGTTGAAGGCACCATGCTCACAATTTTCAAAGTTTTCTCCGAAGCTATTATTAAAGCTGAGTCAAAAGCAGCAAATTTGGCTGATCTTTGGGAAGCTGGCTACCAAGCTGCAAATCTAGCTCTCGCAGAGACACCTAATCAGCTTGCTATTTTAAAAGAGGCTGGAGTGGTTGATGCAGGCGGACAAGGTTTTATATGCATGCTACTTGGAGCACAAGCATATCTCAGCAAAACGGATATACCTGATCTTCCTAATGCCCCTCAGCTTGAACCTAACGGCAAACTTATCAGCAAGAACTTTGTTGAAGAAGCAGAACATTCAGACTACGGTTACTGCACTCAACTCTTGATCTCTGGCGATGCTCTTATTATTGATGACATCAGGCATCACATGCTTCAATCCGCTCAATCATCAGTCGTTATTGGTTCAACGAAGCAAGTCAGGGTTCATGTCCATACGGCAGACCCAGGATCTATTCTAACCTACGCCATAACCTTAGGAGCTCTTGATCAAATCTCTATCGAGAATATGGACCAGCAACGTGACGAATTCTTACAGCAAACCTCCCCAGCCTCTACTTCCGCTAGCAATTCTTCTCTATCCGCAATAATCACTATTGCAATTGGCGAAGGAATTCACGAACTTTTCCGAAGCGTTGGGGCGTCTGAAGTTATTGAGGGAGGCTCAACTATGAATCCTAGTGTTGAGCAAATAGTAGCTTCTATTAATCAAGCAAATGCAGACAATATCTTTATTCTTCCTAACCACAAGAATATTCTTGCCGCCGCTAAACAAGCTGCGTCTCTAGTTGAGAAACAAGTGATTGTTATTGAGTCATCGTCAGTGCCGCAAGGTCTAGCTGCCATGCTTTCCTTTAATCCAGACTACGACATTGCTACAAACACAACCAACATGACGGTCTCGCTCAACAATGTCACCTCAGCTAGCATTACCAAAGCCGTACGCAATGCAAAACTCAAAGAGACTCACATACTGGAAGGGGAATTCCTGGGACTGCTGGAAGACCAACCAATTAGCACAAACCCAAGTATCGAGCCAGTAGTAGCTGAACTTTTAGGTGCTGTTCAAATCCAAGATGGGTCCCTTGTTACTCTATACAAAGGCCAGCAAATGGATAACAGTACTTGCGAGACTATTTTAACCTCTATCCAGAACAGCTATCCGAATGTTGATTTTGAATTAATACACGGTGGCGATCCCAACTACCACCTGCTTATAGGAATAGAATAAACTTGATTTGGAGGAATAATAACAATGGCAATAAAAATTGTAACAGATAGTACGGCAGATTTACCTAAAGACCTATGTGAAACGCTTGGGATTAGCACGGTACCATTAAACGTCCAGTTTGGAGAAACATCATATCTAGATGGCATTGATATCCAAGCGGAGGAATTTTTCTCTATGCTTGCCACTTCAGACAAATTACCTACCACATCCCAACCCAGCCCGGGAACTTTTCTCGATCATTACTCCAGCTTAATTGGCAATGGTGATGATATTATATCTATTCATGTCTCTGGGAAACTAAGCCAAACGGTTAACTCTGCTGAAATTGCAAAAGCAAAAATAGAAGACTCAAAGTCATCTATTACTGTAATAGACTCGCAACAATGTTCTGCAGGTTTAGGCCTGATAGCAATTGCAGCTGCAAAAGCCGCCCAAGCAGGTGCTACGCTTCAAGAGACCGTTGCTATTGCGGAAGAAGCTATAAGTAAGATAGGTATTTTTATTACCTTGGATACTCTCGAGTATCTTCAAAAGGGCGGACGCATAGGTAAAGCCCAAGCCTTGATGGGTTCTCTGCTTCAAATGAAGCCAATTCTCACCCTATTGGATGGAGCAATCCATCCTCTAGAAAAAACAAGAACCAGAACAAAGGCAATTCAAAGAATGTACACGATAGCTGAAGAGCAACAACCTTTTGTTAGCGCAGCCGTTGTTCATTCAGCTAGTAAAGACGCTGCTTTAGGTTTAGAGCAACACTTGGAATCCCTTATCAAATCTTTACCTCAAGAAGAACAGGGCACTGTTTATACTAACTCTATTGGTCCCGTCGTAGGAACTCATGGTGGACCTGGTGTGGTGGGATTTGCAATACTACGCAAGTAATACAAAAACCCTGATCACCGAGGTAAACGAAACTGAAGACGAGGTCAAATCATTGCCTCTTGTGGTTTAATGATGATACATCTCTCCAAGGTCCAAACTTGGAGAGACATCAATGTTTAATCTAGAATTGACTTGAAATGCCTACTCCAAAGAAGTCTCCCGTCAGCTCTGATTCACTGTACAAGATCATTTCACATGAACTGGAAAACGGTTGCAACAATAAATCCGTATTTGGGGGATTGAATCGGCTGTTGCAACAGATTACTTCCTGCAAAATAACCGACCCTAAAATAGAACGGCTGATGAGTGACGATATGCTCACTCTTGACTACTCAGGCTTAACTATTGCTCAAAGAAAACGCTGGGCCAAGGAGGTCCGTCGTGTTCTCTCACCAGATCCGAAGCCACAGCCACGAAAGCCGGATCCAAAACCTGCTATAAGTAAAAGAACCATTAATTTA
>CAJWUJ010000022.1 GCA_913047625.1 uncultured Dehalococcoidia bacterium | reverse complement strand
GTGGGATTCGAACCCACGATAGAGTTGCCCCTATAACGGTTTTCAAGACCGTCGCTTTCGTCCTCTCAGCCATCCCTCCTACTCTTGGGTATTATACTAGCTTTGAATATAACATAGGTGACTTGTTTAAAAGGAAATAAGTCACAGTTGGGGAAAAGGGGTCTGTTTTTTCTAACCGATACGGTCAAATCCAGTATAAGGCTGGAGTACGTCAGGTATCCTAATAGATCCATCCGGTTGTTGGTAATTTTCCATGATTGCGATTAGTACTCTAGGTATTGCTAGGGCAGATCCGTTTAGCGTGTGTAAGAATTCAGGTTTGGAGTTAGCAGTTCTTTTGAATCGAATATTGGATCTTCTTGCTTGAAAGTCTGTACAATTAGAACAGGTACTGACTTCCAACCATTCTTGGTCACCAGCGGCCCATATTTCTAAATCATACCCTCTGGAAGCTGGAAAAGAGAGTTCACTAGTACACAGTTCGACCACTCTGTATGGAAGCTCTAGGGAGAGACAAATAGACTCCGCATTGCGGAGCAATTGTTGTAGCTCATCTTCTGATGTTTCGGGAACTACAAATTTGTATAGTTCTACTTTATCGAATTGGTGGACTCGTTTAATTCCCCTGGTCTCTTTCCCTGCTGCTGCTTTCTCTCTTCGGAAACAAGGGGTATGAGCGACATAGCATAGCGGAAGATCGTTTTCTGATAAAACATCATCACGGTGGAGGTTAGTTAGAGGAACTTCAGCAGTGGGGATCAACCATAAATCATCCTCACTATCGTGGTAGATATTATCTCCGAATTTGGGCAAATTACCACTTCCTAATAACGATGTAGGTTTTACCAGATAAGGTGGAATTATTTCTGTGTATTTATTGACTGTAGTATGGATATCCAGCATCCACGTTATAAGCGCTCGTTGCAGTGCCGCACCTTTACCTTTAAGGACAAAAAATTTTGACCCAGCGATCTTAGCACCTTGCTCGAAGTCTATAATGTCAAGTTCAGCGGCTATTTCCCAATGATGTTTTGGAGAAAAACTAAAAACGGGAGCAGTACCGTGCGTTTTAATAACTATATTTTCGGATTCATCTGAACCGATAGGGGAGTGGATACTGGGAAAGTTCGGCAAACTGAGTCTGCTATCCAGAATTGATTGCTCGAAAGTAGACAGTTGCTTTTCCAGTTTAGCTATTCGAGATCCTAGTGTGCGCATACTTGTTACGAGTTTTTTCGTCTCTGTGTCTTTGAATTGACCCTGATTCTTAGCCACACCAATATTCTTACTTACTTGGTTACGGGTAGCTTTTAAGGTGTCCAGCTCAGAAATAGTTTTTTTGCGATCAGCGTCTAATTTTAATATATCTGAGATAGCTCTATCATAATTGTCCCCTCTGTTTTCGAGGGAATGGACTGATTGTTTAGGATTAATTCGAAGTTCGTTAATGTCTATCACGATTAGTTCTACCTTTAACTTACTGAAGAATCTCCCAGTTCCTTTGGTTGGCTATCTTGCTTAGTTTGCGCCCAGGTCGTACAACTGTCGGATGTCCCACCAGTTCCAGTATAGCAAGATCTTGGAGATCATTACCGTATGCGTAGCTTTGGGACAAGTCGATGGGTTCGTTAAGTTGGTGTTTAAGATATCTTTGTAATAATATCGCCTTCTCCCGCCCAAAACACGCTCGGCCAAGTATTTTGCCAGTGTAGCGGGATTCTTTTACTTCAAGGTCGGTCCCGACGGTATGAGGAACTTCTAGCCGTTTCCCAACTTGACGCAAAAGTTCGTTAAACCCGCTTGAAACTATGATTACTTCATGTTGCTTTGCTAGGTGAAAACGTAGTTTTTCAAGGACTTGTGGCTTTGTCTTTTCCATGATTTCTCTACTGGTCACCCAGTAAAAAACTTCTATGGCCTTTGGTTTTGTAATCCCTTTTAGCAGGGTGGCAGTGCCGGTGATCCACAGTGAATAAAATGAATTCCGAGGCAGAATCAATAATTTAGAAAGTAACCAGAGTCCAGTATGGGTCAAAAAAAATAAATATGATCGCCATCTATTGACCTTAAAGGTTCTGCAGTAACTCGTCAGTCCTTTCCAGACATGTCCGTCAGTAAGGGTTCCGTCCAAATCAAATATTGCTGCAATTTTGGACATGACTTAGAGATGATCGACCTTTCTGAGTTGAGGGAACAGTACTACTTCTCGTATTGTTTGCTGGTTAGTAAGTAGCATGATAAGGCGGTCTATTCCTATTCCTAGGCCACCGGTAGGGGGCATGCCGTGTTCCAATGCTATAAGGAAATCCTCATCTAATCTGTCGTGATCTTCCATTTGATAGTGAGTGCGTAATTCTTCCTGTTCTACAAAACGTTTTCTCTGGACCAAAGGATCGTTTAGCTCAGTGAAGGAATTAGCTATTTCCATTCCGCATATGAACGCTTCGAATCGTTCTGTTAAAGCTGGATCCCCGGGTTTATTCTTTGCTAGTGGGCTCATTTCGACTGGGTAGTCTATCAGGAAGGTTGGTTGGATTAGATTGGGTTCTACTTTGGAACTGACAATTTTATCGATAAGACGTCCGCGACTTTCGGAATATTTAGCTTCAATACCTATATTGTTCATTTCTTTAGCGAGTTGATTCGGATCTTGATAATTATCAATATTGATATTGCTGAATTGATAAATTGCTTCTTTTAATGGGAGCTTTTTCCATGGAGGAGCAAGAACAATAGTATGATTGGACCAAATTACTTGATTGCTACCTAAGAGTTCGGTAGCCACAGTAGAAACTAGGTTTTCTACCATCGTCATCACGTCGTTGTAGTCTGCATATGCTTGGTAGCTTTCCAATAAGGTGAACTCTGGGTTGTGATCGGCGTCAATACCTTCGTTTCTGAAAACACGCCCAATCTCGTAGACCTTTTCGAATCCTCCAACGATCAGACGCTTGAGGTAAAGTTCGGTTGCAATTCGAAGGTATAGATCTTGGTCTAAAGAATTATGGTGGGTAGAGAAAGGGCGAGCCATCGCTCCTGCTGCAATAGGGACTAGGATTGGTGTTTCAACCTCTAAGAATCCTTGTTGATCCATAAACCTTCTTATCTGACTTATTACGTTGCTTCTTGTCTGAAAAACGGTTTTTATATTTTCGTTGGTAGCTAAGTCTAAGTACCTTTGTCTGTACCGCTTTTCTGTATCTTGGATCCCGTGCCATTTTTCAGGGAGCCCTCGAAGGGCTTTGCATAAGATTATGATTTGTTTGGCTTTCAGAGTAATTTCACCTGTTTTAGTACGGAATAAACCCCCATCAACTCCTATGAAATCTCCTATATCAAGGCATTCCAACAGGGAATATGTATCTCCTAGTTGATCTTTTTTGCAGAAGATTTGAATTCGTTCAGTACCGTCATTGACGTCTAGGAAAGATGCTTTTCCCATATTGCGTTGTGCAGTTATTCTGCCTGCTAGTTGGAAATCCTCCTCAGTGTTATAGCCGGTTTCATGCTTAGATTCTCTTTCTTGATAGAGTTTTACAGCATCTTTATTACTGTGAGATCGAGAGAAGTTTGTTGGGTACGGATCTATTCCGAGAGAGTAAATCTTTTCTAATTTATCTCTTCTGGCTTCGGAAATAGACTTATTTTCTTCAGGTTTGGAATCATTCATTGGATTAAACTTTGTACAATTAATCACTAGTTGGATGTGCGCCAATTATAGGACAGGTGTGGAAAAAGGAAAAGTCGTCTGAAGACTGTTAAAGTTTGGTACATTGATCTTTGCGCAATCCAATAGGGCATTAGCCTAGATATTTGCTAGCAACTTGAGCATGATGACTTAGTCTTGTAGCACAAACAGCGCAGATGGTATACTCGATCAGAGTGGAATGCCTTCTAGTAGGAGGAACAAATGCGAGTTTCGATGAGGGTTGACTATGGAGTTAGGGCTCTGGTGGATCTAGCAGAACGTCAAGGAGATGGTCCTGTGCAAAGCGCAGATATCGCGAGGCGGCAGAATATTCCTGAGTCCTATTTAGATCAACTTTTGGTTATGCTGCATAGGGCAGGTCTGATTACTAGTCGGCGAGGCCCTCACGGTGGACACGTTTTGGCAGCTGATCCTCTTGAAATTAATCTTAGGGCGGCGGTGGCGGTATTGGACGGATCAACTGCAATTCTAGGATGTATGGATGATCCCTCTGAATGCCAGCTTTCACATTCATGTTCGCAGCGCGAGCTGTGGCAAAAAGTTGAAGATGCGGTGCAGAGTGTTTTAGGCAACACTACTCTTGCAGAGTTAGTTGCTAGGCAACATGCCTTACATTCCTAAGTGCTTGATAAGTCAAATAAAATAATTTTGTGTTAAGACACTTGACTAGAATTCTAACGTAGTGACACAAGTAAATAGATTGGAAATAAGGGGAAAAATTATGACTCAAACCACTAGTTTCACCGCTGAACAGGTGAAACGATATAGCAGACACATTATTATGCCTCAAATAGGAAGCAAAGGCCAAAGAAAACTTTTGGATTCTAAGGTATTGCTTATAGGTGCAGGAGGATTGGGTTCACCCTCTGCTTTATACTTGGCAGCTGCAGGTGTGGGGACGATAGGCATTGTTGATTTTGATGTAGTAGAAATCACGAATTTACAACGCCAGATTTTGCATCATGGGCATGATGTAGGAAGACTTAAGGTTGACTCAGCTATCGACACTATCGCGGACATCAATCCTGATGTAAAAGTGAATCCCTATCAGGTTCGATTAACGTCTGAGAATGCGATGGAGTTATTTTCTGATTATGACGTAGTACTGGATGGGACAGATAATTTCCCTACTCGCTATTTGGTGAATGATGCTTGTGTAATGCTTAATAAACCCAATGTGCATGGCAGTATTTTCTTATTTGAAGGTCAAGCGTCCACATTTATTCCAGGCCAAGGATGCTACAGATGCCTCTATCCAAGTCCACCACCTGCAGGAATGGTTCCTAATTGTGCAGAAGCAGGAGTATTAGGAGTACTACCGGGGATAGTGGGTAGTATTCAAGCGATCGAAGCTATAAAAGTTTTGCTTGAATTAGGTGATTCACTGGTTGGCAGATTATTGTTGTTTGATGCTTTGGCTATGGAATTTCGGCAGGTTAAATTACGTAGAAATGTCGAGTGTCCAATGTGCGGTGAGAATCCCACTATTAAGGAGCTTATAGATTACGAGCAGTTTTGTGGTATTCCTGGCAGCTAAAATTTTCAGATGCGATGATTATTTCATAGGCATGACATAATAGTATTTTTATTGACACTTTGCTGCCCTCGTGCTAGTATTCCCTCCTTGGATGAGAAGGATGACGGATTAAAAATGTTTTTGATGTGCAGGTGTACTAACTCATAGGGTATTTGTAGCTTGGCTGCTATAGAGCATGTCTAGCTTTGCCCGCTCAGTTAATTCGGAGCGGGTTTTTTTATGGAAATGTTACTATTTTAATTAATCACTGCAGAGGATTGTTTGTTTAATAAGGTTGACAGTTTAATTTCACAGGGCCTGTTGGGTACAATAGGTAATACTCCTTTGATAGAACTAAAGAACATCTCCCCAAAGGTAGGAGTACGGTTTTTTGTAAAATTAGAAGGTAATAATCCAACTGGTAGTGTCAAAGACAGGATTGCAAAAAAAATGATCGAAAC
The DNA here is from genome assembly GCA_913047625.1 of uncultured Dehalococcoidia bacterium. Classification (GTDB taxonomy): domain Bacteria; phylum Chloroflexota; class Dehalococcoidia; order Lucifugimonadales; family CAJWUJ01; genus CAJWUJ01. Next base: position 10,781 of record CAJWUJ010000022.1, on the reverse strand, counting down.
TGCCGAAGATAGTGGTAAGTTAAGTCCTGGGAAGATCATTTTAGAGCCCACTAGTGGTAATACAGGTATATCCTTAGCAATGATAGGCAGATTAAAAGGCTACAAGGTTAAAGTAGTAATGCCGGAAAACGTAAGCATAGAACGTATTCAGTTGCTGAAGGCTTATGGTGCTGATATTCATTTATCGGAGCCGAACGGCGGTACTAATCATTCGGTTCAGGTGGCCCAAAGTTTAGCTGACTCGAACCCAAACTATTTCATGCCGTATCAATATGGAAACCCTTCTAATCCTGATGTTCATTTCGAGACTACGGGACCAGAAATAATAAGAGATTTGCCAAATGTCACTCACTTTGTTGCAGGGTTGGGTACAGGAGGTACCTTGATGGGTGTTGGGCGATATCTCAAACAATATAACCCTGAAATTAAAGTAATAGCTGCTACCCCTCAGCCAGATGAATTGATTTACGGTTTAAGAGATCTGGATGAAGGTTTTGTTCCTCCTATATTAGACCTTAATATGCTTGATTCAAGAATATTAGTGAAAAGTGAAGAGGCTTTTCATTGGACATCCCAACTGCTCAAGCTAGAGGGAGTGTTTGCGGGAGTATCATCGGGTGCGGTTATTGCGACTGCTCGCAAACTGTCTGAGAGACTGTCAGAAGCTAACGTTGTTTGTTTGCTAGCTGATGCAGGCTGGAAATATCTAAGTACTAGTTTGTGGACTAAAGATTCAGTTGATTTGGAACATGAAGTTGGCGGGAAAATTTGGTGGTGAGACTTGCTCACTCACGAGTTGTCCTGAACCCCTGACCTCTGCTCCCTACGAGCCCTAAAGTTGGTAACAGTACCTTTCTTTCAGGATCCTCCACTATATACCCAATTTGAGTAGCTTTTGTTTGATGAGCACTAGCGATGTCAATTACGTTTTGAACTTGGTTTGAGGGTACAACAACACAAAAACCGATACCCATGTTGAAGGCTTCGTACATTGAAGCAGGAGCTATTTGACCGTTGTCTGCTATCAATTTGAAAATAGGGTTAGGATCTGGTGGCGAATCTATCACATACCCAACTTCGGAAGCTAGTCGTGGCAGATTCAGTAGTCCATCCCCAGTAATATGGCATAGACCATGAATTTCAACGGACTGAAGCATGGCAAGGATTTGTTCAACGTAGATTTTGGTAGGAATAAGAAGTTCTTGTCCTAGTGTTTGACCGAGATCAGTATGATATTCGCCTAGTATTGACTGTTTTGTTTGCAAGGATGTTTTCGGTAGAAGATTAAAAACTTTTCGTACCATAGTGAATCCATTGCTATGTAATCCTGAACTTGCTAAGCCGATAATCTTGTCTCCAGGCTGTATATTCTTCCCTACAATTGGATCCTCAAAAAGCAATGTGCCTATACATGTTCCGGCCAAGTCAATTGCTCCTCGTGAGGTTTCCCCTTTTAGTAAATCGGGAAGTAGGGCGAGTTCCCCTCCAATAATATTTACGCCAGCTTGTTTTGCTCCCTCCGCTAAGCCTTGCCCGATTTGATCAAGTGTATCTGTATTAATTATTTCCGTTGAGATGTAGTCCAGCATTGAAAGCGGTTTGGCTCCTATACATAGGATGTCATTTACATTCATCGCAACACAATCAATACCAATAAACTGGTATTGATTCATAAGTTCGCAGATCATCACTTTTGATCCCACACCGTCTATAGAAAATGCGATCTTTATGCCTAGAACGTCAACAACGTTAGCGAAAGTTCCGAAATCAAGGTCGACCTTTGGTCCATAGGGAAATGTCGTTCGTAGACGAGCCAATAGCGGCTTCAACTCGCTGGAGGCGTTTCTTAAATCCTTGGTAACATCCTCGTGCTTATAATTCCTAGACATTTAGATTCCGTATCATAAAGATCTTATATGACTAAGTCCTAATATATTCGAACTTATGTTGCTCAGTCTTACGTGTTGACGACTTGGCTAAATTGCCTCGCACACGGTTTGAGTAATGAGCTTGGTAACTACGTAAGGGTCGCAATTTGCATTGGGTCTGCGATCCTCTAAATAACCTTTTTTATCTTTAGCGACTTGCCATGGTATTCTGATAGAAGCTCCTCTATCAGATACGCCATACTTAAATTCTTTGTAAGAGCATGTTTCGTGTAGTCCTGTCAGGCGTTCTTCGATTCCAGCTCCGTAATTGACGATGTGTTCGTCGTGTTTTTTACCTAAAGCTTCCGCACCTTTTATAATGTCGTCATAGGCTTCGCGCATCGATTTGGTCGAGAAGTTGGTATGCGCACCTGCCCCGTTCCAATCTCCTTTAACAGGCTTTGGATCTAGTGTGGCATGAACTCCATAATCTTCCCCAATCCGATATAAAAGCCATCTACAAAGCCATAAGTGGTCAGATGCAGCTACTGGATTTAGTGGTCCCACTTGGAATTCCCATTGGCCAGGCATGACTTCAGCATTAATGCCTGATATCTCTAGCCCTGCTGCTAAACATGCTTCTAAGTGATCTTCAACAATGTCTCTGCCAAAGACTTCGTTGGCACCTACTCCGCAATAATAGCCTCCCTGTGGGGCAGGGAAACCGTTTGAAGGCCAACCCAATGGACGGGCACCTTCGAAAAGAGTGTATTCCTGCTCTATCCCAAACCACGGTTCGTGGTGTGAAAAACGTTCATAGGTTTCAACGCAAGCGCTGCGGGTATTTGTCGGATGAGGTGTCATATCTGTGTTGAGGGTTTCGCAAAGTACCAATACACTTGATCCTCCACGGACAGGGTCTGGGCATTGGAACACTGGATTGAGTACCACATCAGAACTGTTTCCCGATGCTTGATTTGTACTTGAGCCGTCAAAGCTCCATATAGGAGGCGATTCAGACTCCCCTAGAATTTTAGTTTTTGATCTAAGAAAGCGTGTGGGAGTAGATCCATCTATCCATATGTATTCAGCTTTATACAATGATAATTGCCTCCTTAAGTGGTTTTGTCGGGATTTTTATACTATTGCGGTTGCCTTGTTTACAATACCATTGTTTTGTCACCCTGATCAATAAGGTAAGAGATCCAATTTTAATAACAGAGATGTCTCTTTGATTTTTGAGTAGTTTGCTGTTTTATTAGTGTGTAATATTGAAATCTGCTGTGTTAGACTTGTTGCCAAGATTATTTTTTGGTAAGGCTGATAATGACTAAGCTAACAGTGGCTTTGGTACAGTTCAATTCAGTTGTAGGTGATCTTAGCGGTAATACCTCTCGAATCAAGGAGGCAGTTGCTTTTGCTGGGGAAAAAGGAGCAGATCTAATTGTCTTCCCGGAATTGGCTATTACCGGATATCCTCCTGAAGACCTTGTTTTTAATCCCCAATTTGTTACTGAAAACTTGTTATGCTTGCAAGATATCACCAAGGTTACACGTGATGTTGCAGTTGTTTTAGGGTTTGTTGATCAGGACAAGAGAGGCAATGTTTATAATGCAGCAGCCTTATTGGCGAATGGCTCTAAAGAATTTGTGTACCATAAGTTAATTTTGCCGAATTATGGCGTCTTTGATGAGAAACGTTATTTCCAATCAGGAATCAAGGCGGACGTTAATGAAATAAAGAACATAAAGTTTGGAATCAATATCTGCGAGGATATTTGGGATGATTCGGGACCGATCAAATCGCAAGCTGTTGCTGGAGCGAGAATGATTCTGAATATAAATGGTTCCCCTTACCATATAGGTAAATATTCGACAAGAGAGTCAATGCTTATCGAGCGAGCTACTAGTAATAATATTGCTATAGTTTACCTAAATATGGTGGGTGGACAAGACGAATTGGTTTTTGATGGAGGCAGTATGGTAGTGGATTCTGATGGAAATGTAGTTATAAGAGGGAATCAATTTCAACAGGAATTCACATTATTTGAAATTACAGAAGAGGATTCGGAACAGACAGGTTCTAGCGTAGGGATTGTACCTGGAGAAGCTTTCACTTTTGATGGTCGGTTAGAGGATTCAATTAACACTTTGATATTTCCTGTAATGCATGTGCCTTCTGTTGAACACAATCATTTAGCTGAACTTTATTCTGCATTGGTTTTAGGAATCCGAGATTATGTGGTTAAGAATCGATTTACTAGGGTAGTCATCGGGTTATCCGGTGGTATTGATTCAGCTTTGACGTCCGTTTTGGCTGTGGATGCTGTAGGCAAAGACAATGTTACGGTTATTTCTATGCCTTCTAGGTATTCGTCAGAGGGTTCAATCACCGACGCGAAAGAATTGGCTGAAAGCTTAGGAGTAACATTAAATGTTTTGCCGATTGAGTTGATGTATAAAGAATACCTTTCATCCCTTGATGAGTTATTTCAGGGAACTGTATTTAATACTGCGGAAGAGAATATCCAGGCTAGAATCCGAGGGACTTTGCTGATGGCATTATCAAATAAGTTTGGCTGGTTAGTCTTAACTACTGGAAATAAAAGTGAGATGGGTATGGGTTACGCTACGTTGTACGGGGATATGGCTGGTGGGTTTGCAGTACTGAAAGATGTCCTTAAGACGCAAGTGTACGAATTGTGTAAATACAGGAATTCACTTTCGGATACGAATCTTATATCTAATGCTATATTAGTGAAGCCACCTAGCGCTGAGCTAAGGTTTGACCAAAGAGATCAAGATACTTTGCCTCCATATGAAATACTGGATCCTATTTTGAAAGCCTATGTAGAGCAAGATCAAACTATCCACCAAATAGTTGCTTCTGGCTATGATCCCAATGATGTTCGCATGGTGATAGGCGCTGTGGAACGCAGTGAATATAAACGACGACAGTCTCCACCAGGTATAAAAGTCACACCAAGAGCTTTTGGGCGAGACTGGAGATTTCCAATAAGTAACAGTTATAAATCTTCTTAACTGAACTCTCGAAGCACTACGCTTGATTCTTCCTTGGAATCATGCCCCGTATTTTAGCTTGTTTGTGCATTTTGGCTATGTTAACATTGCCTTAGCGTGGAAAGTGAGGTCGGGGATGGAGACAGAAAAGAATCAATCTTTGGATTTAGCTTTGGGCCAGATCGAAAAGCATTTTGGTCCTGGGACCATTATGCGACTAGGTCGGTCTGCTCCTAGTCTAAAGGTGGAAGCCGTTTCTACCGGTTCCGTTTCGTTGGATTTAGCTTTGGGTATAGGTGGAATCCCTAAGGGGAGAGTAACTGAGATTTTTGGAGCTGAGTCTGCGGGCAAGTCTACCCTTGTATATCATGTTCTCGCGAGTGCACAGAAATCTGGCGGTGCAGCTGCTTATATTGATGCGGAACATGCCCTAGATCCTGGCTATGCTGCTAAGTGTGGCCTCAACCTTGACGAATTATTGGTGTCTCAGCCTGACCATGCTGAACAAGCTTTGGAGGTTACTGAGTATTTAGTTCGCAGCGGAGCGATCGATGTAATAGCCATTGACAGTGTTGCAGCGCTAGTTCCCCGATCCGAAATAGAAGGTGATATGGGAGATACTCATATTGGTTTGCAAGCTCGGATAATGTCTCAAGCCCTTAGGAAACTTACGGCTTCGATAAACAGGTCTCGCGCAGCAGTGGTGTTTGTTAACCAGCTGAGGGAAAAAGTAGGTGTCGTTTTCGGTAATCCTGAAGTAACTCCTGGCGGGCGAGCGTTAAAGTTTTATAGTTCTGTTCGGATTGATTTACGAAGAGTCGAATCAATTAAACGAGGTACAGACATTGTTGGGAATCGAGTGAAGGCTCGTATTGTAAAGAATAAAATGGCTTCCCCTTTTAAAACTGCCGAGTTTGACATCATGTTTAGCCAGGGGATTAGTAAAGAAGGAGACTTGTTGGATTCAGGGGTAGAAATTGACTTAATTAAGAAGAGTGGAGCTTTTTATTCCTATGGTGATATTCGTTTGGGACAGGGGCGAGAAGTGGCGAAAGACTTTCTTAAAGAGAATCCTGATCTTGTGGATGAAATTGAAGGCAAGCTTCGGGCTCATTTTGCTGATAGTGGTTCTGAGGCGCAGGATAATCCTGCAGATAAAACATCGAATGGAGCTAAGCCAGGTTCTCCGCCTGAAGAATAATTCACTCTTTTGCAGTCACTTTCCACACCTGGTTATTAAGGTGTGATTAGAATGAGGAAAAATAGAATTCAAGAAGAAGCTTTATGCTTCTTGTACAAAAAGATACTTAATGGAAAACCCTTTCCTAAGGAAACGGTGCTTCATGCGTTTTTTCAACGACTGGCTAGATTTTCGAACTTCTATTCGAAGCCGGTCTCATTGGCCGTTTCAGCTTCCACCATGGGAATCTATTTGGTTCCAAATGGTAGATGTGACATGAAATGTGTCCCAATAATTTAAAGGAAGGTGAGTATTATGGATGCAATTTTACTAGCAATTATTTGTATTGTTGGAGTAATACTTGGTATTGGTGTTGGAGTTCTGGGGAGAAAAGTATTATTAGCTAAATCCGAAGAAACTGCTGTTCGTAGAGCGTCGGAAATTATTACAATAGCGGAGGCAGATAGCAAGAAACTTTTGCAGGATACTTCAAGAGAAGTATCTGATGTTCGAAGAGAAATTGAGGACGAAGTTCGTGAACGACGTAGAGATTTAGTTCGACAAGAAAATAGACTAGAAAATAGAGAATCTAATTTGGAGAAACGCGAGCAAAGCGTCGTTGACCGTTCTCAATCTTTAGATCAAAAGAACGAAGAACTGGATCAAGCACAAGTTAAAATTGATCAATTGGAGCAGCAGAAGATTACTGAATTAGAGACGCTGTCAGGTCTTTCAGTAGAAGATGCCCGCTCTATGATTATGCAAAAGTCTGCTGATGAGGCTCGGCATGAATTAATGAAGCAATATTATGACCTTGCACAAGAATACCAACAGGAATCAGAAGAAAACGCTCGAAGAGTTTTGACATTGGCAATTCATAGAATGGCTGCGGGAGTAGTTTCTGAACATAGCATTAAATCAGTGCCTCTTCCCAGTGACGATATGAAGGGTAGGTTGATCGGACGTGAAGGTAGAAATATACGGGCTATCGAAGCTGCAACCGGTGTCGATTTGATTATTGACGATACTCCTGAAGCAGTTACCGTATCTTGTTTTGATCCCATTCGGAGACAGATCGCAGTTGTTGCGCTGTCTCAACTTGTAAAAGACGGTAGAATTCATCCAGCCAGGATTGAAGAAACTGTAAAGAAGGCTCAGGAAGAGGTTGATGAAGAGATTAGAAAAGAAGGAGAAAGAGCAATTTTTGAGACAGGTGTTCGCGGTTTAGGTCCGGAATTAATTAAATTGGTAGGGCGGTTAAAATATCGCTATAGTTACGGAGAGAATATCTTACAGCATTCAATAGAAGTCTCTCAATTGGCTGGGATGTTGGCAGCAGAAGCAAAATGCAATGTTGAAATTGCTAAGGCTGGAGGGTTGCTTCATGATATTGGCAAGGCTTTAACCCATGAAATTGAGGGAACTCACGCTGAGATTGGTGGTGATGTAGCTCGTAAATATGGGATTCCACATGAGGTGGAAATTGCCATCATGGAACACCATGAAGAAGATAAAGGTTCCGTAGAAGCCTTTTTAGTTGCATCTGCTGATGCAATTAGTGCCGCAAGACCGGGTGTTCGCAAAGATACTTTGGAAAACTATGTGAAAAGAATGGAAGAATTAGAAGCTGCTGCCAGCGACTTTCCAGGAATTGAAAAAGTCTTTGCAATACAGGCAGGCCGGGAAGTTAGGGTTATGGTAAAACCAACAGAAGTAGATGATATTTCAGCTGCGAACCTGGCGAGAGATGTAGTTAAGAATATCGAAGAAAAACTCGTATATCCTGGTCAAATTAAAGTGACAATCATTAGAGAAACTCGGAACAGCGCGATTGCTAAGTGATATTGCCTTCTGTGAAGGTGTGATTTTGGAATGAGAATTTTGATGATAGGTGACATTGTTGGTAGGCCAGGAAGATATGGCGTGTCTCAAGTATTGCCAACTTTGAAAGCTGAATATTCGATTGATCTTGTAGTGGCAAACGGGGAAAATGCAGCCGCAGGATTTGGTATTACTAGGGCAACAGCCAACGAATTGTTGACAGTGGGTGTAGATGTCATTACTTCAGGAGCTCACATTTGGGATCAGCGTGAAATTATTGAGTATATGAATGACGAATCGCTTCCTTTACTACGGCCGTTGAATTATCCTCCAGGAGTTCCTGGAAGGGGATCCATCAGAATAAGCGATACAGTGGGTGTTGTGAACTTGATGGGTAGGGTCTTCGTTGGTAATTTTGATGATCCTTTCCAGTCTGTCGATCATTATCTACAATCCTTCGAAACTGGGATCCCTTTAGTAATACTTGTGGACTTTCATGCCGAAGCAACATCTGAAAAGGCAGCAATGGGATGGTATCTAGACGGTCGGGTTTCTGCCCTCGTGGGAACTCACACTCATGTTGCAACATGTGATCATAGAATCTTACCGAAAGGTACGGCATACGTTTCGGATCTAGGAATGGTTGGACCGATGGATTCTATTATTGGCAGTAATCCCACGGATGTGTTAGCTCGGTTTTTGACGCAGATGCCTGGTCGACTTAAAGTAGCTAACGGGGATATGATTCGATTCAATTCCGTGATGATTGATATCGATGAAAATACTGGTCGTGCTGAGGCCATTGAACGTATAGATCGAATAATTGAATATCATGAACGTTGAGCTAGACCTGCACTTACACACCTCGGCTTCTGACGGAAAATTAAGTCCTGGAGAACTGGTTAGATTCGTTGCTAGCAAGGGATTAAAACAGTTTGCCATCACTGATCATGATACAACCCTATCGCTAGAAGAAGCCAAGATTGCAACCCAGCAATTCAATGATCTTGAGGTTATACCAGGTATCGAATTGAGCACAAGTTTTAGAGACGAAGAGGTCCATATTTTAGGTTATCATTTAGATCCCCTATGCCAAAACTTACAATCTGTTTTACATAATTTTCGATCCGAGCGTAAAGTAGCTATAAGGCAAACTGTGGAAAAGCTTAGAGAAGCTCACATTATATTGGACTGGCAACGTGTTTTGGAGATAGCTGGAGAAGGTGCTATTGGAAGACCTCATATTGCTCATGCTCTATTGGAGAAAGGATATATAAAACACTTCGGAGAAGCGTTCGAAAAATATATTGGTCGAGGGTGTATTGGGTATGTTGAAAGACCAAAAATCACCTCAGAACAAGCCTGCGATTTAATTATCAGCGCTGGTGGCGTGCCTGTACTTGCCCACCCTAAATATCTGAAATCACCTACGACTATCGTAGAGTTTTTGCTTCCATATGGTTTGTCTGGTATTGAAGTTTATTATGGAGACCATTCTTTGCAAGAAATGGATATGTTTCTCGGGATTGCCAATCAATATGACTTATTGCCTTGTGGTGGAAGTGACTATCATGCTAAAGGATCGGTTGGTGAAAAACTCCCAGGGGAAATAGGCCCCCCCATTTGGGTTGCAAAAGAATTATTAAAGCGCTCGCAAGCGGTCAAATAAAAAATCAGGGAATAATATACAAATGCGGCACTTTTAGGATGGGAAGGCAATGTCTGTTAGCGATTTGATTTTATTTTCAACAGGTCCCTATATGCTAGGTTCGATTTCTGGAGCTTACGTTCTCGGCAGAATGATCAAGGGTGTTGATTTACGATTACTCGGAACGAAAACATTAGGTATTTCAAATGCAAGCAAATATATAGGGTTTTGGGCTATACCTGCATTAGTATTTTGGGATGTGGTTTGCAAAGGGATGCTACCGATTTGGATTACCAGATTTGTATTTGGCCATCCTGAAGAGATACAGGCGCTGGTAGGAATTTGTGTCATTCTTGGACATAATTGGCCAGTCTTTTTGAAGTTTCACGGTGGTCGCGGGATAGCCACTGTTTATGGCATTACTTTATCTTTGTATCCTCCTCGGATTCCCTTAGAGTTCTTAGTTTTGGGCATAATCTCGTTAATTGGTAAAAGGTTGTTTATGGACGGTGCGGTAGGGATTCTGATAGGAGTGATACTTCTACCTTTAGTTGGCTTTTTTTGGGATAGATCTGTTCCGATAATAGCAATGATGTTGGGGATTCTCGTTCTTGTTTTATTAAAGAGATTAATGGGAAATTCCAGACCTCACTTAAGGAAAGATATTCACTTCAGACTGATTCTCAACAGACTGGTTTATGATAGAGATATTGCCTCAAAGAAGGATTGGATTCAAGGACGAAATAACCTTCATGAAAGTTAAGATATTATTGCTGGAATCACTATCATTGATGTGTTGCTTCGTAGTTGCGTAGCTCATAGCTATCGAATAGAATTCTGATAATGGGCGGGTGTAACTCAGGGGTAGAGTGTCTGCTTCCCAAGCAGATTGTCGACGGTTCGAATCCGTTCACCCGCTCCAACAAACTAGGCACGAATTCGGGGTTACGGCCCTGATTGGCTGCTATTGATCCCTAGGGTTTACCTCAATGTTTAACCTAATGTTGTTTCAAAACGGTCCAAAACCTGTCAAAATAAAACATGAGGGACTCATTAACTTACAGTGAGTCTCTCATAAACGGTTCAACATCGCCTTGTGTTGATGTCTGCCATTCTCCTCGCAAAGCAGATACTCTAAGAATTTCGAATGTCTGATGTTATCCGATTACCGTCTGGATATTAAAGACTATATAGCCTGACAGGGTTGTCCCAAAGAATCTTTTTCCTGCTTTCATCTGGCATT
>CAJWUJ010000021.1 GCA_913047625.1 uncultured Dehalococcoidia bacterium | reverse complement strand
TGGCAAATCCCTAATCCGGCAAACTCTTAGGATCTATCATAGCCTCAAAAAGACATTCGATTAGCACGAGGAAAACCAAAGAGCGTGCGGTTCTCGTAGGGGTTCAAATTCGTAACCGTCATGACCTATGGGATATCAAAGATTCATTACAAGAACTCGGCCGTCTTGCGGAGAGTGCAGGAGCCACCGTAGTTCACACCATAAGTCAAAGCTTATCTAATCCAGTCAATACATATGTAGGAAAAGGAAAATTAACCGAGTTACAAGAACTTTCATCAATCGACAGCTGTGACACGGTTATTTTTGACGATGAACTCACGCCTTCACAGCAACGAAGATTTGAATCTTTCCTAGGGAAGAAGGTTATCGATAGGACTGCCCTTATTTTGGACATTTTCGCCAGCAGAGCGCGCAGTAGAGAGGGAGTCCTACAAGTCCAACTAGCTCAACTTGAGTACTTACTACCACGATTAGTAGGTCAGTGGTCCCATCTTGAACGATTAGGTGGAGGCATTGGTACCAGAGGACCCGGAGAAAGCCAATTAGAGACAGATCGGCGCCTAGTAAATCAAAAAATCCTCTATACAAAAAAACAGATTGAAAAGGTAAGGAACCAAAGACGGATGTATAGATATACCCGCATGCAGTCAGGGGTACCAACGATTGCACTAGTTGGATACACAAATGCAGGAAAAAGTGCCTTACTCAGTAATATAACAAAAAAGGAAACAGTGGTAAGAAATCAACTTTTCTCAACATTGGACCCTTTGAGTCGAAGATTTCAACTTCCTAATAGACAACTAGCTATATTGACAGACACAGTTGGATTCATCCAGAAATTACCAACCTCCTTAGTAGCTGCTTTCAGAGCTACCTTGGAGGAATTAAATGATGCAGCTGTTATTCTGCATGTTGCTGATGTCAATAATAAACTAGCAGAGAGCCATATATCTATGGTTAATGGGCTATTGGACGAACTTGGTCTTAAGAATAAGCCCACGATAGTCGCTTTGAATAAACTGGATCTTGTTACAGACCGCCAAGAGGACTTAAGAAGCCTCCTGAAGACTAATCAACAAAATCAAAACACTGTCATGGTATCCGCAAAGACAGGGGAGGGTGTCAATCATCTGCTTGAACTCCTACAGGATAAAATTCACTCAACCTAGTATTTCGTATTATATATGTTATGTAAACCTATAGGCGTAATATAGACCATTCCAGGGATTTCCTGTCTCACAGCTTCACCATGAAGGACTCTCTCCATCAAGCGGATGAGGATTTTTCCTTGATAATGCAGTTACGGTACCGTATTCAGCGGTTAGTACCCTTATTGAGCAAAACCAAGGCCGAACAAAGAGCCTTTTCGGTATGCGGGTTAAAACTAGGATATAACAAAGGCGCCCTAAGGGCATCCAGTAAAAGCCAGTTTGTTATATAATCCAGTTAGAGAAAACTGCATGCAAGCAGACACCATGCTACACCTCTTTTAACCAACTAAATTATCAGACTTATAGCGGGACATTTACCGAGGCATAAAAATACGAGAGTTTTGGTCTTCATTTTTCAAAATAATCTCCAGCAATGAGCTATTTTCGTTAAGTTTAGATTTATTCCAGGCATAATTATGTTAAAATTAAGATTTTCAAAAAATACGTATATTTACTTTATCCTTGCAACTATTTTGGCGTTTTCCTTAGGGTTTTTAACACAAAGTAACCCCTATTTCAACACATCAGATTCAATAACAGAAGTTCAAAATATCTTACTTGAAGACCACATAGAACACTCCAGGTTGAGCCCTGAACTCCTTGATAAGGCAGCTATTACAGGTATGCTTGAAACAATGGATGACCCCTATGCCAAATACCTTTATTCCGATGAATTTCAAAATTATTTAGATCATCTAGAGCAAGGATCCCTAAGTAACTATGTTGGTATCGGTGTTTTTGTAGCCAAAAGGTCCGAGCAGGTGCTCATAACAAGTGTGTTTCCGGGATCACCCGCCCAAGCAGCCGGACTACTACCAGGAGACCAAATAGTCTCAGTAGATTCAGTTAGTGTCCTTGATACTCCATTAGAATTGGTTGCACTAATGGTCACTGGACCAGAGTCAACATCTGTCAGCTTAGAAATACAACGCTCGTCGCCCAATGAAGTATCTATCTTTGAAGTAACGATAACCAGGAGTGAAATCAACTACCCTACCGTCATTTGGTCCTTGTATGACGATATTGCATATATAGCCTTTTTTAGCTTTGCATCAGTCACTTATTCTGAACTAATACAAATACTAAATGAAGTGAATAACCTGCCTGTGATAGCCATTGTTATAGATTTACGTAATAACCCCGGAGGCTTGGTATCAGCTGTTATAAGAAATACTAGCCTTTTTCTCGGTAAAGAAAATATGTTAATTGGTTATACGATCAGAAGCGATGGAAGTCGATATGACTGGAAGTCAGAAGATCCAGAAATAGATATAGCGCATTTACCTGTTGCTATCCTAGTAAATGAGTATACTGCCAGCGGAAGTGAAGTGTTTGCCGCTGCAATGCGTTTTCACAAAGGCTCCACTCTTATAGGGGCCCCAACCTTTGGTAAAGGAAGCGAAAGTACAGTCAGGACCCTCTCAGACGGTTCAGGGTTGATTTACTCATCTTCTTATTGGTTTACCCCTGATGGGGATTCTATCAATGGCACAGGGATCATACCCGATATAGCAATAGATTCTGAAGCTAGTATACTAAGTGAAAATGATCTTGCCCTTAACAAAGCAGTGGAACTACTAGGCAATTTGGTTGATTAGTAGTAGCAAGAGAGGGAAACCTTGGGTATCAAAGTTATAGCAACCAACAAGAGAGCTTTTTTTGACTACGAAAAAATCCAGCTTTTTGAGGCAGGAATAGTATTAACTGGCACGGAAATTAAATCAGTAAGACAAGGTCAAGTTAACATTGCGGGAGCCTACGCAATGTGGAAATCGGATGAAATCATTTTGGAATCTATGCACATTTCAAATTATAACCCTGCCGCTTTCAGGAATCATGATCCAATCAGATCCCGTAAACTATTACTCCACAAGAAAGAAATAGCACTGATTCATAGTTTAACTATGGAAAAAGGTCTTACAGTTGTTCCAACCCGGGTGTATTTAAAGGAAAGCCTGCTTAAAGTAGAGCTAATGGTTGGTAGGGGTAAGAAAAGGTATGATAAAAGGCAGGCTATCATGCAAAAGCAACAACGAAGAGAAATAGAGCGTGGCCTGAGGCGATCTGGAAAAATCCGAGGTTAATGTTATAATGACTGTCTTGGGGACGCGTGGATTCGACAGAAGCTACCTCAACGGAATTGCAAGCCGAGGTGTCGTTATCTCGTTAATCAAACGACAAAAAAGTAACTGGCAAACAGCCCGTTGCACTGGCTGCTTAAAAAATAAGCGCCACGCTTGTCTTTATCGTTCCTCATGCGCAAAGATAGGTGCCAACTTATTTGAGGTATAGTGGCCTTGATACCGATAGAGGTGACTGAATTTTTATCGGTTGCGGTACTTGAATACTGTGCTAGTGACGAATCAAGTAAGTAAGTAAACAATATTGCTAGATAAGCTTGTAGTACATTTCGCTAGAGATGCTTTTGGACAGGGGGTTCGACCCCCCCTCGTCTCCACCAAAACAACTTTACATCTAGGCCCATAGTAAAACCATATCATAGCAATGACTCAGTATATTCAACTAGGATCCACTGATCTAAAAGTTCCGCCTATTTGCTTAGGAACTCTCACTTTTGGAAGTGATACCGACTTCCCAGCCAGTAATACCATTATCGACACCTGCTTAGAGAACAACATTAACTTCTTCGATACTGCTGATTCATACAATACTGGAACATCTGAAGAATTTCTGGGGAAGATACTAAAAGGAAGACGGCATCAAGTTACCATTGCATCTAAAGTAGGCATGATTGTCCAAAATGGGTCTTATTCAGTTGACTTGTCAAAGAAACACATCTTGAAATCTATAGATGAGAGCTTACTTCGCCTTCAAACTGATTATATAGATTTATACCAAGCACATTGGCCAGATCCAACGACACCACAGGAGGAAACCATTGATGCCTTTGACTCTCTCTATAAAGCTGGAAAGATACGATATACAGGTTGTTCTAATTATCTAGGGTGGCAATGTATTCAAGCTCAATGGATTAGTGCTCAAAACAACTTAATCCCATTTTCATGTATACAGCCTCGTTATAACATTTTAGATAGGCATGCTGAAGATGAAATCATCCCAGCTGCTATTGATCAGTCATTAGGCATAATTCCTTATAATCCTGTCGCTGGCGGCCTTTTGAGTGACAAATATTCATTTAGCACCCAGCCTCTCGCAGGAACTCGCTTTGGCGACCAAGAGCAGTATCGCCACCGCTATTGGTACCCAACTAATTTCACGGCTATTGCTGAGATTAAACAAATAGCAATCAAAGCAGGTTACACAACAGAGGCTCTCTCCTTATCTTGGGTCATGAACCAAAAAGGAATTACAGCGCCAATAGTTGGAGTACGTACAATCAAACAATTGCATTCAATCCTTGAGCTCCTAAAGCATCCCATTACTCACACGGTTACATCAAGACTAAACAACATACGAGGCATTGCATATGATCGCTTTGCCCCTTGGCGCAAACACAATCACTAGCTTCCAGTACACCACAGTTTATATTGCACGCTCTAGTGAAATACGTTACTATCCAAGAAGCTGGCGCAACTTACCCAGGGAGAATATATTTCTATGCTAACAAATACGTTTGGGACACTTGAATCCCTCTCCATCAATCATAAACAGCATTCAATATACAGCCTTAGTAAATTAGAAAACGATGGAGTAATAAAGCTATCAGCTCTTCCTTTTGCTATTAAGGTTCTTCTGGAAAATCTATTGCGAAACGAAGACGGGAAAATCGTATCTGCAAATCACATCAATGCACTCGCAAACTGGACATCTGATACTAGCCGTTCTCAGGAAGTACCTTTCATGCCTGCGCGTGTATTGTTGCAAGACTTTACCGGTATACCTGCAATTGTTGATCTTGCAGCAATGAGATCAGCGATATCCGTCATGGGTGGTGATCCCGCACTAATCAACCCTCAGATCCCTGTAGATCTCGTCATTGATCATTCTGTTCAGGTTGATCACTTTGGAAGCAGTTCATCTTTCTCAAAGAATGTTGACCGAGAATACGAGAGGAACAGAGAACGATATATTTTTATGCGATGGGCTCAAAAAGCTTTTAGGAATTTTCGCGTTGTTCCTCCAGACACAGGAATTGTGCATCAAATAAACCTTGAGTATCTAGCTGACGTGGTTTCAATGAAAACCAATGGGAACAGCAATATTCTATTCCCTGATACTGTAGTAGGCACTGATTCCCATACCACGATGATTAATGGATTAAGCGTCTTAGGATGGGGTGTAGGCGGAATAGAAGCAGAAGCCGTACTACTTGGCCAACCATACTACATGCTTATGCCAAAGGTACTCGGAGTCAAACTTTCCGGAAGACTACCAGAAGGCGCAACATCTACCGATCTCGTTTTGACAATCACAAATATTCTACGTACAAAAGGAGTGGTTGGCTCTTTTGTAGAATTTTTTGGACCAGGCCTGTCAAATCTAGCACTACCCGATAGGGCTACTATTTCCAATATGGCTCCCGAATACGGTGCAACTGTTGGCTTTTTCCCAATTGACAACGCTACATTGAATTATTTGCGCCTAACTGGAAGAAAAGCAGAACATATAGATCTGGTCGAACATTACGCAAAGACACAAGGATTATTTAGAGACGAGTCTACAGAAGATGCTATTTATAGCGAAACAATCGAAATAGATATTTCAGCTATTGTCCCTAGCCTAGCTGGGCCAAAGCGTCCACAAGACAAAGTGTCATTACCAGAAGTCAAACACTCTTTCCAGAGTGCGTTCGATCTTGAGGAACAAACTTCAAAACAAGCTGAGTCTAACGGCCATACATCCACACTTGAAAACGGAATCATTGCCATTGCCGCCATTACCAGCTGTACGAATACATCCAATCCATCTGTAATGATTGGAGCCGCCCTCCTTGCAAGAAATGCTGTTCAACAAGGTTTGTCTGCCAAGCCATGGGTGAAAACAAGTTTAGCACCAGGCTCTAGAGTAGTAGGACAGTATCTGGAAAAAGCAGGTCTAGTTCCATTTCTAGAAAAGGCAGGATTCTATTCAGTTGGTTACGGATGTACTACCTGCATCGGGAATAGTGGCCCTCTTCCCGACCAAACTGCACAAGAAATTACCGATAATGACTTGGTAGCTGTAGCTGTCCTCAGTGGAAACCGAAACTTTGAAGGCCGAATTCATCCTCAAGTGAAGGCGAACTACCTTGCTTCTCCGATGCTCGTAGTCGCTTATGCTCTGGCCGGCAGTATTAATATAGATCTCACATCTGATCCAATAGGAACGTCTGCTTCGGGAAATCCAGTGTATCTGAAAGACATATGGCCTTCCCAATCTGAGATCCAAATCACTATGGACCAGTGCTTTAATGCTGATATGTTTCAGAAAGGTTATAAGGACATAACTAAGGGAGATGCTAAGTGGCAATCACTCCCGACTCCGGATGGAGAGCTGTACCAATGGGATGATAGTTCTACGTATGTACAGAAAGTTCCGTTCTTCGAGAATATGACTAAGGTGCCCAGCCCAGTTAATGACATTGTGGATGCAAGAGTTCTAGTTATGCTTGGCGACTCGATTACTACTGACCATATCTCCCCTGCAGGAAGTATTTCAAGCAAAGGACCTGCAGGACTATTTCTCAATTCATTAGGTCTCGATGATAAAGAATTCAATACCTACGGTTCAAGAAGAGGGAATCACGAAGTTATGGTACGAGGGACTTTTGGCAACATTCGTCTGAAAAATCTTCTTCTCGAAGGTATCGAAGGTGACTGGACCATATATCATCCAGAACAAGAAACAATGCGGATATACGATGCGTCCTTAAAGTATCAAGCAAGTAATACCCCCCTCGTTATTTTAGCTGGTAAAGAATATGGCGCAGGAAGTTCCCGAGATTGGGCAGCTAAGGGACCCTATTTACTGGGCGTTAAAGCTGTAATCGCAGAAAGCTATGAGCGAATTCACCGTAGCAACTTAATTGGAATGGGGATACTACCCTTACAGTTCGAACAATCCACGTCGGCTGAAACACTCCAGTTAGACGGCTCCGAATATTACTCATTTTTAAACCTGTCGAAAGGACTGGCTCCAAGGCAGTCAATAGAAGTTTCTGCTAAAAAAGCTGATGGCTCAGTAGTTAAATTCAACACAGTTTTACGAATAGACACTCCAGTGGAAGTAGAATACTACAGTAACGGTGGCGTTCTTCACACTGTCCTCAGGGCATTGCTGAAAACATCTGAGTAGATACCTGATCAATGTATCCTATAAGGAATCTAAAGAAGTATTAAAGCAATAAGTCATTCACAAGTAATTCAATGGTATAGGTCTAAAGGAAGAGCTCTACCATGGAGGAATACTCGCGATCCCTACGCTGTTTTCATAGCCGAAATCATGCTACAGCAGACACAGGTTAGCAGGGTCATCCCTAAGTGGTACTCTTTTCTATCCTTATACCCAAACTGGGCAAGTTTAGCTTCAGCTCCCCCAGCAGATTTAATACGGCAATGGGTAGGACTTGGCTATAACAATCGGGTCATAAGGGCAAGAAAAACTGCACAAATAGTACATGAACAGTACCACGGCCGTTTACCGTCTGCGCCAGAGCTCCTAGAAGCTTTACCTGGCATAGGTAAATATACAAGTGCTGCAATACAATGTTTCGCTTTCAATAAATCTGTTCCAGTAGTAGACGTTAACGTAAACAGAGTATTAACCCGTTTCTACGGAATAACGACTACTCAAAAACCTACACATATTAGAGAATTAGCGAATCAGGCGTTGCCCAAAAAAGATACATACGAATGGAATCAAGCACTAATGGATATTGGTGCGTCGATATGTAAGGCAAAAACTATTAATTGCACAATCTGCCCTTTAACCCAATCTTGCAGCACATCATCTGCTGGTACAACACCTGCGATTTCCCTCAGTAATGCGTCCCAAGGTAAATACTTAGGATCTAATAGATATTACAGGGGCCGCATCTTAAACTTATTAAAACTGCATATGCAAAATCGCAAACTGGGTATCGATCAGTTATCAACAGCTCTCCAGCAAAATACTAGTGATAATAATATGGAGCAGATCAAAAAAGCCCTACAAGGACTTCAACGTGACGAACTTGTAGATTTACATCCCAATTATAAAGAACCTACCCATGTATCACTGCCTAAACATCTCTGATTATTGAAAAAGCCAAAGGAGATTATCCCTTATACTACACCAGGGATCTCTTATGGTACTTCGCTCTCTCCAATTGAGTTCGTTATAGACTTTTCTATATTGAGGATAGAAAAGCAAAGTAGAAAGCCAAAAATCGTCAGGCTGAACATCACGATCAAATGTATCCAAAAGTCTTCCATCAGCACCTTCATACACTTCAGAGTATATAATCTCTCCATTGTATGCCACTGCCAATGCCTCAATCCAGGTAACCTTCCTATCATTGCCGGCAAAATTTTGCATAAGACTCAGCAAGGATTCAATTTTCTTAATTGAGGATGCCTTTTCCCCGGCAAATCTTCCAGTATAAATACTGGACCAACGTGATCCTAAGCTTGGGATCAATGCTCCGCCATCAGTGGAAATCACTACATAATCACAAGTTTTACTGGACCAAGCAAGTGCTTTCGTTTCCGCAATTTCCTTGTGAGTAATCCCTGTTTCTTCAATTACTATAGAAATCTCAAGATCAGCAGGTGTCCTGATTAAACGAGATACTCCATCTAAGGCCATTAGTAATTTTTCCACTTTTGCCGGATTTGAACTAGCTAGTAACACCGGCATATTACTTTCGAGGCTTTGATTTCGCTGGCTATTATTATTTCTCAATTTATATCCTGTGAAACTCTTTGTCCAGTTGTTGTTTTGAAATATTCAACATAGTAGGCCTGCCATGTGGACAAGTTTCAAGCCGAGGGGCTTCCATAAGCTGCAGTATCAGCTGTTTCATGACATCTGCAGTAAGCATTTCCCCTGCCCTAATGGAGCTATGACATGCAATCAAGGCCACAGCTCTATGGTTTGTATTTCCTCTACCCCTAGCAAGCACTAACTCTCCCAAGAGCTCCCTGAAGACAGTTTTATAATCAGACTTACTAGATACAGAAGGAACTCCACGTAGCAGGACAGTGTTTTCTCCAAATACATTAAGATCATAACCGTAAGAAGTTAGTAGCTGTATGTCATTGTTAACAATATCCAATAAGTTATCCGGTAAAGTCAAAACATCAGGCGTCAAAAGATACTGAGTCACGATTACTTTCTCAGAGATCTGCGCCATGAGTTCTTCATATAAAACTCTCTCGTGGGCCGCATGTTGATCGATTAGAATCAGTCCATCGGAAGAGCGTGCGACAATATACGTTTGTTCTATTTGACCCAAAACCTCATAGGAAGAAAGAGAAATCATAGGATTTCTTTGCTTTGTTTCTGATTCACCATGCAGTTGCAAACCGGTTTGTTGCTCCGCAAAAGACGCATGCGATGAAGGCGTATCATAATTTTGATTGTCACCTATACCAAAGGCATTTGAAATAACTAACTTCGAACCCAAGCTTTGCCTTATTGCAGAGTAGACTGAAGAAAAAACTTTATCTTCAAAAATAAATCTCACTTCGCTTTTCCGTGGATGAATATTAGGATCTACTTCTTCCAAGGGTAATTGTAAATTCAACACCGTCAACGGATACCTCTTTTGAATCAAGAACCCTTTATATGCTTCTTCAATTGCATAATTAAGTTTCTGGCTTTGGATCCATCTCTTGTTAATAAACAATGTGAAATTTAACCTGGTAGGCCAATTAACAGAGGGAGGACTGGTTAAACCTTCAACAATACAGTGAGCGTCTTGAAAAGGGAGGACAACCAATAATTGTTCAGCAATTTCGTGATTGTATAGTGCAGCTATGGCTCCTCTAAGTCCTGCACTACCGTCAGTATTCAACACATGTTTCCCATCTTTAATCCATGACATACTAATGGTTGGATTAGCTAGAGCCAATCTGGTTATCACTCTTTGTATTTGCATATTTTCAGAGGTAATAGACTTCAAAAACCCAAGCCTAACCGGAATCCTTGAAAAAAGACCTGTGACTGATATGCTTGTTCCGTAAGCCATACTGCAGTCATTTTTATCGGTAACCATCCCGTTCTGTAATTCAACAGTCTTCCCTGTATTGGAGTCCGCTGGCCGTGTGAATATCGTTATATCGGCAACTGCTGCAATACTAGGCAAAGCCTCTCCTCGAAACCCTAAGGTCGCTATAGAGGTTAGATCAGCAACAGAACGCAATTTACTCGTTGCATAACGTTGAAAAGCCAACTCAATTTCTGCATGAGGAATACCACATCCATTATCAGAAATTCGAATTAATCCCAAACCGCCTTTTTCTGTTTCAAGTATGATTCGGGAAGAACCTGCATCAATAGAGTTCTCTATCAGTTCTTTGACTACAGAACCAGGTCTATCAATAACCTCTCCGGCGGCAATTTTTGCAGCTATTTGATGATCGAGTAACTCTATAGCCATCTTATAACCTACGATACGGGGAATCACCTAACTTCATAAATTGTTTATGGTCGCAAGAACCTGTCTGATGAAAATCTCTAATCATCTCAAGTATGAGTAGCATTTCTTTATCAGTATCGTTCTTAAAAAAATACGGCTTTACCCAAATGCCTCCGAAGGCGGATGCGACTTCAGGATAATCATCAACCACAAGATCAGGCCACACCTTAGGATTTGTATTAGCAAACGATTTACTGTATTGATGCAGCGGTTTAACAAAGCAGTCGGTAACAAAAGTAGTTAATTTATGTGCTTTAACTTCAGTCCAACGCAAACCTTGGCCTGACCAAATATAAATGGTATGGCCATCCTTAATAAGGTGCTCGAAAACCAACACAGTGTCCGGTCGCAAGGAACCGTCCATACTCAAAATTGTGTAATCAACATCAAAGAATATATTCACTGATTCCTCGCTCGTTGCTGCAATTCATTTAGTTTATTTAAAGCTTCTATAGGGGACAGTGAGTTAATTTCTATTCCTAATAAATCCATCATTAAATCAGCTAATTCATTATCGGTATCACCTTCGATTGAGGTTTGGTCTAAAGTTTTTCCATCTTGAATCGCATAAATCCTGAGGAGCTCTCGTGCTCGTTTAATCACAGAGCGAGGTATTCCCGCCAACTGAGCCACATTTATTCCGTAACTTTGGTCACTTGAACCAACCTCAACATTATGCAGGAATATGACTGTATCCCCTTTTCTTTGCACTGCCATATTGAAATTCCGAGCTCTTGTTAAATATTCGGGCAAATCTGTAAGTTCATGATAATGCGTTGCAAAAAGAGTTTTACAACCAAGTCCATCATAATCGTGGATATATTCGGCTACGGCTCTTGCAATAGCTAAGCCATCATTAGTACTAGTCCCTCGACCGATTTCGTCCAAAATTATCAAAGATTGTTCCGTCGCTTGATTAAGGATAGTTGCTGTTTCTCTCATTTCAACCATAAAGGTAGACTCTCCAGCAGCCAGATTATCCTTTAATCCAATCCTCGTAAAAATACGATCAACGATCCCTATAGATGCCTGGGTAGCGGGAACATAGGAACCCATCTGAGCCATTATTACTATTAATGCAGTTTGGCGTAAATAAGTTGACTTGCCTGCCATGTTGGGTCCGGTCAAAATTGCTAACTGAGTTTTGGAAAGATCCAGATCAACATCGTTAGAAATATATCGTCCTGGTGGTAGCTTACGCTCAACTACAGGATGTCTCCCATCCTTAATAAAAAGTTTAGACCCAGTAGTTATCTCTGGTTTAATATACTGGTATAAGTGAGCAATAGTAGCAAAACCCAAGAATACATCTGTCTGCGCTATAGCATCTGCCATATCCTGTAACCGAGAAGTATAGTGAAGTGATTGATCACAAATATCCCGAAAGATCAGATTTTCAAGTTCAGCCACCTTATCTTTCCCACTCAGTATTTGCAATTCAAAATCTTTCAATTCATCAGTATAAAACCGTTCGCTAGAAACTAGTGTCTGACGCCTAATATAATTTTCCGGTACTAAAGAAAGGTTTGATTTAGTCACTTCGATGTAGTAACCCAAAATCCTATTAAATGAAATTCTTAAATTCTTTATTCCGCTTTTTTCTCGTTCTCCACGCTCAAGATCCGCTATAAGTTTTTGGCTATCCATTGCTATTTCTCGATAATTATCTAGTTCCGAGGAATAGCCATGTTTTATAACGTCCCCCGATCCAACATTGTCAGATGGTTCATCGTTGATAGAATTTACAAGTAAGCCTTGTAATTCATCCAGTGGATCTAAAAGTACAGCAAGTGCCCTAGATTCCTTGTTGGAATCTTGATTGAGTAAATCCTTAATGGACCCGATTCTCCGTAGAGCCTCTAATAGGCCTGACAAGTCCCTAGGATAACCCTTCCCTGATCGAATACGGTTTACAATTCTCTCTATGTCAGGGAATTGACCTAATAAATTCCGGATAGATTCGGTTAAATACGCATTATCGTAGAAGGATTCAACGATTGTTTGGCGCTTAAGAATCGAATCCTGATCGATCAGTGGCTGGCCCATCCAGGTTTTGAGGAGTCTCGAACCAGAAGCTGTTTTAGTAGCATCAATCACATGAACTAAGGAAGATTGGTTATCTTCTTCCGAAGTGCTAGTTAATGAAAGACTTTGGCGCGACTGGGGATCCAAGATCATGTAATCAGATGGAACGTACGTTTTAATTGATTCAATCTGTGAAACTACATCACGATTTGTCTCAGAAATATATCGGATTAAGGCTCCGGAAGCAGCCACAGCCAAGTTCATATTATCAAAACCAAAAGATGACAGTGTCGCAACTTCAAAATGACGGCAAAGGAATTCTGTACATCTATCAAAATCAAAAGCAGCAGTAGCTTGAAGAGAAACTGGCACAGCAGAATCTAGCACGTATTGGATTGCATCATGTTCTGGAATCAAGAGCTCAGCAGGTGCTAAACGGTCAATTTCGGTGATGAAGTGCTGTGAGGATATCTGCGTCGCATAGCACTTGCCTATAGATATATCTATATATGCCAAGCCAACTATATCTAAACCACCAATTGCTGAAAGTAAATAATTATTAGCAGTGGGATGAAGTAATTCAGGTTCGATCACAGTTCCTGGTGTTACCACTCGAACAACATCACGATCGACAATCCCTCGTCTTTGAGCAGGATCCGAGGTCTGGTCACAAATTGCAACTTTATGCCCTCTCTTCAGTAGACGTCCTAAGTAGCTATCTAAAGCATGGCATGGAAATCCAGCCAAAGGAATCTTACCCCCTTTACCCATCTCTCTAGCTGTTAAAGTAATATCAAGGTCTTTCGCTAATACCTTTGCATCACTGTCAAAAGTTTCATAAAAGTCGCCCATACGAAACAACAACAATGAATCAGCATATTGCCCTTTGATTTTTAAATACTGAGCTCTTGCTGGTGTTACCATAAGTGACTCCAATATACACATTTACCCTGTGTAAACAGGGCCGTCGCTATACCCAATACCTGAAAAACAACTTACCTACTCTTTCCAAAATCGTTCTTCTTTAATATTCCAACCTGAAGGAAGTAATTGAGTTTTAACATCTGTGATCATTCCTGGATGACCACATAGATACACAAGTGTTTCTTTTTTTCTCAAGCCAACATTATCAATGTATTGCTCAACCAAATTATTGATACGACCCTGAGATCCTTGCCATTCAGAATTCCTCATTTCCTCAGGTCTGCTGATTGATGGAAGGTAATGAACAGTCTCTGGATTATCAGTAGCTAAGGTTGAGAATTCATTAAAATAAGCAAATTCATCACTATAGCTTGCTCCTTCAAGTACATGGAATATACCTGTCTGAGTTCTATGTTCAAAATAATCACGGAGAATACTGATATATGGCACACTACCTGTGACAGTTCCAACCATTAAATGATGAGTGTAGTTGGAATCTAGGGTGAACAACCCTTTGGCCCGAGGTCGGATACTCACGGATGAACCGACTCCCATTTCATAAAGAAGTGGGGTAAGGTCGCCTTCAGGAACCAACTCGATAAATAATTCAATTAGTTCTTCATGAGGAGCCGAGACTATTGAATAGGGTCGCTCGATCCCGTTTACTCCAATAGTAATATATTGACCGGGTTTAAAAGTAAATGGGATTTCTGGAAGAAGCTTAATTATCCATAACTCAGCTGTAAGTTCCTGCCGATGAACTATAGTGGCTCTCGGTAAAACGGTCATAGAAGTTTCACTTAGACTTGGACGTTGTTACTTTTGCTGGAGCAACTACCAATCCAGGCACTTTATTCATGACATCAAACTCGGAGCTTGCGTCTAATTGAACAGCTAATTCCCCGAACAGAGTTGTACTGCTAATAGTACCTTCATGTATGGAATCCATGAGTCTGACAGTGGCTTCAAGACTATGGCCATCATAAGCCACATTCACTTCATCACCAGCTTTTAAGTCTAGTACATTAGCATCTACAGGATTCATATCAACAAATTCGGTTCTACTCACTGTATTATAGGTTCCAGAACGGTCGACTTCAGTTTGATCTTCATCTAGTCTTAACGTTCTTCCTGGTACAAAAATCAAGGGGTATTCCTTAGATGTCAGCTTTGAATATGTAATGGATCGAATAGCAGCTAATTGAGGTTTATTTGCAAGTGTATTGTCCTTATATAAGATACCGTCGGGGCTCTGAGCTGCTTGATCATATGGCCAAATAATCCCGTTACGAACTTTGCCCGTATACTGCATCTGAGTAGGAACTGGCAAAGAATCGTCAGGTTTGGCAATATCTTGGTAAGTAGCCCGTAGTTCCGAATATCGAATACCTTCATAGAGAGGGTTGGTATCCGATATCTCTTCAAAGACTTGATCTGCTGAGTCATAAGAAAATTTTGGATGACCCATTTGTTTTGCAATAGAAACGAGTATTTGCCACTCAGATGGAATTGAGGTTTTTGGTGAGTCTACGACTGGATCACTTAATTGGACCCGCCGTTCCAAGTTAGTATATGTTCCTGTTTTCTCAGAAAACGGAGCAGACGGAAATACTATGTCTGCTTGAGCAGCCAACGGACTAAGTGAAAAGTCATGCACTATTAGAAGATCCAGACTTTTCAATCCTTCAGTTACCTGATTAATTTTGCCATTGCTAAAGTTAATATGGTCACCAGAAATGTGTAGTGCTTTTACATTCCCTTTCTGTGCATTCTCAAAAACATTTAACAATGTATACTTTTGAGCAGCATTTTCCTCATTGTTAGCACCATCAGTAAAACCTCTATTGATGTCAATAGCCCCCTGGTCGTTAGCTCCTGATCTCAAGGGGAATACACCAGAGCCCGATTGTCCTATCTGCCCTGACAACAATACCAGATCTGCTATAAATTCATCACAAACCATCTGATTGGGCAACGTAATGTTATCGAAAGCATATAGTACTGAAGCTGGTGAGCTTCTATCAGCATAACATTCAGCCAAAGCCTCAAGTTGCATCGCAGGAACTTTAGTCAACTCAACGACATGACTAATATCGACTTGTTGAATAGATTCTACAAACTCTTTGTAACCGGCAATTTCTGAGACTGGATGACTTTGAGCTATTAGTTTTTCATGCACAAGTCGCAAAACTGCAGCTAATACATATGGCTCGGTACCAGGCACAGGTCTGATCCAAATATCAGCACTACGAGTCAATTCAACTTCACGGGGATCAATTACAACTAACTTGGCACCACCTTTAATAGCCTTTTTGATTGGCAAAGCTAAAACATTATGATCTTCCGTAATATTTGCGTTAAAAACTAAGATCGTCTTTGCAAAAACGAGGTCCCATATCGGATTCGTTCCGGCATTGTTACCTAAAATCCTAGCAAGGCCTTCGCCTAAAGCAGGAGTAAGGTTAGAACTATGGTCGACACTTTCTGATTGCATTACTTCACGCGTAAACTTCTGGAAAATGTACTGGTCTTCATTAGTACCACGAGGAGAAGTCAAAGCGGCGTAGGAATGACCTTTGAATTTACTCAGTTTTTCAGCAGCAGCTGATATGGCCTCTTCCCAGGAAACTTCTTGCAGTTCGCCCTTTACTTTAAGTAACGGCTGAACAATTCGATCTTTAGAATTTACATATTTGAAACCAAATTTGCCCTTGTAGCACGCTTGACCTTGATTAACAATACTGTATATTTCCGGTATAGCCCTAATCACCTTTCCCCGTTTGTTAACCTCGTAGTTCATTTGGCATCCTACCGAACAATTTGTACAGATAGAGCTCTTGACTTCCTGTGGCTTATCCCATTTGTAGTCTGTTTCAACCAAAGCTCCAACCGGGCATACATC
>CAJWUJ010000020.1 GCA_913047625.1 uncultured Dehalococcoidia bacterium | reverse complement strand
AACCTTGTTGGGCAACTACTGCTGCTATTTCAGCAGAAGCACCACATGTAGCCCAGGCTCCGTCAGCGATCACCAATCTCCCTGTTTTTTTTACGGATTGCAGAACGGTGGTTGTATCTAGGGGGCTAAGAGACCTCAAATCAATTACCTCTACACTGATTGAGTCTTTGTGAAGTACTTTTGCTGCTTCCCTGGCTTCGTGTGCCATATACGAAATTCCCACAAGAGTGACGTCGGATCCTTGAACATCTATATTCGCTTTCCCTATTGGTATTTCGTAAGATTCCTGAGGAACCACCCCACTGTGATCATACAACCACCTATCATCGACGTAGATAACGGGATTGTTATCAGCTATGGACGACAGCATTAAGCCCTTTGCGTCGTAGGCAGTGCTAGGAACAACAACTTTTAAACCAGGAATATGCATAAACCAAGAATATAGTGCTTGTGAATGTTGTGCACCTTGCTCTCCTCCTCTGTTAATGATAGACCTTATAACGATAGGGACGTTTGATTCTCCGCCAAATATGTAATGCCAATTAGCTGCCTCGTTAACTATTTGGTCAATTGCAAGTAGCATGAAATCCATTCTGGGATGGATCACGATAGGTTTCATACCCCCTAATGCTGCTCCTATTGCAATCCCTGTAATACCGTTTTCCGAAACAGGGGAATCAATGATTCTATCTTTCCCAAAAGATTTATCTAGGCCTTGCATAGAATTCCCTACATACCAAGGGCTCCAAAGCCCCTGCCCAATAGCAAATACCATTGGATCAGCATCGAGGGCCTGATACAAGCCTTCTCTGATGGCTTGGCCGTATGTTAGCTTTCGTTGTTTCATAAACTTATTTTAGTTATAACCGGAAAACATTAGCTAAAAGTTGTTCTTTGGGCGGTAATGGTCCTGTCTTTGCGAAAGTAATTGCTGCTGCTACTTCCGCTTCAGCAGTTTGGTTTAATGAACCAATGACTGTTTCTGGAAGGCCGTTACTTAGTAAGGCTCGCTTTACGATTAATAAAGGGTCTTTTTTACGCCAAACTTCTAACTCTGATTTCCTTTTCACTCCGACATCCATATCCCACGACGGACCTACATGGCCATGCCATCTATATGTTCTACACTCTATGAACGATGGGCCTCCTCCTCTTCTTGCTTTTCGTACAGCTGCCTTAGTGGCATCTAGAACATCAAATACATTGTTGCCGTCTACACTATGACCTGGCATTCCATGCAAGGTTGAAGATTCAATGATGTTATCTTTGGCCCGACGTTCTAGTAGATTGAGATGGCTTGAGTAAAAATTATTTTCACATACGAATATAGTGGGTAGCTTCATTAAAGAGGCAAAATTCATTGACTCGTGGAATGTACCTTCCTCTACTGCACCATCTCCAAAAAATGCTATGGAGACGTTGCTTTGTGACTGCAGTTTTGCTGATAAACCAGTGCCAACTGCTAAAGGTATAGTTCCTGCAACTATTGGTACTGTACCCAGAACTCCTGCCTGCTTGTCAATAATATGCATTGATCCACCTCGCCCGTGAGAGCAACCGGTTTCTTTCCCGAATAATTCTGCCATCATGGCCTTTAAATTGCCTCCCTTGGCAAGGTAATGACCGTGAGATCGATGGTTGCCAAACACGTAATCCGTTGAGCGTAATGGGGAACAAACACCTACTGCTATCGCTTCTTGACCAGTGTACAGATGGGTTGGGCAATTAATTTCTCTATTATTGAGAAGCTCAGCTATTTGCTCCTCAGCTATCCTTATTTTAGCCATTTGATAGTAGAGGTCTCGGAGTTCTCTGGTTGAATACTTTTTCTGCGGAGTGGTAAGTGGCATAGCTAGAAGGCCCTCAGGAATTTCGTTTAGTCTGAAGTCTTTGAAGGATTCGGTCGATTAAGTGGGACTTGAAAGTTAGGAACATAATTTTTATATCTAACAGAATACTCTGGTTATCAATATACTCCAGCGCAAGTCGATGTTTCTCAGGCCAGATTTCTTCCAGATAGGTTTTTTCCGGGTCCGGACTTCCTTCTAGTATACTGCCTTCGTCTCTAATCCATAAGGTGGCAAGATCTGTGATCCCAGGTCTGACCTGAAGAATCTGTGCCTCTCTTTCACTGAATAGTTTTACATATTCGGGTACCTCCGGTCTTGGTCCTACTACGCTCATATCGCCTTTGAAGACGTTAATGAACTGAGGAAGTTCATCAATATTTAGCCTTCGAAGATAATAACCAATTTTAGTGATTCTTGGGTCATCTGACGGCGTATTAGGTCCACCAATCGTTGAGGCATTTACGACCATGGTTCTGAATTTAAACATACGAAACGGTTTACCGTTTTTGCCTACCCGTAGGCCGAGGTAAAAAACTGGTCCTGGATCACTAACCTTAATCAGTAACGATATTACTGAGAATGGCAAAAACAGAGTTATCAGGATGGAAAAGGATATAGCAATATCAAGTAAGCGTTTAATCAAAGACCTAACCTTTGGTGTAATTGTCACAAAATTTTGTAAGTTGTTTCATCTTTAACCTCTAATTGTTCCTCAGTAGTCTGGACAGAAAACGGCATGGGATGGCTATTAGTCCAAACATTGAACCTATGCCATATGCAATATGGCGAGTAAAGAATGTCATGCACAGAATTGGAAAGTACAAGGGATTACCCTGTGTGATAGTTATGTAGGCAGATGATGCCGAAATCACAAGTACATAAAATGCCAATATTGCGATACCTAAAAATAGAAATAGCGTGTTCCAAGCGCCCAACAGAAACAGCACGGCCACTCCAGTTACGAAAGCCAAGGGAATAAGATGTCTAAGAGTAAATGGGGTTCTTAAGAGAGCCAATGGATAGGTGACCCAGTACCCGTCTGAAAAATTATGATTCCAAAAGGACCCTAACGTGGATTTAGTGTAATAGTTTACAGTTATTTCTGGCACCTTAAGGATTTTCCCACCATTTGATCTCAGTCGGTTGTTAAGATCCATATCAGAACCACGGGTAAGTGCTTCGTTATAAAAACCAATTTTATCGAGCATAGATCTTTTGTAACATCCAAATCCCACTGAATCGGTCCATGTAGGGACAGATACCTTTGTTTTTGTAGATCCGTATCCTGAACCTATTTCACTGGAAAGAACAATTGCAATGGACTTGGCGACGATTGTGTTACTAGAAGGAGTAACACTCAGATGACCACCTATATTATCAGCCTGATATTCAGTCATAAATTTAGCACATTGATCAATGTAGTTTTCAGGATACGTGCTGTGCGCATCAACTTTGAGCACAACGTCCCCAGTACTATGCGCAATACCTATATTCATAGCTACGGGTATAATCTTTTTGGGATTATCCAAGATTTGTATTATAGGATGTTTGCGCTTGAGAGAGGCTAGTTTCGTTTTGGTTCCATCTGTACTAGAACCGTCTACTATCAGTATTTCCAAGTGGCTTACAGGATAGTTTGTTCTGAGGAGCGAACTAATACAGTGATCAATGTAGCGCTCTTCATTGCGACACGGGATTATTACAGATACTTTTGGAGTCTCTGGCAATGTATTGGAAGTCGATGGCATATTGTGAACTGTTAAACTAAACCAAAGTTATTCTATGGTTTGAGGTTCTGAAACAAGGTCATGCCCATTATACTACTAATTTATAGTTTTTTTCGAATCATCGGAGAAGGTTCATAAGAAGGAACTATATCTTTCATTATTGTAAGACATCCCTCCAAACTAAGTTCATGGACGAACTTTTCGAGCGCGGATATTGAGTCAACAATTGTGTCGTGTGAAATTGATGAGGTATGTTCAGCGATGTGGATTTTTTGATGATGCGTTCGTGCTGTGCCTTCTTCTGCGGTAAATAGTTCCTCAAATTCTTTTTCACCTGATCTAAGTTCTGTAAATATGATAGGTATATCGTGATCAGGATCCATTCCAGATAAACGAATGAGATCTCTGGCGATATCAACAATTTTAATGGGGTTTCCCATGTCAAGGACGAAAACTTCGCCTCCTTTACCCATTGAAGATGCCTGCAAAACCAATAAAGCAGCTTCGGAGATTGACATAAAATACCTGCGAACATTTTTTCCTCGAACCGTAACAGGCCCACCCTGAGCAATTTGTTTTTGGAAAATGGGTATTACACTGCCTCTGCTACCCAAAACATTGCCAAAACGTACCGCCATTAAGTTCATTTGACTAGCATGATTGACTGAGCGACAGATTTCTTCTGCAAATCTTTTAGTAGCTCCCATGAAAGAAGTAGGATAAACAGCTTTATCTGATGAAATAAGAATAAACTGGGAAGTTCCACAGTCTTGAGCAGCAGTAACCAAGTTCATGGTCCCCAAAATATTAGTAGATAGAGCGGAGTAAGGATTATGTTCAAGCATTTCAACATGCTTGTAAGCAGCGGCATGGAATATTATGTCTGGTTTGGATTTGTGTAAGATATTCGTAATGGATTGGGTATTACGTATATCTTCAAGAATAGGAATTATAGGGCATGGCCTCTCCAAATGTTCATTAAGCTCTTTATCTATTTCAAAGAGGGCAGTTTCTTCATGATCGAGGATGAAAAGTTCAGAAGGTTGAAATCGTAAGATTTGTTTCGATAGTTCGTTTCCAATAGAACCTCCTGCACCGGTAATCATAATACGTTTTGCGGTAAACGCTTGAGTGATATTCTCTGTGTCTATTGCCACCACTTGGCGTCCCAGTAGGTCTTCGGGTTTGAGTTCCCTTAAGTTAGCTGCTGTGATACTTGAGGAGAGTAAAGATTCTAAGGCAGGCAAGATACGAATATTTGATATGGGAGTTGATTGAGCTAAGCTAATAATTTCTCGTATAGCATCGGCAGAAGCGGATGGCATCGCTATAATCAAGTGGGAAATGTTTTTAGCGATGGCTATTTCTCTTAGGTCATGCCTTGTTCCAATTACTGGAACACCATGAACTCGTATTCCTTGTTTTTTAATGTCATCATCTAAGAAGCCAACTGGAGTGTAGCCAGCATCAACAGACGATCCAAGAAGAGAACGGACTAATTCTTCTCCACTGGTTCCAGCTCCCACTATTAACGTTTGCTTACCGATTTTAGAGGAATTAGATGTAAGCTGGATATAGATTCGTTTCCAGATGCGAGATGAACCTACAGTAAAGAGACTGAATACAAATGTCAGTAATAACGCTGCTACAGGGAGTGTGTCCAATACATTAAATGTCTTGAAAGCGAGAGCAACAGTGGACCAAATAATCGTACCCAAGATTACTGACCAAACAAGATTTACTAAATCTTTTAAGCCAACAAATTCTAGGTTAATGTTATATAGCCTATAGAAATACAATAACGGTACTTGAATAACTAAGAGCAATGCCAATAGTATCGGAAAATCCGAAGATTCAAATAAAAGAGAGTTGCTTTGCCGTTGCAAGTAGACCGCGACAAGAAAGGACAAGGAAAGCAACGCAAGGTCCACGAGAATCAAAAGGACCAAGCTGCTACGCATATTTAAAGTCTGTAAAGGAAGTGTTTTCATGAGCTATATGCATGCCTTACTTAATTCTCATTGTCACATCACCTTGCATAGGTGAAGAGTATAACATGTGTGCATTGATTGTTATTAAACCGTATTGACCCCCAATATTAATGGTGCTTTAACTACGATCCTTGTTGAATTGTTTTGTTCAAATGATGAGAGGATATGCTTAGTCCACAGTACAACCAAAACATTCTACTTATCAACGCGGGATTAAACGCATCTTGAGTAATTGCCGCTATAAGAAGGGCAATTAGACACGCTATAAAGACGCTACTTAGAACCTTACTAAGATCGTTGTTAGAGCTTTTAAAAATTTTCCTCGAGATAATGAAAGCAGATATAATAAATCCTGAAAAAGCTACGAGACCTAAGATTCCTGTTTCGAGGAAGATTCGAACATATTGATTATGGGCTTCTCCGAATGGTGAATTGGGTACTTCCGAGGAGTGGTAGTCGAACCTCCTTTTATCCCACAATATTTCGGTTTCCGTGTACAATTGACCGTACTCAGAAGTTTTAGGAATAAAAGCAACGCCTCTACCTGAGCCAGTTAGTGGCCTAGTTAATCCGTACTCTATTAGGTCTATCCATCCGGGGATTCTATTTTCCATAGCACCTACGTAACCACTAAGATGTGTAATTCTGGAAATCGCAAACTTATTTTCGTCAGCAACTGCTTGAAGAATTCCAAAACCAACAAATACTACTATTCCTATCCATAGAAGAAGCTTAGTTCCGCGACCCCATATAAGGAGTAAAGTCACACTTCCTATAGCGAGACAAATAGCCGCAAGTTTTATACCTGATAAAAGGGCACAGGTCGCAAAGCCTAGTCCCAGTAGAGCGTATAGAAGTTTCAAGCCCATCGATGCTTTCTTATTGCCAATAAAGAGTCCAATTGTTAGTAGCGTCACAAAACAAAAATAGATCCCAATGCCGAAAGGAGAGAATTCACCGATCATTGAGGTTCCGTACAGACTGATTCTGTTAGGATTGATCCACATATCAGCCGAGTGCGAGAATACAAAAAGCGGATTCCCTTGCTTTAAGACTAAAAACTGTACCATTACCCATAGTAGATTTAAAAATCCGCCAATGATTATTGCAATCGTTAGGGCTTGGGCTATTCGGACGGTTGTAACCCAGTTAATAATCAGAAGAAAGAATGCGATATTAGAAAGGTCATATATTAAGAAGAATACTGCTCGATAGATCCCAGAAGATTCTAATAGCATTCCTATTAGAGTAGCTATAAGGGTGACTCCAAAAACGATAGCTATCCACAAAAATAGAGGTGAAAAATAGATCCGGTAGGTTGGCTTGTTAAAGATAATTCCTCTGATTATAGGAATTATTGCGATCGTGAAAAGGATAAAGATGATGAAGTCATCCGCCCTAACTTCTGTCGATCGCCCGGGAAGACTAATAGGTATTGGGATCCTTGGTGTTATCGCAATAACTATAACTAAGAGAAATAATGAGGGACCTCGGAGGTTAGCTAGTTTTGTTATCATAAGATCTTACTAATGATTGTTCGTAGTGTTCTTTTGGTGAACAACAAGACTTGCCAAGTTTTCCACAAAGACACTTTATGAATAATATTTCTAGGAAAAGGAGGTTGTGTCAGGCGGTTCTTTTCTAGCAGGAAGGTTGCGTCCCTTAGTGAAAGACTTTGAAATTTTCCGGATAGTTTTTGGTTTCTTTTTTTCTCAATACCAAAATAATCTTTAGCTTGATTAGGGTAGTTATGACTTTGATGAATGATTTTGACTGAAGGAGTGGCATCAATAACAGGTATTTGCTGTCTTCGTGCTTCATAAACAAGCCAAGTATCGATACCTGGTCTGCCTACAACAAATCCAGGTGGATTGAGTGTTTCTTTTTGGAAAACCCAGTAGTCCATTCCCGAAAGCCCGTGCAGCGTCCCTGATTGCAGGAGGTTCTTCTGAATTATAGATTTCCAATTGCCTTGTTCATCAAAATCGATTAACTCAGAGATTAAAAGATCCCATCTCCTGCCGACCATAAGGAAAGGTTTATTATTCATGAGCGATTGAACAGTTTTCACAGCAGCGGGAAAATCGTTCATCAATATAATGTCCGTGTTAATTTGAGCAACTGTATCGTATGAAGCAAGTTCTTGTGCTTTCTTGAAGACATCGTTAATAAGGGGGGTCCCAAATTCAGTTGTTTTAACTTCTGGGATATAACCTACTCCAAGTTCTTTAGCAACGTTTTTAGTTGTTCCTTCTTCATCTTCACACAAAAGGATTTCACATTTGGGATCGAGATGAAGCCAACTCGATATCGCATTTCTCTGAATTCGATCGAATGGTTCCTTGAACGGTCTTGGATTAGTAAAGATAGTAATCATTAATTCTTGATTAAGCAGGTCAAGTTTCGGAGAATTCCTCCACACACGACCGTAGTCCTTTGTCTAAAGATACTTCTGGTTCCCATCCAGTCAATCGATGGAACTTTGAGTAGTCTAAACATATTTTATAAAGTTCCCCTTCTCTGTCAGGATGATAGATAGGAGAGTTTTCTTTATCTAAAAGAGAGGCGATTTTCCGGTACACATCATTTAAGCTGGTTTCCTGTTGTGTACCAATATTGAAAATTGGCGTTTCCGTGACGTTTGAAAGCTGGCCAACAAGTAAGTTTGCTTTTACAACATCACTGATAAAGACATAATCTCTTGTCTTGCTCCCGTCTCCCCAGATTTCTGCCTGGTATCCTGACTTCAGTTTTCGAATATAATCTGCCATAGCACCTTTTAATTGTTTCGGCCCATAAACGGTGGCATATCGTACTATCGCATAATCCAAGCCATATGTTTTGTTGAAGCATTGCAGATAATTTTCAACACTATATTTTGCGGCAGCATAGGGAGCCACTAATTCAATTGGATGTTCTTCATTTGTAGGGACAATGGGATTGTTGCCATATACGAAGGATGACGAAGCAAATACTATCTTTGTCACACGAGCCTCTCTTGCGCATTGAAATAAATTTAATGAGCCTGCAATACCGTCTAAATCAAGTAAAGGGTTTTTTACTGAGTTTGGCACCAGAACATTGAAGGCGAAATGATAGATTAGGTCTGGTTTCTCTAATGAAAGTACTTCGGATAGAGACGGATCAGTAATGTTCATTTCATAAAGCTTGATATTGCTGGGCACGTTGTCTTTTGATCCTGTAGATAGGTTGTCTACAATAGAAACACTGGCCCCTGCTTGACTAAGAGCCTTCACGGTGTTGGATCCGATGAATCCGGCACCTCCGGTGACAAGAACTTTTCTGTTTCTGAAATTTGGCATCATGAAAATCATATTGTCTGTAGCTATGCTAAATATACTTATATGGTGTACCGGACGAATTCGAAGGTTTCTGCATATTCTGTACCAATGGTGAACCCAGCAGTTCTATTGTAATCAATAAAACTATTAATCCAGTTCAGTCCCCTGTTGTTTACTTCTGATTCGAACGCGAGCAGAGCTTTTCTTTTTTTATCAATTGTTGTTGAGATGTCGGAGAAGACACATGGATTGAATGGTTGCTTTGGCTGGTACCAGTTACTGCGGTACATAAGTACTTTGTGGATATGCCTACTAGCTGTAATAGATATTTGCGAAGCAGCTATATGATCTGTATTGAGATCATAGGCCCAGTGACAAAAAACGGTATCAATAGCCTTTTCAATTAGGAGATCTTCAATCCACCTCATGTAGGATGTATTGTAGGAAAGTTCTCCTACATTTTGGATTAGCTCAGCAGGAGGAACTACGATAGATAACCCCAGTATCTTTGCCGCTTCGTTGGCTTCAGTGACTGCTATTTTAGCCAGCCTGTGTATGCCTTTGATGTCGTAGTGGGTTTCAGAGTTTGTCAAAGTTAAGGCGAATACCTGATTGTCATTTTCTACAAGTTTTGCAAGGGTCCCGCCTGCACCCAATTCGACATCATCGTGGTGTGCTCCAATTGCAAGAATATTCATTTCAATTTCCTCCTGGTAAACCCCTGACTATCCTGCGTGCTACTTTTTTGAAGAAGTGCAGATGGCATAAATTGTTTATTATAACGAATGTAATCACCTTAAAAATGGCTTTGACGGGGATTTGATTCTGTGCCTTACGGTAGAGTATAACTCGATAACCGTCCGGTTTCGTCGTTTTGGAGTATAGTTTTGTTGAACATTTTTCCACAGTTGGATAGATCAATGGATTGTAGGGAAACTGAATGTACCCCTCACCTGCCTGAAAGATGGTTGAGCTAAATTTGGTCCAATGGTCAATTAAAGACAATAGCAAGAGACCTCTTGGAGCAAGAATATTTAGCATTTGATTAACGACAGACAATTGATCCTTTTGGCGTAGATAGGAAAGTGTATGGAAGTTTATTACGAGGTCGAAAGTTTGATTGTCAATAAGCTTTGCTAGGGTTTGCTGGTTACCTAAAATGGGGTTTATAAATGGATAAGTGGCAACCATGTGGTCAATTTCGTGTTGGGCGATTGTTATGCCGAAATAGGAAGCTTTCGATCCAAGAATGTTGTGGAAAGCTGACAGGAAATCCCCATGTCCACAACCTACATCTAGGATGGAAATCTGGCGGTTAACCTCTAAATAATTAACAAGTACTTCAGCAATAGGATCGAAGAAACCTTCTTGGCGAAGATAAACTTCTTGATAGTTGTGAAAGTACTTTAAATAAGGATCGTGTTTGGACAAGGTTACTGACCTCGCATATAGGCATTAGATAGAGTGTTAATAATTCTTTCTGATACCTTGTGATCCCACAGGGGGATATGCCGGCTTTTGAAATTGTTACAGCTTAAATGATCCATAATTTCATCAGTTTTTGCTGTATAGATTGAAAATAGTTTATTGGATCCTAAGTCAACTGTTATTGGTCGCTCTGTATTATCCCGAAGTGTGCAGCAAGGAATGCCTAAATATGAGGTCTCCTCTTGAATACCGCCAGAATCTGTTATAACTCCACGACTTTTGACCATAAGTTGCACGAAATCTGAGTAGCCAAGAGGATCAGTTATTTTGGTATCCTTCACCAGATCACCTAATCCAAATTCTTGGATTCTTTTTCGTGTTCCAGGATGGAGTGGGAACACCAGTTGAATTTTTTTACTCAAATCGTTAATTAGAGTTAATATAGCTTTTAAAACTAGAGGATTCTCTGTGTTTTCATAGCGGTGGATAGTAATAACGCAATAGTCATCGCCCATAAGATTCAAAGTTTTGGTGATGATTGATGTTGATATTTTGTCCCAAAACAATTCTATTCCTTCGGCTAGAATATTTCCGACGTATTTAATCTTCGATTGACTAATGCCTTCTGTTACCAAGTTCTCGTTTGCTGAAGGTTCAGTAGTGAAAAGAAGATCAGATAAATGGTCTACGATAATTCGATTCATTTCTTCGGGCATTCGTTTGTCATGAGACCTTAGTCCGGATTCGATATGTGCGACAGAAACAGAGGATGCCACAGCGGTAACTGTGCCAAGTAATGTCGAGTCAACGTCTCCGAAAACAACGAGTCCATCAAAGGATCTTTCAGAAAACAGAGAACTTAGAGAATGTAAGGTAAGACCTATTTGTTGAGATGATGAGGATGGTGGTATTTCCAGAAAAATATCTGGTGTAGGAATTTCCATCTCATCAAAAAAAGTATTCGAAAGGACTCTGTCATAATGTTGTTGCGTGTGGATGATGCTGAAGTCAAGTTCAGTGTGCTTTTGTGTCTGCTTAAAGAAAGGAGCTGCCTTAATAAAATTAGGTCTGGTACCAAGAATAACAGCTATGCTAGGTTTACCCGAATCCATAAAATGCTCTCATCCAGCCGATAGTTGCCTCAAGTCCTTTCTCTAGTGACCAAACTGGATTATGAGCAAGGTCACTTTCAGCCTTAGTGGTATCGACCGATTTAGATTTTGTTGTGAGTACTTCCGAGTCTGCATAAGTAATTAGAGACTGGGGAGCACCGGTTAGTTGCCAGATGAGTTCTACTAGTTGCTCGACAGTGTGTTTTTCATTGGAACCTATGTTATAAACCTCACCTGCTTTGAAGTTAGATACTATGTTGCTTAAAGTGGAGCAGGCATCGTCAATGTAGCAGGAACTTCTTATATGATTCCGAAAAACAGTGACAGGAAGGTCAACCAGAGAATGGTAGCAGAATTTGCAATTCGCGCTTCTATAGGGGTGATATGTTTCACCTGGGCCATATAAATTGAAGAAGCGGACTATTACGGTTTCAGTTTGATGTAACAGCCCAGAGTTTCTTATTTGCATTTCATTAACCCATTTAGACATTGCATAATCGTTCATCTGTTTGATTTCGACCTTATCCATAACATCTTCTTTCATAACACCCTCATAATCTCCGTAGACTTCTGAGGAAGAAAAATGGATTAGTTTGAATCTATGCTGTTCCTGAAGGCGTATGATATTTTTTGTACCAATAGCATTACTGGTCCAAAGTTGTTCATAATAATCTTCACCATTCCATCTACCAAATTCTGCAGCAGCATTGTATACATAATCAATTTTTGGAAGAGCATCAAAGACTCTTTCTATTTGGCGATAGTGACTTATGTCGCACCTAGCATATTCCATAGACCCGCTATTTAAAGTCTGTTGCCAACCCAATTCTTTGGGTCCATGAGTGATATCTACCCCGTACACGGTATGACCTTGATCCAGTAGTTTTTTTTGAAGGTTTTTCCCGATAAAGCCATTGCTGCCTGTTATGAGTATTGTTGACATATTTACCCTTTCGTATTCGGTAGGTTGGTTTCGGAATGCACCTTGCTTCCTATTATAGCCTTATTGCATCTGTTGGTGAATTCAAGATTCCTATTGTTTTCACTTTATTCCATGTAATCCCACTCATAGGATCTCCGATTAATGCTCCACGGTATGAGTGTGTTTCCAAAATTCCCCTTTATTTCTTCTAAGCTATCTTTCGAAGGAATAGAATCGAACCCCCATTTTAGTTTAAATAGATTGAGGACTCTTGCTTGATCTACGGTAATTTGCTCTTGTGCTCTGTCTCCACCTCCGGGTACATCCTTTCGAACGTGAAGATATTGAATTGACGGAAGCCAAATATTGGGCATCTGCTTCTCCAGTGCGCGTAGACCCCAGTCTTCGTCCACCAGTAAAGCATGGAAAGTTTGCCAGTTCTCACAGGTACCTATTTTCTTCAGAGTAGATGTTTTAATTAAACTGCATTGGTTAAATGGAGCATGACATTTTACTGGTTTTTGAGGCATATCCAGAAGATGTGTGAGTTCTTCTCCCAAAGGCAAAACTGGGTGCGAGAGGGGCTTAAAAGGCAACTTTAACTTGCGGATTAATTGATATTGAAAGTAGTAAAAATCTGATTTCCAGCGGTTTCCTTTCCACCACTCGGGAGGTAAGTTATGAAATTGAAACATGGATCTCTTGGACCAAGCCTTTTCATTCATAAAGTCAAAAAAGTATCCTGGTCGAGAAGGCGGTGACCAATGGCTGTTGAGATAGCCAACGTCATCGAAGGCGATCCAACCGCAAGAATCTTCAAAGCCTCCAAGTGATTTTTTCACCAGAAATAGAAAGTTTCGTGTCAACATTTGGATGTCATCATGTGCAATTAGAAAATACTCCGAATCTACAGATTGTCGGATTGCTTCGTTTACGAACTCTGACCAGTAGACTCTTTCTTCAGGTAGTAGCAAAAACGACAAAGGTTTTTCAAGAGACTTTTGCTGAATATAGTCTTTGATATCGCTTGGAATTTGAGGGTCTGTGGACAGTACAAATCTGTAAGTCGTTGCTGGTAGGCATTCTTGGAAAGATTCGATTGTTTGTTTTACTAAGTCCAAGGTTGAATGGGGACTTCCAATGCGGATAGCGATACTTAATTCGAATTTCACTTTGCTTGATTGCATGCTCATAATAGTTTATTTGACCGGTTGGCCGTTTGCTAAGGCTGCGATTTCCCTGTGGATTAACTGAGGAAGTGTAAGAGAAGCTTTATCCGCAGACATTTGTGGTCGCACTTCCGTAAAGTCTGAGCTCTTTAGAGACGACAGAATATTTCGAAGAGTTTCTTTGTCCTCAATATATTGTACACCTGGGAATTCGCCATAAAACTCTGCCCCAAACTCCTTTGCTAGATTTACAGCTAATAGGACTATTTCTGGTCTTTGGTATTTGGCAGTCAAGAGGACGCTAGTGACAGGAGGGGGAGCAATTATAACTTGGCTCATTTCGATATATTTATCCATTGGGTCATATTGGTTCGCTACTAGCACATTATCCGTAATGAGGGCATCAATGGCTGATGGCATAGAGCTGAGATCATAATTAGGATGAGGCTTTAGATAAATAATCCATGAAGGTAAAACTTGGGAAACAGTGCAAATCACTTCGCTAATTCTCAGTTTAAACAACTCTGTGGGTTCAATGGAATTAAGGGTTTGTCTATCAAATCCAGAGTTCTTCGAAGGAAGAACAATAGTAAGAATTTTTCTATGCGTTGAATTGCCTTTCTTATGGATAAATGTGTTGTTGTATGCTTTCTTGAATAAGTTTCGAGGTTTTCTGGTCAAAGGATGATCCAGAATAAGGAGCTTGGATTCGTCTACCCCTTCTTTTATGAACTGATCATAGTAAGCTTTCGATAAAACTACGTAACGGTCCGCTTGTCGGCGGCCTGTTACATGATTCCATGTGACATAACTCGTTGGACCAGGAAAAGGTTTAGAAAAAGTCAAAATTGGGATAATCCAATACGTTAGGAAATGGCCAAGTAATCTTTGTATTTTGATCAACATAAGACGAAGAGATAAAGGT
Organism: uncultured Dehalococcoidia bacterium; assembly: GCA_913047625.1. GTDB lineage: Bacteria > Chloroflexota > Dehalococcoidia > Lucifugimonadales > CAJWUJ01 > CAJWUJ01. The sequence continues at coordinate 5,833 of CAJWUJ010000020.1, read as the reverse complement.
AAAAACCCCGGGAGCTTTTCAGTCGCCCAGGTTCTTGTAAGAAAGATTATACTTTGGGCGATTGGTAGTTTTGCGCTAGACTGCAAAGCAATAGTGAAAGCTTTTTGTTTCTTGGCTGCTCGTAAAAGATACATCTCAAATGGAAATACATCATTTTCAACAATTACCACATCAGGTTTATATTGTTTTATTAACCTTTCGGCTAATCCGTGTAGATAACTATGATGCCTGAACCGTTCAGTAAGGGTTTGGTTAAACTTGCCAGTATAATCAGTTCTGACGGGCTCTGTAGCTATTAGATTAGGGAATAGAGATTTATCTGATAGGACATTATTGGTTTCTTGATCTAGCTTCTCTGATAACAAAATAGTTGGGTAATCTTGGCATACTTCATAGAGATGACCTATCAAGGTTGTGCGGAACAATCTTGGAGCACTTGAGTGGAACATAGCTTTCATTGGAGGCTCCGTATTTTCTCTTTTATGGCTGAATGGACTATTTTCCGATATTCATCTATGTTGCCAAGCCAATACGTGAGGATAGTTGTCGCCAGTATAACCATCCAAAAAACTATTGTAGAACTCGTAACTAGTAAGATGGCAATTGCAATTGCCATAAGTGTCACTAGCAAAAAACACCATGCTACAACCCTGGAAGGGATACGACTGGTTGCTTTGAAACCCACCACATAAGCAAGGGCAAAAGCTGTGAGCATTCCAGTAAAACTTGTGGCTGCTCCCTCAATTCCCCACCACTTAACTATAAAGAATGTGGAAAAGAGATACAGTATAGACACAATGACTGACACTAGTAGTATTTTGATCGTTTGCTTACTGAAATAAATATGAGGATGGACGACTGTATAAACACCCGTGAAAAGAGGGCCAACTAACAAAATATATAGCAATGATCTATGGTCGAAATAAATAGGTTTGAATACCAGTTTTAGGAAAAAGAGTTCACTTATTGCGACAAAAACTGTGAAAACAAACAAATATAGAAACGTGATCAAGAAGGCCATTTTGGCTGTTTGCGTAGATTCGATGTCTTTCCCGTCTGCTAAGTTCGAAAATACTTCAGGTGTCCAGGATCTGTTAAAAGCTGACCATACTGCATTTGCCTGCATTGCAATCATTAAGAAAAAATTATATATCCCAACTGAAGCCAAATCAGTGTTGTGGTCCAAAAAAATACGGTTAATGTATGTTACAAGGAAGTTCAAAATACCGTATAACATCAAAGGGAATCCATAAAGAAACATTCTATATGAAATACCAAAAGATAAGGAGGAAGGCTTCGTGAAGGGACGTTCCTTCCAAAGGAAGAGGATTGTTGCTGAGCTCATAGCTAGAGTAGAAGCGACGAACACTCCAAGAATGCTTGTACCACTCCCTACGAGAACTAGGGCGGCTATGAAGAATACTGAAGTTCTGATGAGTATATTGATTGTGTAGGCAAACGGTTTTTTAGCTGCGTTGTAATAGATAACCAAGACATTTGACAGAGTTGTAGTCGTGATTAATAGTGCAAAAAGCCAAGTATATTGGCTGAGAATAACTGCATTCGGCAATAGTTTCAGGATTAAACTTTGTAAAACAACAAACAACGAGACTGTGACTATAAGGCATAAGAATAGTAAAAGAAAGGCAGATTGAATTAAAAGAGATGACTTTTGATTGTCATAATAAAAGCGCATAATCGAATGCTCGAGCCCCATAGCTGAAACAGATGCAAGCAAATCTATTACGAAGATAGCTAGCGCAAAAACTCCAATCTCAGCAGGAGGTAGCCACCACGCCAAGACTACCCAGAGCATTAATGTAATTGCTTGGTTAATTCCTCCGGCTAGGAAGTAGAATCCGGTATTTCGTACTAAAAGTGGTGGCATAGGCATTCACTCAAATCGAGTTGAGAATTACTTAGATTTTGGGGAACGATGAGTGGTGCGTGGATATAATCATGCCTGAATGACGTGGTCTCCGATAAAATTATTGCGGCGAAAGGCATTTCTTGTGTCGATAATAAGAGTAGAGTGTTCATGTATGAGTTGATATGGGAAAGAAGAGTGGTCAGTGATTAGTATAACCAAGTCAAACATACCTAAGTCCTTTTTTGTAAGATGCAAGGATTGCATCTTCCTATCTTTGGTTTGTGATGACTGTAATATGGGGACATAGGGATCGCTATACTCGACGGTCGCTCCACTTTCTTGTAGTAACTTTATGATAGGAAGCGCAGGAGACTCCCTAGTGTCTTGAATATCAGGCTTATAGGTGACACCGAGAATTAGGATGTTTGAATTCGCTAGCTTTTTCTTTTGATTAGTTAATGCGCGTTTGGCTGTTTCACAAACATAACCGGCCATTGATTTTTCGACAGACAGCGCAGAATTAATAATTTGACTGCTCATTCCGAGTTGGTTGACTTTCCAAGAAAAGTAGATGGGATTATTAGGTATGCAGTGACCCCCGATACCAGGCCCTGGGGAAAAAGATTGAAATCCGAACGGTTTGGTACTAGCAGCTTCCAACACTTCCCAAATATCTACTTCCATTTGTGACAAGATTTGCTTTAGCTCGTTCACAAAGCTGATGTTCACATGCCGGTAAATGTTTTCGATGAGCTTCGTACATTCAGCAGTCTGAGTAGAAGATACCGGAAATACTTTGTTAAATACGCCTGAATAAAGACTCTCTGCGACCTTTAGACATGCATCTGTTGTTCCACTCACTATCTTTGGAATACTAGCGATTTGGTATTGTGTATTGCCAGGATCTTCCCGTTCAGGAGAGAAAGCTAAGAAAAAGTCGCTGCCAACTATTATTTCTTCAGTTTGCAATGATGGTAAGAGTAGTTCCTCAGTGGCACCTGGGTAAGGAGTGCTCTCTAAGCAGATCAGCTGGCCTTTGCGCAGGCTGTTTGCAATGTGTTTGACTGACTCTATAAGGTGAGAGAGATTAGGCTTGTGATCAGTTGTTGTTGGAGTTGGAACACAAATGAGGACTACATCGGGTTCGTTTAGCCTCTGCATATCAGTAGTTGCGGAGAATTTCCTGCTTGTTACGTAGGAGCCCATTAGGGAATCGTCAATATGGCTTAGGCAGCTTCGTCCTTTATTGATCGAAGCCACTTTTTCTTGGTCTTGATCAAATCCCAATACCTGAAACCCTGCTTCTAGGAAACATATAGACAAGGGAATACCTACGTAACCTAATCCGATGATTCCTATGGGACTTTGCCTAGTTTCTATCGATTGTATTAATTTTAAAGCTGTATTCATTACACAATTCTTTTGTTGAAAGTTAACTCAATTCTCGTGAAATGTCTTTATAACAGTGCAAATCCTGTCAACGTCAGTATCAAGCAAGTTTACTGAAGATGGAAGACTCAAGCCAGTATTCGATAGTTTCTCTGCAACAGCTAATTTTTGGCCAGTGTTGTATATTGGCTGCTTATGGATGGACGGAAAAGCAGGTCGGGCATCGATTTCCTGTGACTTTAAGAATTCCATTAATTGGTCTCTATTTTTTCCAAATGACTTAGTATTTACAGTAATGGTGTACAGCCAAGTTGAGCGCACGGCCCAGTCGTGAGATTGAGGTAAATTTATACCAGGGACGTTTTTAAGCGCTTCTGAGTATCTCACGGATATTCGTTCCTTTGCTGCAAGTAAGGAATCAATTTTCTCCATTTGAGCTACTCCTAGTGCAGCCTGAAGATTAGTCATCCGATAGTTGTAGCCCAAAGCAATATGCCAGTATTTTTTCGTTGGGGACATCCCATGATCTCGTAGGATTCTAATTTTCTCAGCCAGATCGGGATTGTCTGTTACGATCATCCCTCCTTCTCCGGTTGTTACAGTCTTATTACCATAAAAACTGAAGCAGCCGACATCTCCCAAGTTGCCGACTCTATGACCCTTGTAAAGAGCACCGTGAGCCTCAGCCGCATCTTCAACTACTTTCAAATTGTTTTTGGATGCTATTTTACGGATGGCGTCCATCTTGGCTGGGTGACCGTAGATATGCACTGCAATTATTGCTTTTGTTGCAGGCGTAATAGATGCTTCGATTAGTTCGGGATCAATGTTCCAGCTCTCTTCTTCACTATCTACGAATATCGGTCGAGCTCCTGTATAACAAACAGCATTTGCAGTGGAAATAAACGAAAAGGTAGGAACAATAACTTCGTCATTAGTGGTTATATTGAGAGCCGCTAGAGCCAGATGCAGAGCAGTGGTGCCGCTACTTGTGGCTATAGCATAGGTTGAGCCACAATATCCAGCGAACAGCTTTTCAAAACGTGTAATGAAACTTCCAGCTGAGGATACCCAGCCACCCAATATTGCTTCCGTGACGTAGCGTAATTCTTTCTCTCCGATTACCGGTTCTGCTATCGGCAGTCTCACTCGACTTTCCATTATCGCCAGATCTACCACCTGATTATTCTTATTTAAGATAGGAATAATCCGGATAGCTTTGCTAAAGAGCGAAGCTATTTCAGAAGTACTCATTTCTGATTGGGAAACAGTGGCATTTGGTCTTGGGATCGAAGCTACGGGTGAGCTTAGTCCAGAACCGGCTAAGAGAGCCCTGCGAATATCACCATCAGTAACAAGTCCGGCAAATATTTGATGCTCGCTATTGACTAGAAGGGCAAGGCCGATACCACCAGCATCTATAGCTGTCATCGCAGCTTTGATGCTGGACGTATCATCGATACTGATTGACTTAATCAACTTTTTAGTTGCTGCATCTACCATTTTATTCCCTAAGTGGCTTTCTATGCTTACTTGCTAAGTGGCTGTCACCTAAACAGGTCTTCATCCCTGAATCTGATCCTGAAGCCAGAAAAAGTGCCTTTGCAGATCTTGAAGAGATTCAAATTTTGCTTCTATAACTACAGGGATGGATTTGAGAAGAGGGTGCTTCAATACTTCAAGTATCCAGCTATTAGGCTTAATTGGTCTGTGATAATCTGCCGTGCCGTCGTTATCATGAACGTGCATAGACCTAATGTGTGGCGCCAAGCGTTCTATGAATTCAATTCGGTCGAAGCCCAGAGTGTTAGAAGTAACATTGAGGTGTCCAGTGTCTAAGAGCATGCCTAAAGCTGAGGACGGGATTGAATGGAAGAGATCTAGGAACTCAGAAGCTGTATCGAGTAATATTTTTCCGTTAAGATCACGGTCAATCACTTGGTTTTCAACTATAAGCTGAATATTTTGTCTTTCAGCATGCGAGGCTAAAGATCGAAGGTTGCTGATAAATCGTTCCATTGCCATAATACGGTCTTTAGGAGATTTTGGTGGGGGAAAAGTGAAGCTAATACCGCCAAACCCAGTAGGATCTGTTACAAATCCAGGATGAACAGAATATATGGTACCGTTGAGCTTCGTCAGAAGATCGACGGCATTGGTTGCCATTGCTTGGCTGAGTTTTACTGTCGCGGCATCAGAAGATGCGAGATTCAAGACAAAAGATTCTTCAGGTGGCGGAAAGTAGTTATGAATTTGAAATTTGTAATCCTCTTTACCATACAGATTGCTTAGTTCAGCTTCTGAAACGGTAACTCCTGCACCTAAGTCGACTTTAAAAATACCTGCAGAAGCATATAATTTCAGTTTGTCTGTAAGACTGATTTTGTTTGGAAGACAGTTGGTTGAGGCAAATAGTTCCATGAAATGTACCTTGAAATTCCCTGATGAAAATCCTTACTAACTTGGTTTGGTATTTTCAAATACCAATAGATTGCCCGTCCAATAATAACATAGTATTAAAGCTAATTCTGTAATTTAGCTGGAACGCCCCAAACGGTTCTATTTGGAAGAACA
>CAJWUJ010000019.1 GCA_913047625.1 uncultured Dehalococcoidia bacterium | reverse complement strand
TGGGCAGCTACGCCAGGTGATACAGGGGCAAATAGATTCGATGGTAACAATTCCCATCCAGTAGGAACCACCTCGAGGTTTTGTCCACAGTGTAGTGCTGCAGTGCTGTCAGAATCTGCTTTTTGCACGGAGTGTGGGCACATGGTTGAAGCAAGATAGGGCACTGGCCAATGGATTGGTTTTTCTTGGCTATCACAAGTTCTATATTGATATCACTGGTTTCCGTATTCGATAAACGGATATTGGATGTTGATTTCCCTTCAGTCCGCGCATTTATCTTTGTACTTGGAACAATATGGTGGGTTCAAGGGATTCTGATAGTGACCGCAGTGGTACTTTTTTCAGGGATGCCTGATGTAAGTTACATGCTTCTAGCGTGCGTGGCAGGTGCAACCACCGCATCTGGTTTATCATTCTACTTTTGGGGACTGACATTCGAAGAAGTCTCTCGGGGATCTCCGATCTTTGGTACATCCCCTCTCTTTTCGGCAATACTTTCTCTAGTGTTTCTTGCCGAAGAGCTGGTATGGATTCAGTGGATGGGTATCATAGCTATTGTGATCGGAGCAAGTCTGCTTTCCTTTAAACCTACCCCAGGTCGCAGGGAATTCATCGGGAAAAAAGGATTCGGAGTTTTCTTAGCAGGGGCTTTATTTGCAGGCAGTGGTTTGGTTTTAAACAAGCAGGCGTCATACGGACTTTCTGTTGTGCCGTTGTTCGGTGCTTATTCGCTGGGCATTGCATGTGCATTTACTATCTATTCGATTCGTCCTACTACCTTACACCAAGTTGCATGTGTGGTGCGGGATAGGGCAAAAATGCGACTTTTCCTTATTGCTGAACTTGGATTGGGGCCGATAGCAATTGTGTGTCTTCAAATGGCAGTCAAACTGGGGCCTGCTTCCATGATTGGGGCTGTACTGGCATCCAGGGCACTCTTTGTACTGATATTTAGTTCCTTGCTGAGTACTCGGTTCTGGAAGGTTTTAGATGAGCCATTGGACTCGCGAACCTTAGGATTGAAATCATTTTCGACAGTGCTTATAGTGCTTGGACTGACGGGATTGGCTCTCTATTAGAAGGGGTAAGCCTCCTTCGTGTGCCCGATAGGGATTTCTTCTGGTAAAGGGATCAGGTAGAATCAGCCTTTGTCGGAAGCATGCTTGGAAACCGTATCACTGCAGGGTAGGTAAATATGGACATTCGTCAGTTTGGCACGCTTGGATATGTGAGCAGCCTTTCCCTTGGAGGGGGTGGTCTTGGCCAGCTGTGGGGTACAACGACACGTGAGGAATGTATTGCGACGGTACACGAAGCTGTAGACCGGGGTATCACCTTATGTGATATGGCTCCAGTCTATGGGAACGGAGAAGCCGAAACTGTTATAGGGGAAACATTCGAAGGCTCACTTCCCGACGGGTTACGGATCACAACGAAGTGCCGTCTTGGCGATATCCGATCTGAAGACGTTGGCACATTGCTTGATGAGAGCATTGATGCCAGTTTGAAACGCATGAATATTGACCACGTCGATATTTTCTTTTTACATAACTGGATAACTTCTGATGATGCTCAGACTTACGGAAAAGGTACACGTCGTTCTATAGTTGAACGCACTGTGATTCCCGAGATGGAACGGATCGTGAAAAGCGGCAAAGCTTTATCATGGGGTCTAACAGGGATTGGGGATCCAAAGGTTCTTATTGATATGTTTACTTCAGGGATTCGTCCTGATTTTATTCAAATTATTACCAACCTACTGGATTCTCCAGGCGCACTACAGTACCCGGGCTCTTCTTCACAGCCCAGAGACATTATTGCTGCAGCTCAGCAGGCAGGAACTTCTATTATGGGCATTCGTGCAGTGCAGGCAGGGGCTCTGACCAGTAAAATTGATAGATTTAAACCTGCAGATGACCCCGAATCCTTAGACTTTCGAAGAGCTGATCCGTTTCGTTCTATAGCCCGAGACGTTGGGAAATCTCCTGCTTTTCTTGCACATCAATATGCGTTATCGATGGAAGGCCCCGCTACTATCGTTCTTGGAGTAAAAAACCGTGAGGAGCTGCGGGAGTGTATAGAAGCGGAAGCTGCTGGTCCTCTGGATTCAGAACTTGTAGATCGTATTGACCTCGCTGTTAGCGACAACCCATATCGATAATACACAGGATTCCTATTCGTCTCCTATATTCTATTCCTTGCTTGGAGGGCGTCCTAAAGTTTTCACTAGCAGTATCACCACCAGTATTACCACTGCCAGAAGCACTATCTTTGTTATCATGGTTTACTCCTAGTGTGTTATGTAGGTGTATTATACCCTTTTTGCATATTCTTCAGGCCCACCACTCCTGTATAAGTTGCACACTTAGAATATGGAAACCTTTTTACGAAAAAGTGCAATCATGTTTTTCAAATCAACGAAATAGCCCGAAGAAACCCAGCTGCCCGGCCCATAGTATTTATTAGAGAAATACGTGCAGACTAATTTCGGAATATGTGTGAACTTATGGATATATTTGGTAGAACTTAGATATGGATTTTTTGGTAGTAATAGTATAAGATAGTCTGTATAGCGTTCCAATATAAGTGTGCACAAACAAATAGATAAGTATGCACTATTGTTATTGCGTGCTTGGTGAAGGTTAAATTCAATATAGCGTTTAGTTTAGGATGGCTTGTCGCGTTCTTTTACTAGGCTGATACGGAGAATAAATTGTTAATCAAGAACTTCATTTTGTCCAAGGTTATCATTATTGCAACTCTAGTTTTGAGTGGACTGTCATTAGCATGTGGTGGCCAAGATGTTGAGATCATTGAAAAGGAAGTAGTTAAAGAAGTACCGGTTGAAAAACTAGTAGTTGTTCAGGAAGTTAAAGAAATTTCTGTAATTAAAGAAGTTCCTGTCGAGGTTCTAAAAATTGTTGTGCCTACTCCTGAGCCTGTAAGGGTGACTGATGCTTTGGGGCAACAGCTGACCTTTGATTCCGTTCCTCAGAGGATTGTGACACTAAGCCCTACCGCCTCTGAATTGTTGTACTTTGTCGGAGGAAGGGCAGTAGGTAGAGATAGAGCTTCCAATTTTCCTTTGATCATGAAGTCATTACCGGATGTTGGTAGTGCTTATAATCCATCGATGGAAGCGCTTATGGCTATGAGACCGGATTTAGTTATAATTGAAGCCCTAACGCAAGCACGATTTGCGCCAATGCTAGCTAAAACTGGCATTACTGTTATGGCAGTAAAGACGGAATCATTGGAAGATATAACCGCTAATTTAACTATGATTGGATCTGTGATTGGGAATGAGAAGTTGGCACAGCAGGCAGTGGACGATATCACAGGACGCCTAGAACTGGTTGGTCAGGTTGAGAAAAGTGTTTTGTTGTTGATATCTGATCAAGAGAGAAATTTATATGCTGCAAAACCTGAGTCATATACGGGTCTGATAGTAGATGTATTAGGGATGGAAAATAAAGCGGCTGGTCTTGCTGATTCAGGAGTATATCCTGGATTTAGTTTAATGACAGCTGAAGCAATACTAAGGTCAAATCCTGATATCATAGTGACGATAACACCTGCTCCTAAACCTGCTCCAAGGTTGTCTGTAACTATGTCTCAAATACCTCCTTTTGCAGCCTTAAAGGCTATGCAAACTGGTATGATAATAGAGGGTGATGTGGATCTGTTCCTTCAAGCTCCAGGTCCTCGCCTAGTAGAAGCTGTTGAATTCTTGAAAGCAAGGATGGCACAGCAATAAGAGTATTGCGAATTGATAAGGATTATTGCTAATTGGTTATTTTTGGGCAGCACGATTGTCGTGTTGTCCATCATTGGAATATTGGTAGGATCATCCGACGTAGGGATATCAGAGTCCTTGTCGGAGCTCTTTGATCCTACCGACACAGTTATTTCCACCATCATCTGGGAAATTCGATTGCCGAGGCTTTGTTTGAGTTTATTGGCAGGCGGATGCCTTGGCCTTGCTGGAACATTGATTCAGTTGTCCACTCGCAGTCCTCTTGGAGATGCCAATCTCTTTGGTATTGGCGGAGGTTCAGCCCTTGTTTTGGCATTTAGCATGGCTGGTCTTGTAATTTTCAATGGAATTACGTTATTGTTTGCTTCCATAGCAGGAGCCCTTTTTGTATCTTGGTTATTGACTGGGCTTATAGCATCAAGAAATTTGACTCCTACAAGACTAATCCTAATGGGGATAGCCTTGGGATCCCTGATGGTAGCAGTTTCTATCTCCGTTGTTTCCTATGGGAGGGTCTTTCCAGTGCAGGCTATTGGTTTGGTTGCTGGGTCTTTCGCTGCCAGTACGTGGGAGATGGTTCGACTCTCTCTGATTGCACTTCTTTTTTCACTGGTTCTTTCCCTAACTTTATCCGGAAGAATTCGTCCAATGCTAATAGGAGATACGCTTACTCGTACGCTGGGGATTAACCCATTCAAAACTAGAGTTCTTGCTATGGGCATCGTTGCAATTCTTACAGGAACGTCAGTCTATGCAGGCGGAATGGTTGCCTTTGTGGGCTTAGTTTCTCCTCATATAGCGCGAAGGTTATTTGGTAATGCTATATACCAATTGTTTATTGGGTCCACTGTCATAGGAAGCTTGTTAGTTCTCTTGGCAGATCAGGTTGCAAGGCTTCTTGCAGCACCTACGGAATTACCAATAGGTCTAACGACCACTCTTATAGGAGCGCCAGTTATGATTTACCTGGCTTTGAAAATTAAATGACCATTTCAGTAAAAAACCTTAATCTGGTTCTGCACAATCATCCTATTTTGCATAATGTTTCTTTTACCTTGCAGAAAGGTACTCTTACAGGAATAACTGGTCCCAATGGATCCGGAAAATCCACATTGTTAAAGGCTTTATGTGGTGAACTCAGAACTGAGGAAAGTTCGGTTAACCTTGGTACTAATAATGGAATAGCATATCTGCCACAGGATCTTGAAGATCCCCCATTCCTGACCGTGGCTGAGGTTGTTGATATAGGATTTTACGCTACTAAGAACCTGCATAAGGATTCAAAAAACAAGCGAGCGAGCGAACTCCTCAAACTTTGTGGCATTGAAAAACTTGCTTGTCGTGGCTTTAGTGATTTATCTGCTGGAGAAAAGAAGAGAGTGTGGTTAGCTTTTATTTTGGCACAAGACAAGGAAGTCATCGCTCTTGATGAGCCATTTTCATCTATTGATAGTGTGTCTAGACGTGGTTTCTACCAACTGGTGAGAAGTGTAGTAGATACAGGGAAGACTGTTCTATTGGTAAGTCACGATAACGACCTTATAGAAAACTACGCTGATAAGATTATCATGCTTGATAAAGGGCACTTGGTACATAAAGATTCAGCATAGATTGGGCTCTTCAATGCTGAATTAAAAGAACATCATAAGTTATGTAAGATTAGTTAGTTTTACTTCTTTGTGAATTTTGCAGTGATGGCTTCAAGTTTTAGATCAGCCTGTTCTGGAGTGATCTTACCTGCGGTTACTGCTGCCTGCAGTTTGGTCTTGATCACATCCGGTGACATTTTGTGGGACCAATGTTTTTTTATGGTTGTCTTCGCTTGTAGTTCGGATGTTGTCGCTGTATTACTAGCATCAGCATACGTGGAAGCAACATAGAACAATTGTATAGCTATTACCGTGATGGCAATCAAAATGATTGAGCATAATTTGCGATTTAATGAGCTGATCCAATTCATGGGCGCATTATAAGATGCTTATAATAGAAAAAACAACCAGAAGCTTTCTGCGGAGTGTGTAATGAACCCAGTGAAAATCTACGGTTGGGTTGATTGTGCTTCGAAAGTGCTATAGGTAGAATACTTTATCTAAAATGAAGACTTCAATAAGTAGTATATGTTTGAGCCTCATAGTGGGTGTAGTCATCGGTGTTTCCGGTAGCCAAAATAGTATGGAGCTGTTTGGAATACCTTTATTTGCCTTTTGCGGATTCCTCATCTTTACTGTTCAATGGCTGGCTTTTGTGCCTGCCTATTGGTTCCAGACAGAGGGCTTCTTTGATCTTACGGGTAGTGTTACCTACGTAACTGTGATTATTGTGGTGTGTTTTACACCAGGGATTCACCTTGTTAACGCGGTTTTTCTTGGTGTCTTGGTGGCAATATGGGCTTTTAGACTTGGCACTTTTTTGTTTCTACGGCTACACCGGAAAGGATTCGACTCCAGATTTATCGATATCAAACCCGATCCCCTAAGATTTTTTATGGTTTGGACATTACAGGGTCTTTGGGTATTGGTAACATTTGCTGCAGGATTAGCAGCAATGACTTCAAATAGAGCACTATTCTATACCCCTGTCACTGTTGCAGGTGCTGTCATTTGGTTAGGGGGCTTTGTAGTGGAAGTGATTGCTGATTTGCAAAAGAAGACATTCCGATCAGATCCCAAGAGTCAGGGACTTTTTATAATGAGTGGTTTGTGGTTATTTTCCAGACATCCGAATTATGTTGGTGAAATAACGCTGTGGTTTGGTATAGCATTGATTGCGTCACCAGTCTTGCGTGACTGGCAGTTTGTTACCCTAGTCTCCCCCATTTTTGTGTGGATTTTATTGCGTTGGGTAAGTGGTGTCCCAATGCTTGAAGCGCAAGCTGATCAAAACTGGGGAGAAAATCCTGAGTACCGCCAATACAAGGAATCAACACCTGTACTGTTTCCTAATCCGTATAGAATGGTTAAGGCTTTATTTTCGGAGTTCAGTAGATAACGATGAAGAGAAAAATAATTAATTATGGATTAGCCAACTTGAAAGGTGTTGCTCCCTTGCCTCCGCTTGGCAGGCCGACAGGGACATGGACATTCAGGAGGAATGGTCTCCCTTCTTTGCCGGTTACGGAGAGTCCATGATCAATAGCTTTTCCAATATCAGATTCCTCTTTGACATCCATAGCCTCTACACCGAATGCCTCTGAAATTTTTACCGGATCGATACCGTCCAGTAATACCCCTTCATAGATTCCTGTTTTGTCCATTTCGCCATGTGCAAGACCGAAAGCATTAGCAACGATTCCGTAAGCCTGGTTGTTTGGAATAATATACAAGACTGGAATATTATGATGGGCAGCGGTCCACAGTGCGGAGTCTGCATAGTACAGCGAGCCGTCTCCTACAAGGCCGACGACCGGCCGGTCAGGTGCAGCTAGTTTTGCCCCTATGGCGGCTCCGACACCGTATCCTTCAGATCCTCCTGCAGGTCTGATATAAACATTATGGCCCGTGTCATCGCTTGATTTCACGCAGTCGGGCGGTACTGCGAACTGTTCGATGGTGATTAATCCTCCTCCAAGTTTTTCGAGTGCTGTGTCCATCGTATCGAGGACGGCTAGTTCGGGGACAACCCCTTTTTGAGGAGCCTTGGATTGAAGTCTTTGTCTTCTGTCGGATCGAAGTGTTTCAGCTCTTTTACGGGCTTCTTGTCTTCTTTCATCGTACCTCTTTGGTTGTGATTCACTTGTTATCATTTCCAGAAGACGCTCGAGAGATCTTCTTTCGTCTCCTAGGACAGCCAGTTCCAGACCAGGAAGATTCTTGAAATTGTCGCTATGTGAGCCGACGGCAACCATGTGTTTTACCTTGGAGAAAATATCGTAATCCTGAGGGTATCCTGCTCCCATATGCCTGGCTCCGATTGCAACGATAAGATCCGGCTCTATAGTGGAAATAACCTGTTCAAGTCTACCGCATTGGAGCGGATGCTTTATGGAAACACCCCGGAGGTCATCGAATGTATTGGCAACATTGGCACCATAATGTTCAGCAAGATTGGTTACGAGGGATTCAGCTTTGCTTTTCCAGACACCATCCCCGATATACAGCAATGGACGTTCTGCCTGATGAAGATATCGTGCTAATTGCTCGAGATCGCTATCTGCAGGGTAGCCAGCTATTAAACCCAGATCACCGTCTTCAATAAGACTGGACGTAACCTGCTGATTCCCCAGTAATTTGTCGTATAGAGCGATATGAACAGGGCCTTGAGACGGAGTCTTCGCCACGCGGATAGCTCGGTCGATAGCTACTGGTAACCCTTCAGGTTCAACTACTGTCCAGTTTTCTTTTGTTAATGGGGCGGAAATGGAAGTAGGCCCAAAACTATGGCTCAGATCCAGTCCGATCTTGTCTGCGAAACTGCCTGTATCTCCGGCAAAGGTTATGATTACAAGGGGAAGACCTCCAGTCCAGACATTTATCAGCTGTCCCATGCATTGTGCGAGACCTGCTCCTAAGTGGACTACAGTAACTGCAGGATCTCCGTTTACCTGAGTATAACCGCCAGCCATGGCTGTGACACTTCCTTCATGTAGGCCGAGGATGCCGTTGACGTCAGGGTTTGCATGCAAGGCATCAAAAAAGTTTGCTTCACGGGATCCGGAGTTATAAAACACATATTTCACGCCTGAAGCTGCGAGTTGCTCTACGATGATTTGTGAAGGATTTCCGGTAATATTCCTTGTAGCCATATCGTCTCCTTTTCTGTAGGACATTACTGGTGATGTGTAGTACGCAGATTAATTGGTAGTTTGGCTGAAGTCTATCTTGCCAAGCCGGATAATGCTAGTCCTAACGCTATTGGGTATAATGACTTCATTACATCCGTGGAGACTGAACCGATAAAAGGTTCACTTTTTTTGACTTTGGTTCAAAGAGTATGCTGGGAACGGATGTGGGATTAAAGAGAGTAGTGGGTCACTTGTGACGGAGGGGAGATAGCAATTTCTGCGAAAGACAACGAGACACAATTTGATGTAGTGGTTGTAGGTGCTGGAAATGCAGCCTTGTGTGCTGCAGTGTCTGCTGCCCAGTACGGTGCTAGGGTTTTGGTTCTGGAAAAGTCTCCCAAAGCATTCCAGGGTGGTAATTGTCCTTATACCGGAGCGGGGTTTCGTTTTACGCATGATGGCATTGATGACCTCAAGTCCCTTCTTCTGGAATCGGTAACGACTGGCAATATTGCGATGTCTCCATATACAGCTGATGATTTTAGGAAACATTTGGAGCAGGCAACATATGGGGATAGTGATGAACGCCTGGTTAATGTATTAATAGCGCAATCCCGAGAAACCGTTGACTGGATGTATAGTATAGGGGTCCAGTGGGAATTACCCGCCAGTGCCCGGCTAGAAAATGCCCCATCTGTCATTCCTAATCAAGTTGCTCTTTCTGCGTTAGAGTCAGGTCCAGGTCTTGTTCGTATGCTTACTAAAGCGGTTACCGGTCTGGGTACACAAATCCTCTATGAAACAAAGATGGTGTCAGTAGTGGTAGGAGAACAGGGTGAAATTATCGGGATAAATATACAAGATCACGAGGGTGTCCATACAATTTCTTGTAAAGCAGTAGTGCTGGCTTGCGGTGGTTTCGAGGCAAATCCTGAAATGCGTATCAAATACCTAGGGACTAGGTGGGAGAACGCTAAAGTAAGAGGCTCACGGTATAACACAGGGGATGGTCACCGTGTCGCATTAGCTGTTGGTGCGGCGACCAATGGTCACTGGACAGGATGTCACGGAACTCCGATTGATCTACAGGCTCCTCGAACAGGAGACCTTGCTCTTACTGATGCGATGCCGAGGAGATCATATCCCATTGGGATTATGGTGAATTTAGATGGGCAAAGATTCACTGATGAAGGAGCAGGGTTTGCAGAACAGACCTTTGTTCAAATTGCATCAGATATCTTGACTCAAAAACGAAATCGGGCATTTCAAATCTTTGATCAGCGGGCAGTTCCTTATCTGGAACCCCGATACGGCCGTTCCGAACCGTTCCAAGCGAATACTATTCGTGAATTGGCAGAGATGGCTGGAATACATTCCGGTGCATTTGGTGCCACTGTAGATGAGTATAATCAGGTAGCTCATGATGCGGACTATATACCGAAATCACTCGATGGCAGGTCTACTTCGAGTATCACTCCGGTCAAGAGTAATTGGGCAATACGGCTTGATAAGCCGCCGTTTTTGGCATATGGGGTTACTGGAGGTATTACTTATACGTACGGCGGACTCAAAATTGATGAACATGCTCGAGTCCTCAACATGGAGGATCATCCGATTACTGGACTGTATGCAGCTGGAGAAATAGTAGGGGGTATTTTTTACCATAATAGTCTACGAGCAGCAGGGTTAATGCATGGATCCGTTTTCGGTAAAATAGCGGGACGCCATGGTGCTGGTTTATGAAAGATGGTACAAGGAACACCGTAGAATTTATGTTTGGCGATAGACGGACATCATAGATATGTCATGGGTTGTGATCGCGCTGGTAAGTGCAGCGCTGATGGGTTTCGTGAGCATTATCGATAAAACCGCGCATGGATACGGTCGCTCCCCTTTAACTTTGCCCTTGCTGATGTCTATTACCCAAACCACCATTGGTGTCGTTGTCTTAGTGATTGTGGGCATTCCTGAAGACGCGGCATTGGACGAGATAAGTATTGCTGTTTTGTCGGGATTTCTGTTTGGTGTAGGAGTGGTGACTCAGCACTGGATATTGTTTTCGCAGGAAGTTTCCAGAACAATACCGATTACCCAATCTGCTCCTATCTTTGCAGCTTTGATTGCAGTACCTTTACTCAACGAGGCCATATCAGGTTTGCAGTGGTTTGGCATTATCGCAACGGTTATTGGCTGTGCAGTACTATCGCTACGGGTCAAACACGATAGCTCAACCGGTAGCATTTTTCTCCATAGATCTTTTTACCTCCTTATGGTTTCATCTGTCGTCTTTGGAGCCTCCAACGTGGTGGGAAAGATTGCACTAAACCAACTTCCTCTCTTTTTCACCCATGGTTTGCGCACTATTACCTTAGGGATGGTTCTTTTTGTGTGTAGTTTGCGCCCATTGCCTCGGAAAGATGTTGCTAAGTTCTTCTCCCAGCGAAGTCTAGTATTGTTTCTGGTTGCTGCGAATGACTTTGTGGTAGCCAACGGTGCAATGATTCTTCTGTTGGTAGCTTTGGAATTGGGCCCTGTTTCCCTCGTTACAGCGTTATCTGGCACTAGAGCACTCTTTGTGGTGATCTATAGCACAGCCCTGGCCTTTAAATGGCATGGAGCACTTGGGGAACGGACAACATCGGGGGTAGTAATGGTGAAAATACTGTCAGCTATGGTGATTGTTATCGGGGTTGCGGCAATAGCTATTTAATGCCTGTTGGATGCTTTCTTGTGAAATACTAGCTGGTATTTATACTTATGTTTTTTCTTTTACCGAAATAATGGGCTTTGACTTTATGAATTTTTGCTAGACTGAAAGGGTCTTCTGAACAAGATTTACGAAAGCTGGTAAATCAGGTATAAATAGTTTCAGGCTGATAGATATGTATCTTGGTAACACTGTTTCAGTTTGCATCTACTGAATAAAAGGAATCAAGAGAAATCAGGTCTTTTGCTCAAACGTTATTGCCGAAGTGGCGGAATGGTAGACGCTGCGGTCTCAAAAACCGTTGTCCGTGAGGACGTGGGAGTTCGACTCTCCCCTTCGGCACCAAATTATGTGCTTTCCGGACTTTGCATTTACAGGTTGTTGTTGAAGGAAGATAAACATGATTGATCCTACGCAGATTGAAGTGCTACGGAACCGTTTAGAGGAAATTGGCGATGGGATGGCGGTGACGCTTGCACGATCCTCAAGGTCAACAATTGTTCGCGCGGCTATGGATTTCTCTACCGGGGTATTGGGCCCCTCCGGCGAATTAATTGCACAAGGTTTATGTCAGGCGATTCATCTTGGAGGTATGCAGCCAGCCTTGCAGGCATGCCTTCAGTATTTTGATGGCCGTGTCTATCCAGGCGATATTTTTATCAATAATGATCCATATGAAGGCGGAAGTCATCTACCGGATTTGTTTCTGTATAAACCGATCTTTCACAATGGAGTGTGTATCGCATATCTATGTGCTATGACACATTATCCGGACATGGGAGGCAGGGTTGCAGGAAGTTGTGCTTGTGACAGTACTGAAATTTATCAGGAAGGCTTACGAATACCACCTCTGAAGCTGGCACAGGAAGGTGTTCTTAATGATACTTTACTGAGAATTCTAGAAAAGGCAGTCAGAGTTCCTGATTTGGTTATGGGAGACTTGCAGGGAAACTTATCCGCTTTACGGTACGGTGAAGGAGAATTTAGCCGTCTTCTCTCTCAGTACGGTATTGAGGGTTTCCACATGCAGGTCGACAATTTGCTTGTGTATACAGAGCAGATGACCCGTGCGGCTATTTCTGCTTTGCCAAATGGCACGTGGGAATTCACGGACTATATCAGTGATGACGCAATTGATATTAAACCGATCAAGATTTCTGTAGCGATGACCGTTCAAGAAGATGAGATGACACTAGACTTTACAGGTACAGATCCACAGGCTAAAGGAGCCATTAATCCACCTCTGGCCACTAGTAAGGCTATGGCGTACGCTGCCGTGAAATCTGCACTTGGAGCATTGGGAAATGATATTCCCAATGCCGGAGGGTATTTCCGACCAGTTCATTTTGAGGCTCCTGTTGGTTGTTTTGTGAATCCCTTGCCCCCGGCACCTGTGGTAGCTAGAAATGTTGGAGGAACCCGAATTTTCCAGGCGGTCATGGGTGCATTTGCGGAAATGCTTCCGGAAACATTTCCTGCCTCCACAGGAGGCTGTGAATTGCAGCTCACTTGGGCAGGTTATGATAAGTCAAAAACTCCATGGCAACCATGGATTATGGGAGAGGGAGCCAATGAAATGGCAGGTGGTGCATTCCCTTATAAAGATGGATTTGATACACAGGGATGTGGTACTACAAATCTCGCGAATGTTCCTGTTGAACAGATAGAAATCGAGCATCCCATGCGGGTTGAGGAATACGGAATCTTAGCTGACATGGAAGGAGCAGGAATGTACCGGGGTGGTGGTGGCATGGTGCGGACATTTCGTGTGATCGCAGAGGAAGCTGTATTTCAGGTTCGTTCAGATCGAAGAAGCCATCCGCCATATGGGCTTCAGGGGGGCCAATCTGCTGGTAAGTCAGCAGTTGTACTTAACCCCAATACCCCTGATGAAGCTTTATTAGCTACGAAGTTTGTTGAAGATTTCAAGAAGGGTGATATATTATGCTTGCGAATGCCTGGAGGAGGAGGTTGGGGAGATCCCCTGAAACGTGATCCGGAAATGGTGTTGCAGGATGTTATTGAGGAACGAATTACTCTTGGAAGAGCAGAAAAGGTTTATGGTGTAGCAATTAATGGGGCTACTTATGAAATTGACTGGGGAGCTACTAAAGAATTGCGGAGGCCGTAAAGTGTCTGGAGGTGAAAGAAATGAAAAGTATTGATATAGATTTGAGTAAGCATACCAGGGATGAACCTGATAAATGCCACAACAGATGGCATCCTGCAATACCTCCCGCTTTGGAAGTGGATCCAGGAGAAGAGGTTGTCATTATGACCAGAAATGCCCTGGACGGTGAAATTACACCTGCGACTACTGCAGCTGATCTGGGAAATGTGAATCTCAACGTCGTACATGCTTTAACAGGCCCCTTATATATCAAAGGAGTAGAGCCGGGAGACCTCCTGCAGATTGACATAGATTATATCGAACCTGGGACATGGGGATTTACCACCATAGCACCAGGATTTGGTTTTCTTCGGGATATTTTCGAGGATCCTTATATCACGCATTGGGATATTGATGGTGAATATGCTGTTTCATCAAGTCTTCCCGGAGTCCGTATACCAGGAGCTCCATTTATGGGCATTATGGGAGTAGCGCCCTCCGAGCAATTGAGGAAGGCAGTTATCAAACGCGAAGCTGCATTGGCAGATCGAGGTGGCATTGCGCTGCCTCCTGACCCGCACAGTGCGGTGCCGGGGTCAGAGCCACTTGCTTCAGAGGGACTTCGTACCGTTCCTCCTCGAGAATTTGGAGGAAATATGGATATCAAACAGCTTACTGTCGGAACACGACTGTTGCTCCCGGTATTTGTGGAAGGTGGCTTGTTTTCAGCTGGTGATGCCCATTTTGCACAAGGTGATTCTGAATGCTGCGGTTCTGCTATTGAAATGGACGGAACTCTAAGCGTCCGTTTCGAGGTGTTGAAAGGTCAGGCTGATCGCCGGAATATACGATTTCCTGTTTTTGAAAGAGTGAAAGCTGTATCAGCTGACAGTATTTCTTCAGGTGGTCGTTTTCTTGCAGCCACAGGTATGTGTATTGCAGAGGATGGGGTAAATGAGTCTGAAAACGTTACCCTTGCTGCGAGGAATGCTTTATTGAATATGATTGGCTTGCTGATGGAAAAAGGCTGGTCAAGGCAACAGGCATATTGTATTTGTAGCGTGGCAGTCGACCTTAAGATCAGTGAACTGGTTGACGTTCCCAACGTAATAGTTTCTGCTTTCTTACCGCTGGATATTTTTCAGGGATAAAGATTAACAATCCAAGCGTTCTATGCGCTTACGATGGATACGATCATTCCAAGTGCCATCAATGACATTACGACGTTTTCGAGCAGTGTTATCGGGGTGATTGGGATGCTAAATGTTGATCCTAGACATGCGCACTGAATAGTTGTTTTTTTGATCAATGCCTTGGTAATGCCTATGTTTTGACTGGTCATGACAACCAGGGTTATAACGTTGATAGGCAGTAACCATAATTGTGCGAGGTAACAGAATCCCAACGTAAGTTCAAGTACCGGATACACTGGTGCGAAGAAAGGGACATATTTTGCTAAGATATCGTAGCGTTTGAACGACATTGCAAATCCTTTGATATTCGCGAGTTTAAACAGGGAAAAGATAAAAAAGAACGCTCCCATGAAATTGGGGAGAAAATGCTGCCAGGTCAGAGTCGGACGTGGGATTTCAAGAGCTACTGCTATAAGGGTTACGACTGACAGGGCGATCAATAACGGTTTCAATACAGACAATGACACGGAACTTGCTTGAGTCTTTGGAGACTCTGTGACCACTTGCAACGGGATACCGGTGTGGTTGGATATCTGGTACGATCCCAATTCTCTGACGGCTTGGCTCAACACGGATAACTCTAAGGTTGCAGTGTGTAGTATCGTTGCGGATCCAGATTGTAGAGAAATGTCTACTGATTGGATGCCTTGCAAGGATGACAATTTCTCAGTGATAGTATTGACACAACCCATACATGTCATGCCTTTAACAGAATAGTGACTGGTTTGTATTTTGCTACTTTCCACGGTGAATTGATTATAGCAGAAACAGGTATATCTGCGTTTACGGTGACCATTTACTATACGATAGTGGTTGTTTCAGAATTTAAAACGGAGGAATACCTGCAATGTTATGGACGTGGAGCTTAAGAGTTCTTACAATAGCACTATGCACATGAAGGATACTTGTTAACAAACCGTATGCGTTTGAAACAAGGAATAGCTCACTACGCTTGGATCGTCTTAGCGGTTACATTCATAGTTCAGGCAATTAGTTCTGCTATGAGGATGGCATTTGGTACTTTTGTTGAACCGTTGTCAGCGGCGTTTAATTGTGGGGTAGGAGCGATTGGCGTAGCTTTTTCTATCCAGTTCTTGGTTGCAGCAGCTGTGGCTCCTGTTGCAGGGTGGTTGGGGGAAGCCTATGGAGTACGGAAGACCGTCTTTATGGGTGTAATACTGTTTATAGTTGGGATGGGTATGACTGGCCCAATAACCGAATTATGGCAGTTTTACCTGTTTTACGGTGTTGTACTGGGAAGTGCGCTATCCATCCTTGGTGTCCCAATGGTTACGGTGGTTACTTACTGGTTCAAGAAATACCAGGGTGTTGCTGTAGGTATCACCTTTTCAGCATATGGTCTCGGTCCAGTTATCTTTGCCCCGGTAATAGCATATGTGATTCGGTACTATGGATGGCAAATAGGTATGATCAGTACCGCAGTTGTAGGTGGAGGGCTTATGTTGTTGGCTGCGAGTTTCTTTTACAGTAAACCAGCTGATCGAGGGTTGTTTCCACTGGGTGCTAACGAGGATGAGGACATGGGAATACAGAGTGATCCGTTGTTGGATAAAGTGAGAGCAAATGCCTTTTTCAATAGAGCTAGGGCAACATTCAACTTTTGGAACCTAGCAAACATTCATCTACTGGGTTGTATCGGGCATGCAATTATTATCGTGTACATTGCATCTCTAGCGGTCAACCGCGGTATTGATCAGGTTCAGGCAGCAGGAGTAATAGCTATTTTTGCGGGAGTCAGCGGATGTACAAGGTTTCTGGCGCCAGTTTTATCAGACTACATGAGTCCCAAAACTGTGATGTTTGTTTCTTATTTCCTGCAGGGGGTCACAGTGCTTCTTTTGCTTAATGCTGATTCCATTGCCCACTTTTACTTTTTTGCGGTTGTGTTTGGAATTGGATACGGAGGAGAAGGTCCTGTATTTCCTCTGTTGAATCGTCGCTACTATAGAGATGCTCCCGTCAGTATTGCGTACGGATGGCAGATTTTTGGTGCTAATATCGGTATGGCTCTCGGTGGTTGGTTAGGTGGTGTTCTCTTCGATGTCACGGGTGATTACACTGCTACCATTATTTTATCTGCTTCTGTGAGTATAGTGGGGGCCTTTTGCATACTATTATTAACTGATCCCAATAAGCCTTTAATTCCTGACTGGGCGGATAATATTGTTGTAGAAAAGAACCCTGCAACTAGTTGATAATTTTAGTTTTGAATAGATTATTGTGCGCACCTAGGTTGTATTGTGGTGCAGGCAGGACACTAGGGGTGAGAGGAGAGTTTAATGTCTTGGGTTACCGTATCTGTATTGGCAGCAGCCACCTCGGCTGTAGTCAATATTTTTGATAAACGTGTCATCCACGGATTTGCGTCTACTCCTCTAACCCTACCCCTTCTTGTAGCTGTTTTTCAGCCTCTCCTCGGGGTAGTTATTCTTTTGATAGCTGATAATCCTGATGGTTTCTCTTTTTGGCCGTATTTCTCGGGATTTTCTTCCGGAATGTTGTTTGGATTGAGTGGATTGATCATGGTTTGGACCATGTTTCGTAATGAAGTGTCCAGAATTGTGCCTATTGTACAGACCTTTCCGGTGTTTACAGTTCTGGTCGCTTTTGTTTTTCTAGGTGAGCAATTAACGATGTTGCAGTTATTTGCCATTGTGCTTGCTGTGCTTGGCGGTATCGTTATTTCTGTGAAATACGAACCTGGTATTTCGAGATCAAATCTGATCAACAAGTCCCTTGCCCCTCTGATTCTGTCAAGTTTTGTATTGAGCGTTGCATATGTTGTACAAAAACTAGCTGTAACGTCATTGCCGTTGTTGGTAACACACGGTCTTCGTAGTCTGGGACTAGCACCTGTATTCTGTGCTTTTGCTATCCGCAAGGAACCTATCGACGATGTTATACGCTTGATCAAAGGAAGAACTATGGCATTACCGCTTGTAATGATCAATGAGTTGATTTTTGCTAATTGCAGTTTGTTCCTTACGGTCTGGGCAATTTCCCTAGGACCTGTTTCATTGGTATCAGCGATCGTAAGTACCCGGTCACTCTTCTTATTGCTGTACACTACAATACTAGGATTGATTGCCAAGGAATTCCTGGGTGAAGAAATTTCTTGGATCAGTGTATTGTTGAAATTAGTTGCTACGACAATGATTGTTTCGGGAATTGGAATTTTGTTTATAAGTGAAAGTTGACGACGGAATACTTAGAGTTTGACTCTCAGTTGACCTGAAGGGGCGGCAATCGTTTTCAGGAAGACAATTAATGGTTTTCCACCTCTTTGTTTATGGAGTAAATCTAAGATTTGACTGGGCAGGAGGTATTGTCTTCCAATGCGAATACGACCAAGGCCTCGCACCTGCCCCCACGAAATTTCCATTCCTTCACTGAGTGCCCCTAGGAGATTGATGACGGCATGCTTTGTGCCTGGTACTGTTATAATTCCTTCAGCAACACTTGAAGCAAGAGAATGGTCGATGGATAGTGGTGGAATTCTCTTGGCATTGAGGGCTGAAATATACCGTGGTTCTTGTTTTTGTTCCCAAGGTCTATAACTAATATGTGCCTGTAAATCATCTGTATGAGGAGCTTCATTATTAATGATCCCGTAGAAATGTCGCAGGTAAAATCTTCCTCCTAGTACAAAAATATCAACAGGTTCATGAACATCAGATCCTGCAAAATCTAAAACATATTGCCATTGAAGAGCTTCTCGGTAACTTGTTGCGGGGAAGTAACCCTTGAACGTGTCGAAAACCCAATTTTCAGTTTGTCTTAGTTTGGCAAACCATCTGGGATCGATGCCGTGTTTGAGTAACTCTTTCCTGTTCGTCCATTGGACTTGCCGATCTATGAAGGTTATTTTCTCTCTCCATTGGGTCAGTTGGTTTTCGAGTACTGTAACTGTTATACGGTCTCTTGCCCAATTGTGAAAATCAATCAGAATAGAGTGAACTTCTTCTGCTGAGAGGGCGGATCCCTGCGGGTTTTCGAAGAGAATGTACTCCTGGATTTCTTCCATTTCTCGGGTTGTCAGACCGTAGGAATTCATCTTAAATAATCCTTGAGCCTTGCGTTCCATAAAATGTCAGTCTAAAAGTGACCATATTTGTAATAACAGGATATGGATGTTTATGGATAGTGTTTTAGAGTATCTTGTGTCTTTTGTCTACTCCCTGAGAAAATAGTACTGTGTATTACAGGCTGTTGTGCCTGAAGATGCAATCTGTACTTTGAATTCTGAATAATGAAAAACTTTTTCTACACTGTATCTAAATGGCTTTGCGTATTTATGTCTTGTGTTCATGTGACATTAGTATGTATGTGGGTAGTGCTTGTTTCTCGAGTGGTAATTTCACAGATACTGTTGGCTGTACTGTTTGCAGGTGCGGCTGTTTTCATTCATATCAAGCAAAAAAAACTTAGACAATCACTGGATGAGAGTTGACAATGAGTAGGTGGAAACAGTACTGGCTTCTGAACGTGTCGCTCTGGCTTGTATGTTCTTTACTAGTACCGCTTTTCTCAATAGGTCAAGTGGTAATTATAATAGGAACTACCTTATTTGTAATTACGGTTGGTTCCCTTATTGTGTTTTTGCTGTGGTTGTTTTTAGGAGATGGCGATAGAAATGGGGGATCGAAAGAGCCTAAGGACCCGTTTCCTGATATCGACTGACCTATTGCCTTAGTGGTCTTTCCACCCTCTGCTTGACCATAGTGCTTGTGCTCCGATTCCGCCTCGCCAATCACTGTCATAGGTGACGTTTTTGCATAAATTCTGATTTTGCCCTATCTGTGTGTCCTCGGAAGGACACGAGTTATCAGGAAACAGGATTTTTGTTTCACCTGCCGTATCGTGATCGTCTGAGTGATTTTTCTTGGATGGCATATCACTTGTTAAGGGATGCCCGAGTGATGTTGATGTCTCTAAGTTCCAAGAAGTTCATACACAGGAAGACGCTTATTATAAGTGTAGGGTCGAACATCTGGTTTCCACCTTCCCGTATCTGCTGCCACCCACCACTCTTTTGACACAGGTAATGCGGCATCAGTAATTTCGTAGACTGAAACATATGAAGGATAAGATTCCGATGATGTTTTATAGCGGACACAAGACTCCACACCAGGGATTTCTAATAAAAGAGGAATATGCTCTGTTTCATAGGTATCATTGAATAATTGTTCCTTGTGAGGTTCAATATCCATCATTGCCAGGTGGAAATACTTGGTGGTTAGTAGTAACTCTTCTGTTCCGCCAACCCATTCAAGTACTGCGTGTTGGCGATTCATAGTATGTGGTCTTACCGCTGACGGCCATCGACCGGCTTCCCGTGCCGTAAGCCATGCCTCGGAGTTAAGTACGTCTGAATTTTCCAGTTCGTAGACTGCCAAGTACTTGGGCTCTGCCCTGTTTTGAGTGGCATATCGTTTAATACGTTTTACGCCGGGTACGTTCGAGAAAGCTGGGATATGTTCTGAGTTGTATACTTCATTAAACAGATCTTCCTGATCGTGAGCGATATCCATTCGGGCAAGATAAAGACTATTAGCCATAAAACCCTCCTATGTGGTAGATGTTGTTAGGTTGTTGATTATAGTTTTGATTTGCTTTGAGGACAACTCTTAAGAAATTACTGCTTTACACAGGTGTGACAGCTGGGTACAATATTTCTGATGATTCCTGTAGTAAGCGTCATGCGAGGCTTTTTTGTCTCCCCTTTTGTTTCCCCGTATTTTTAACATTGGTGTTTGTAGGCTACAGATGGACAGATCAGGAAAGGTTTGTATCCTAAAAAGAGAAGTATCTATCCGAAGTGTTTAAAAGTAGCCGTTTCCCCCCCAAGATTAGTGTTTCTCGTTCGTCCGGTTTTTACATTGGACTTGTAGTCGGCTTAGTTTTGTTAAGCCAATTAGCGTCTGCTTGGTCGATTTTTGGACTAGCTGCCCTATATCCTTTCATACAAGATGATATGGGACTATCGAGGGCACAAGTAGGGTCCATCACCTCCTGTCTTTTGGGAGGTGCTTTTTTTACGGTGTTTGCCGGAGGTTGGTTAAGCGATATTTCAGGGGTGAGAAAGATTCTTACTCTATCCCTAGTTACCCTTGGCATCGGAACATTCTTATTGTCATACGCTGGAATATACCCTATCTTACTGATTGGAGCAGTAATACTAGGTATTCTAGAAGGTCCTGGGTTTCCTGCGAGTACTCGCGCGATCATGGACTGGTCTCCTGATAGAATTCGGGGATTTATCATGAGCATAAAGCAAACTGGTGTAGCATGGGCAGCTGCGAGTGCTGCCGCCATACTACCAATACTGGCGGTAAACCACGGATGGAGAATCAGTGTAAAAGTATTGGGGTGCGCTATCTTTGTGCTGGCTGTTATTTTTGCATTAGGGTATCGAGATCCCAAAAATCGAAAACCTGGACCTAAAATGGATTGGACTACCCTTAAGGTGTTAGTCTCAAATCGTGGGCTTGTCGTGGTGGGTATATGGGGTTTTGTGTTTGTGGGTGTTCAAATG
This sequence comes from uncultured Dehalococcoidia bacterium, assembly GCA_913047625.1. Lineage (GTDB taxonomy): Bacteria > Chloroflexota > Dehalococcoidia > Lucifugimonadales > CAJWUJ01 > CAJWUJ01. Next base: position 3,825 of record CAJWUJ010000019.1, on the reverse strand, counting down.
GTTGTCAGCAGTTTTACGATCCTTTTTCTCATTGAAGTAGTGGAATTAAGCGAAGTGGCAGCTGGAGGATATATAGCTCTTGCGCATGCAAGCAGTATTTTTGCGAGAGTCGGATGGGGTGTCATTAGTGATTGGGTATTTCACTCGCGTCGATTGGTGGTACTTAATATGGCTGGATTCATTGCTGCAGCTACTATGGCCAGCACATATTTCTTATCCCCGGATACTCATCAGGTATATTTGACTGCTTTTGTAATTGTTTTAGGTATCAGTACCTTGTCTTATCACGGTGTTTGGACTGTTACGGTTGGAGAGTTGGCGGGTACCGCAAATACCGGCACTGCTTTGGGTGCTGTGAATATGTTTATGCGTATTGGAATGATTATTTTCCCTCCAATTTATGGTTTGCTAGTTGATAAATTTGGTTCTTATCCTTTTGCATGGTCTATGGTGGCGCTTGTAAGTCTGGTAGCTACTCTGGGCATGATGGTTTTTGGCATAGATCCTCGAGGTAAATCTGAAACTGTCGTCGCATCATGACTGCTTTTATTGATTAGCTGGTATGTGATAGGCTAGAAATTGAATCAGATGAGACTGGGATAAAGAAGGGAAAAGCTTGCTATGATTCCAACTGTCTTAACGAATATCAATATCGTAGATGCTACTCGACAAGATCCTTTGACTAACGCAGCTATCGTGATCAGGGAAGGGAGTATCCATGACATTATCTCCCGCGATAGTGTACCCAAAATGCGAGATGCCAAGATAGTGGACTTGGACGGAGCATGGGTTATTCCTGGTCTGATTGATACCCACAATCACATGGTTTCACCTCTCGCACCTTTTTATTTTCCTAAGGAGCCAATTATTGATAGATATATTAGGCAAGGTAGGGAAACTATGGATGCGTTGCAGGTAGGCTTTACATCCCTCCGAGTTGTGGGAGCTCCTGACTTTAGTGATGTTGCATGGAAACAGGCCTTCGAAAGCGGTTTGTATACTGGCCCTAGGCTTTTTGTTGCAGGGCATGCTTTGGCACCCACTGCCGGCCATGGCCAAGGAATGAGATGTTCAGTGGAATCAGACGGCTCAGAAGGGTTTCGTAAATTAGTGCGTGAACAGATTCAAGGTGGTGCCGATTTTATTAAAGTTGTTATGACCGGTGGTGTCATGGGGGCATGTTGGGATGATCCTGACCACGCCCATTTGATGGATGATGAATTAGCGGCGATTTTTGATGTAGCTAAGGCTAGGGGCTATCAAGTTGCAGCTCATGCGGCCAGTCCTGAAACGGTAAAAACAGCTGTACTTGGCGGTGCGTATACGATCGAACACGGATATACACTAGATGAGGAAGCAGTGCAGTTAATGGCAGATAACGGTACGTATTACAACCCTACATTTTGTATCACGCATCTCATTCCGCAGGCTGCGGTAAGTGAGTACCATAAATCCTATGTGGAAGAATGGCCACTACAGGATGATTTGCATCAACGGGCGAATGAACGTCGTCCAGAGCATGTAGAAGGATTCAAGATGGCTTTGGAGTATGGTGTCCGTATAGCATCCGGTTGCGATGCTGGTCCTTTAAAGGATACAGGCTTACTGGAAATTGAACTCTTGGTTCAAAATGGGATGGAACCTATGGAGGCAATAAAGGCGGCCACACTACATGGTGCTGCAGTCTGCGAAATGCAAGACAAGATTGGATCAATAGAAGTTGGTAAACTGGCCGATTTGTTGGTGCTGGAGAAGAACCCTGCGGAAAACATTCACAATATCCGAACGGTTAGAATGGTGTTAAAGGGTGGCATCGTAGTGCACGACTCGGATGGCTAACGTACTTCAAGTCTAGTACCTGTGGACGGTGACTTGTACGCTGCAACGACTATGACTCTTGATAGAAATCCGAGCATTAAGCTAGTAGTACCACACATCAAATAGTTGCTTTGGTGGGCCGTCAGGGATTCGAACCCTGGACACCCTGATTAAAAGTCAGGTGCTCTGCCGGGCTGAGCTAACGGCCCTTCTTTATATTATCCTTGTAGTAAACGATATAAACAATAGATTTACGCTGTTTGATTGTAGTTCTCTCTTCATACATACTATTGATTGGCACGAAGTACTTTGTTTCTGCATCTTGGACTTAAAAGGATTTCATCAGGTTAAGCGGCCAGTACCGAACCCACAGCTTTCCAACAATGCTATCAAGAGGAACAGTCCCCCATACTCTGGAATCCTCACTTCTGACTCTGTTATCTCCCATTACGAAGAAAGAATCGGGTTCTATTACGGTTGGGGGAAAACTGTCTGTAGAACGATGCTTAACATAAGGTTCGTTCAGGAGTTGATTATTGATGATTACCTTACCACGGTGAATTTCTATCGTTTCTCCCGGTAGTCCGATGACCCTTTTTACGAAGTCTCGCTCAGGATTAGGAGGAGAGTGAAAAACGATGAGCTCTCCTCGTTTTGGTTCACTGAAAAGATAGACTCGATTTTCATTGGTGAATTTATCAAGGATAGAGGAAGAGGTTAAAGATATGGTCGCATCAAGCGGTATAAAACCGATAGTCGTAGAGTCATCGCGGGATATACGGGCATAAGCGGCTTTATTAACAATTACCCTCTGATTTTCAACTAGGGTAGGCATCATACTAGGATGCTCTATTACAGTGTTGCTTGTGAGTGTTATAAGGATCAGAAAAATAATGAGACCTGCAACGGTCGTTTGGAGTAGTTCTATTACGATAGCTTTAATCATAATGAAAATGCCTTTTTTGACTGACTTATTGTACATTATTATTCTCGTATAAAGATGGGACATGCGGTTGCCTTATCGTTTTTAGCGGGCGTATAGTGATTTCTGTTACGTAAACTTGGCGAGTACCTAACAAATTTCGTTTTATAGGAAAGTAATCAGCCGACCAAGGAGGCAAATTGATTATGGGAAGAAAAATAATTCCAGTAATAGGAGTAGTTCTGTTTTGCGCGGTTCTAGGGGTTGGATGTACAAGCGAGCCCCAGAATGTCTCTAGCAACGTAGAGACCAAGGACGTGTCGGCTCCGAACTCGCAGGAGTCAAGGGTAGTGGTTTCCTCGGAAATTCAAGGCAATGGACCTATTTTATTGCCTCCATTTAATGAGGGTCGGATGAGCAGTAATGTCTACCCCAATCAGCAGTTTGGGATTTGGGTTACGGGCTCAGGATCTGTTGCGATAGAATCGGATATTGCAATTTTAAGCATTTCTATTGAAGCTCTGGAAGATTCTGTGGCTAAGGCCCAAGGTAAGGTAAATCGGGCGATGAGTATTGTTTTACGGGAGTTACAAAAAGCTCGGATTCCACAAAAAGATTTACAGACCAGCCATTTTAGGATCCAACCAAACTATGTTTATGAACCCGTATTGATCAAAGGAGAACCACAATACCATCTTCCTCAGAGGCAGATTTTGGTTGGTTATGTGGTTGATCAAGGATTGACTATAAAAGTTCGCTTTTTGGATCGGTTGGGAGATCTTATTGATAACATTACTGGAGCAGGAGACAATCTTATTCGCGTTGACGGAATAAGATTTGATATTGACGACCGCAACGTGCACCAGATTACTGCAAGGACCTTGGCGCTTGAAGATGCCACTGCTAAAGCCAAGCAAATAGCTGACGTCATGGGTGTTGTGTTGGGTTCGGTAGTGTATGTTGCTGATAATACAGCAGAGCCTTTGAGTGGCATGGCACAAATGATGAAATCGTATGCTGAAATGGATGCAGGGACTTCTGTCATGGCTGGTGAACTGGATATTCAGGTTAGTTTACAAGCTGTT
>CAJWUJ010000018.1 GCA_913047625.1 uncultured Dehalococcoidia bacterium | reverse complement strand
TGAGGTAACTCCCTTCGCTCCCCTTTGGGATATGGAAACTCCTCAGAAATTTGCTATTACTGGTCCGCATATGTTTCCTGCTATAGCACTTGTAGATCCAGATCTAGCGTTAACGATGCCGAAAGAGCTTGCGGCTGCCACTGGGATGGATGCGTTTACTAGTGCATTTGAATCCTATTGGTCAACCGACTCCCACCCTGTATCTGAGGGAATTAACTTGGAAGTCATTCGTTTGTTTAGAGATAACCTCGTGAAATCATGTTCTACTGATGAGGTGTTGGCACGTAGCAATTGTGCGTACGCTGCCACCATGTCAGGGGTGGCATATTCCAATGTTAGGCCAAATGTGTGCCATGCCCTTGGAGTGCCTCTCTCTCTACTGTTTGGCATGGACCATGGGGAATCTGTAGGTATTACTTTACCGTTAATTCTTAAGGCTTGCGAACAGCAACTGATGGATAAAATAAGCCCATTATTGCAAGCATTTAGTGTAGAAACCTTCGATGAACTAGTCGAGACATTGGTTTTAATGATGAAACAGTGCGGGCTAAAAACAAATTTCAATGGCATGGGAATGGATGAACGCGCGATTGATCGGATGCTTGATTACATCGAGTGGGAAAGGCTAGCAAGATGTCCTGTAATGTTTGATAGGCAAGGAGTTAAGGATATATATCTTCAACTCCTCTAAGCAACAAGCATTAATTAGGGAATCGTATCTTGGTGTTCATTTGACTAGATTTTGAGTTAGTGAGTCGTATCCTGATAACTTAGCAACCTAATCCATAGGAATAGACCTATTGGATCTGTTATCATTGACGGGTTCAAGAAAATCTACTAAGAGGTGAATAATGATCGATTTAATGGCGATAGCCAAGACTGAGGCGGCAGGAGATGACCTATTTGGCTTGTTGGGTGGGCTGTTAGAGCCTGCCGATATCACTCCAAATGGTTATCCTGAGGCAGTTGTTTGGAAGGGAGGCAACTTTGTTGGTGACATAAATCCAGTTGCACATTCTTTGACCGATGCCTATGCTCTTTTAGGGACTATCGCGGCGATAGATATTTTAGGACTCCCTTTCTATGCGGTTCCGATGTGGTCTCAGTACCGACAAGATACTGAGCTGGAATCGTTGGGCTGGTTTGGTAACATGCCTTGTACTTCTATAAAGTGGTCCACTGCTGGCGACGCATATGTGCGTGATAAAAACGGTAATAGGACAGTTGTTTTAGGAAAGTCTGGTAATGCTCCGTTACGCACTCAAGCAGGAGTTTATTGTAATGTCCGGCCGTATGGATGTATTACTGTCGTTCGTTGTATGCCTTGTTTACCATACTCGCAGGACAAGTCAAAATTCACTGTCACTGACCGAGGAATTATACACTCGGAGATGAATACGCCAGGGGTGCAAATGGCCTATGCTAATCGTCTTTTTCTTCGACTAGTTCACGAAACAGGGTCGCTTGGTCGTGTAGCAATGAAACCTACCCAGGCAATGGAAGATGGTATCAACGCTGGTCTGCATGCATGGTTACTAAAAGGTACGAAGTTTGAAACAGGACGTAAGTATGCTGTGGATCCGTATGAGGAGCATAAGGAGCGTATTGATTATATTATTAACTTACTACCCAGTGATTTTAAAGATGGTATGGAAAACTGGGGTGGTAAAATTGAACAGCATATCTCAGATACCAATTATGGCTTGTTAGTATGGGATCTCATCGAAAAGAGGGATACGATTGTTTTAGCAACGGATCTGGATGGTGATCGATTAACGGATTTGTTGGCGGATATATCAGATCCGCTAAGAAGTTTTGGTGCCAAGGTTGCAAAACATGTAGGTAAAGAGGTTAGTGCGTCTGAATTGTGGAAAGGAATGGGCTACACCACGGGCAATGGCAGGGATATGACTTCTGTTATGTACCGTATGGATGGTCCTCCAATACACGAGCAGACTCTGGGTTCTGCAGATGCCATGTTGCTTAGACTTCTTGATGGAGACGAAAGTGTGGGGGGTACAAAGCAGCCCTATGATCCGAGGATACACTTTGTTTTAATCCGAGATGCTTATCTCGATGCCAACCCGGGTAATACTCAACTTCGTGAATGGCTTGATGCAGCGCTCGATACGTTCGATACAGTGTATAGCGGGGATCGTCCAGGTTTTCTCAAAGGATATAGTCTCCTTAAAGATGCTATTGTACCTTGGGGCGGTAAAAAGTAAGGTTCCGACAGGCAATAAAAGTGCTCTGATTGAGGTTTTTGCTAACAAATCGCTTTTGATGCATAGAAGTTTTCTGTGTCTGGCTACCGTCGATAGAGTTTTCGTAGGATCCATTCACATGGACCGTATCTGAACTTGTCTAACCATGGTTTGGACCATAGTAATTGAAGAGCCCAGACGAAGACGACGAATAGAGCAATTTGTGATCGGCTTAACGTTCCTTGTTCAAAAATTACTCGTAAGACTACAATACCTAGAACTGTTTGGAACAAGTAGTTGCTTAAGGCCATGCGACCAATGGCACAGATATGGGTATGTAGCCTATTTTTTACCTTACTATTCCATATACTTATTAGCCCAATATAGCCGAGTACTATAGGTATAGTTGCCAGGGTGTTGGGTATGAGGCTAACAAGAGCAATAGTATTTGAGAAATCACTAGTTACTAGCCAACCTGTGCCAATGCTTGATAAAGGGAGTCCGATGATAAGACCCGTTATCGCTATCAAACGGTAGAAACGGAAAGATCGATTACCTTGTAGGATATTCATTCTATAAAGAGCGACTCCAATGAGCATCATTCCCAAGGCACGTCCGAAATTGTCTATCAAAAAAAATAGACCTACTGTGGCACCAAAAGTACTGCTTCCCACAAACCAGTACTTTCCTAGCCCAATTCCATCCGTTACGTTCATTGCCCAGTTGGTCGTCATATCCAGACTACCGTCAGAGAGAAAGAGTGGCTGTAATGCTAGTGTGAGAGTTGCGGGTCCAATAACAAAGAAGATACCAAAAGCAACAAGCAATCTGGGGCGCCAATTGCGTAGTAGCAGAACGATAGGTGCACAAATTGCGTAAAGCCTGAGAACATCGCCAGACCAAAATAAGCTGTGAATAATTCCTATGATAAAAAGCAGGAGATTTCGGCGGGCACTCAATAAAACAGGACGCCTATGCCCGCGTTCTTTAGCAGCATCAACGAACAACACTATGCTTGTACCAAAGAGCAGGGAGAATAATCCCATCATCTTCTGGTCGAGAAAAATCTCACCGAAAATCCCTATTGCAAAATCAATCCCTGTTTCTGAACCAGCAGCACTCAGATTCCAGTAGGCAGCCCAAGGCAAGCCGAAGGAAACAGCATTCATCCCTAGAATACCAAGTAGGGCAATTCCTCGGATCAAGTCTAGATTTGATATTCGCTTGTCCAAAGAATTCATTATTGGAGTTTTCAGAATTACATCAAGTGTGGTGCCCAGAAAGGGATTCGAACCCCCACTCCCATAAGGGAAGCGGATTTTAAGTCCGCTGCGTCTACCATTCCGCCACCTGGGCACGATAGAAATATACCATAGTTTCTATTTCATAAACGAGTATGTTCAAGTTCCACTATATTCGACTATTGGCTGCGCGATAATCCACAAACTCGTCATCGTATAGAGTATCATCAATACTAACATAGGAAGTTGGCTTAGTAGAATTCTTCCAGACTGAGACGTGATCTGCAAAGCAATTGAATGGGAACAGAAAACTGCTAATATATGACCTGTAACGATAGCAATTAGTGAAAGAATCCATGCAAAACGGGCATTTATAATAGCGATGTTTATTGCATAGTCTCCAGTACCCAGAAGGTTCCATTCCCAACCAAAGGGATCTGAAATCAAGGGAATAAGAAGTTGTCCTTGGATGATTAGGAATGACAGGTAGTGTGCCACAAGATAACCCACAGCGATTGGTAGAAGAGAATATGTTGTCTGCTGAGTTAACTTCGTGCGTACTGTAAATGAGCCACTTAATATATTCATAAGTAATGCAAAAAACAGATACCCGAGCAGGAAAATAATGATACAGACTAAAAGACCTACAGAATTAATGGCAACAAATTGTCCGATATTTCTGAAAAATGGTTCAGAAAAAATAGTTATGTCAACCCATAGGGGAGTTTCACTGAATCCATCAAAAGACACTGAGCCAAGGGCAATCATTATAAAAACAACTCTTCCCCAACTGGAAGATTGATTGTTTATGAGACCTGCAGCCAGTGGTCGTATTCTTAATTGGCATAAGTGGCCTTTTTTTTGTATTTCCGTGATTGAGCACAATGAAAGCAAATAAAACAGAATACTAAATACCTCTCCGTGTTCAAGCCAGCAGGTTTTTCCAAAAACCAACATGCCAGTAAACGTAATCATTAGATAACAAATAATGGCAACAGCGATGTGGGATGGTGTTCCAGATTCAGGATAAATAGTTTCAAACCAGACGAATATTACGAAAAGGATTAGTGCGGGTATGATCCCTAATTGTTTTGGGTATGGAAGATTAAAGCTGAGATCTTCGTTTGTAATTTTGAAATAGAGGGAACTTATAAAATCATAAACAATTGCAAAAGGATTGATTATAGGCCAAAGATTACCCCAAAATGCGGTAAATATAGTGAAGCCTACCCACCAAATAATCCAAATAAAAGTAGGTGTCAGGTTGTCGGTAGGATTTTGGTTACCAAATAGGCCGGTCGAGATAATCAGAACAAAAGTAGCAAGAGAAAGAAATTCTATTACCTTACGAACTCGTTTAGGAGACGATGTGGTGTATTGTAAAATAGTATACGTTGGGTAGGAGCTTGTTGGGTGCTGTTTTCTTTTGAATGCTGCAATGATGATAAAGGAAATGAAAACTGTGAAGCCCCCGCCAAAAAGATAGAAGTTTAAAGGGATCGGCAGATCATAACGCTCCCCAAAACCGTGAGCGAATACCACAGAGGGGAACAGTAATAAGGACCATATTGCTAGTCCTGAATATAAAAGGAACCTTTTTACAAACAGGTTATTGACTCCGTTGTTTTTTTGAGACTCCACATCGTGCGGTTTGATTCAGAGTTACTAATTCGGTGCAACTTCTAAATAGCCTAACTCAAGTTCTTCCATGTCGCTATGGTCATGACTCTCGTGTCCTTCAGTTTCAACCGAATGCTCTCCGCTAGCTATCATAACTACGCTGTCAGACGTATTTTCCCATAGAATAGTTGTGCCTGGTGAAGCAGAGATGGACGAAGGTTCAAAACTATTATCAGTAATTGTTATTGATCGAGTGCCGTTGTTAGATTCTTCAGAAACGGTGATTGTTCCGAACATGGAACTATCCATGTGGTTATGGTAGGGAATCGTAAGACCTGCATATTCTTCATTAATAGTAAAGCTATATGAATCCTTTTTGTGCAACCCTGGAGATAGGAAGATAGCTCCATGTGACGTTAAATCTACCTCATGGTGGTGCTGATCGCTATGACCATGCTCCATTTCTGATCCAGTCGGTTTACTGTGGAAAGCGATCATAAAGCGGCCAGTTGCTGTTGCTTCCATGGTGAACATAGCATCGTGATTTGCTGTAACGTCTTTTTCAAGGTCATAACCGTGAATGTGCAGAGTGCCTGTTTGATTGCTCTTTATATTGAAGGTTACTGTTTCGTTTTGGTTTGCTTTGACAGTGCTTTCCCCCTCCAGATTACCGTCTTCAATGACTAGGCTGATCGTTCTGCTTGAAGAGGTGGTATTTTCTGAAGAACATCCTAGAAGAAAACCTAGGGATAAACATACAGTTATAATTATTGCAGTAGATATTCCAATCTGTCGTACTTGGTAAATCATGTTGATTTAGAGTGCTCCTTTTTTATGTAGTGGATTATTTTAACGTTTTTTTCTTAACCAGCCAACAGTAATCCATAATAATCCTATTGCTATAGGTAGAGTTATCGCGGAAAGTATGACTGTTTGGCCGCTTGAAGGCTTTTTGACGTCTATGAGAGTCTGATAAAAGAGTAATTCTGACTGGTTGCTGTCGAGTACGCTAATAGTAAGCATTTGCTTACCGATTTTTTGGAACTCTATATCAGCATCATGGAGCTGATCATCATATGTAGAAGTTAATGATGATATTGTTTGGGCCTTGATTGCATTGGTCGTATCTCCATTCTCATTTACAGGAACTGTTTCAAGGAAAACAGTGGCTTTCTCAGGACCAATTCGGATATTTGATTGGCTGATTTCAAAGCTAAGATGCCAGGTACCAATACGTGGTTGTGGCGGGCTGGCTCTCATGATTATTTCATAGTCGTGAATATTTTTTGCTAGGTAGATTGATCCTCCGTGAGCCGTAGCTGTGCTGAGTTCAAGAGCTCCCACAAAGATAAAAACTGCTGATACTAGGGTTATCGAAAGAATTTTGGTTGTAAAGAAAAGCTGACGCAAAGTTGATAGCATAGAGGTTTAATTGAAGAGTTTCCTGTTTTAAAAAATTGTCATTAGGTATGGAATAACATACTATTTTAGTAATGAAATACCTCGTAATATTATTGTATCATGATGTGGTATGGTAAGAGCTTCTGAACAAATCGCTAGCTGATTTGAAGTATGTAAAACAAGGACATTTTATGTTGAATTCAATAGAGAAAGTTTTGTTGGAGCATAAGCTTACCTTGGCTGTAGCAGAATCAACAACTGGGGGCAAATTAGCAGTAAAAATAACTAGTCGATCAGGCTGTTCCCGATACTTTCTCGGGGGGATTATTGCTTATCATAATCAGGTTAAAATGAGACAGCTAGGAGTTGCTGAAACACTCATCAATGAATATGGAGCAGTAAGTTCACCAGTTGCTGAGCAGATGGCTCGCGGAGTTCGTGAATTATTTAATGCTGATGTTGCGGTGTCAACTACAGGCGTTGCGGGCCCGGGTGGAGGGTCAGAAGAAAAGCCTGTTGGACTTGTATATGTAGCAGTCGCTTCTGCTAGAAGAGTAATCGCAGATAGGTATGTTATTGGAAACCAGCGGGAAAGTAATAATGAGCAGTTTACGGTCAAGGCTTTTGCGTTGCTAGAGGCAGAGTTATTGAGCTTAACTAGTAGTTAGTGGAAGATTGGTCTTATCTTTTTGTACTGGAATTTGGAATCCTTGATTGGTACTAGAAGTGATGTATACTGGAGTTGGCATGGTCAAGCACAGTCGAGAAAAAAGCTCTGATAGATTGGATCCTATTACCGTAGAAGTAGTAGGAAGTTCTCTTTTAGCAGCCGCAGATGAAATGGGCGAGAATTTAGTGAGGTCGTCGTTTTCTACTAATGTTAAGGAACGAAGAGACTGTTCTACCGCGATACTTGATTCTTCTGGTGGAACTATTGCCCAAGCAGCGCACCAACCAGTCCATTTAGGATCTATGTTGGGCTTGGTTCAAGCCATATTAAGTAAGTTTCCTGAAAATAAGCTTAATCCAGGTGATGTTTTTGTTGCTAATGATCCCTATTCAGGTGGCGGGACACATTTGCCGGATATTACATTGGCAGCCCCTGTATTTGCACAGGGAAAATTAATAGCCTTTGTTGCCAGTTGTGCTCACCACGCAGAAACGGGTGGTTCTCCTTCTCAGGCTTTGGATATTTATTCTGAGGGGATACGTATTCCATTGGTTCGGTTAGTAGAAGCTGGCAGTCTTTGTCAGGATATATTGGATATAATCCTGCTTAATTGTAGGTTGCCTAAAGAAAGACAAGCAGATATACAGGCTCAGGCTGGTTGTTTGGAAACTGGTATCAAAAGAGTTCAAGAACTGGTTGATCGCTACGGATATGAAACTATTCTTGAATGTTTGGAACGGCATGAGGAACAAGCAGCTAAACAGGCTAGGGCTGGCATTGCTTCAATACCTCTCGGCACATACACTTTTACAGACTATATGGAAGGAACTACACCTGAAGAGTTGATTCCTATCAAGCTAGCTTTGACTGTAGGGGATGGCGAGATCATATGCGATTTTGCTGGTACAGCAGCTCAGGTGAACTTGCCAATTAATTTACCGTACTATGCTACGCTTGCATCGATTTATTACACTATAAAGGCCGTACTTGATCCTACTCTACCAGCTAACGTAGGCTTCTTTAAAACGATAAAGGTGATTGCACCGGAAGGTTCATTTGTGAATTGCGTTGCTCCAGCACCTTGTATCTTTAGATCGGATGCTTGCCAAAGAGTGGTTGATGTTGTGATAGGGGCTTTATCAAAGGCAATTCCTGATCGTGTTATAGCGGCAGCAAATGGATGTGTTTCGGGTGTTTATTTTCTAGGTTATCAACCTGACGGTTCGTATTTTGCTTATATAGAGACATTGGGAGGTGGTATGGGAGCTGGTATCGCAAATGATGGTGCCGATGGTATCCATGTGCATGGAAGCAATACATCCAATTTGCCCATTGAGGCTCTGGAATTGGAATATCCAATGATGATTGACTGTTATCAGTTTGCTCCAGATTCGGGTGGTCCAGGAAGGCAAAGGGGAGGGCTAGGTTTTGTTCGGCAATACAGAATGCTGACGGATGGGACTAGAGTTCGAACAAAAGGTGATCGGTCGTTCATTGCTCCTTGGGGTCTTCAGGGAGGGTTGTCAGGAGGGAAAGCACAGGTGACTAGGAACTACGGGACAGAATTACAGCAGTCTTTGACCACAAAAGAATACAACCTAGTACTTGATACCCAAGAAACGATACGCTTAGTGACACCAGGCGCGGGTGGATTTGGTAATCCTAATGAACGTTCACGAGACAAGGTGCTGGCTGATTTACACCAAGGGAAAATATCTTTGGAAACAGCTGAGGATATATACGGAATCTCTGATGCCAATTCACCCTCTTAGTTTGTGAATTTGTAGTAGAGGTTTTACTTTTTTGTGCCTCTAAGTGACAATCACAGAAAAATAGCACTTGCAACATTACGGTTTTGCTATAGAATCTCATTACAAAAATTTTCGAAAAGGAGAGCGAATATGTCAAAAGTAGAGGAAAAACTTGCATCGATGGGGCATACGATCCCTGACTCCCCAGCACCAGTTGCTAACTATTTACCTGCTATGAGGAGTGGTAACTTAGTGTTTCTATCAGGTGTAGCTCCTAAAGGTGGAGATGGTACTACGATAACAGGCAAGCTTGGATCTGATCGATCCGTGGAAGAAGGTTATGAAGCAGCTCAACGATGTGCATTAAACTTATTAGCTAATCTCAAGAAAACCATTGGAGATCTGGATAAGGTCACACAAATTGTAAAACTACTGGGAATGGTTAATAGTGCACCAGATTTTGCTGACCATCCGAAAGTAATCAATGGGGCCTCAGATTTATTTGTAGAAGCCTTTGGTGATAAGGGAAGACACGCAAGATCAGCAGTGGGTATGGGAGCGCTTCCTATGAATATTTCTGTTGAAATTGAAGCAATTGTCGAGGTTGCTGACTAAAGAATTCAGCGACTATCTGAAGCTGAATTGATATCAATAAGATAGAGTAAGACAAGAGTTTCGTAACTGTTGTCTTACTCATGTGTGGGTTACATGGTTGTTTCTAGAAAGGAAAAATTTTATAGCCTGCAATGTTCACAGTGCGGTATACTTCAGGATCACTCCAAGGGCGTTTCTCTCTGTGTAGATTGCAAGGCTCCGCCAGACATTTTTTATTCCAAACCAGCTAGCTTGGATTTTAGCCAGTTTAGGGATGTGAGACTTGCGAATTACTTTCCTGGATTATGGTCTATGTGGGATGTTTTGCCACTCCACGATCCAAGTAATATTGTTTCCTTAGGTGAGGGTGGAACCCCTTGTATCCCGCTTAAGAATATCGGAAATAAACTTGGGTTAAAGGATCTTTGGGCAAAGCTGGAATATCTGAATCCGACTGGTTCTTTTAAGGATAGAGGAACTACGGTGATGCTTTCTGCTGCTAAGGAATTTGGTTTAACGAGGCTTGTTGAAGATTCTTCTGGTAATGCTGGATCGTCTTTTGCATCATATGCTTCTAGAGGGCAATTGGATGCGTCAGTCTTTATTCCAGAACATGCTCCTAATGCTAAGAGACTGCAAATATCTTTTTATGGAGCTGATGTTTATCCTACCTCAGGAACCCGTGACGATGTTGCACAGTCAGCAGTTGATTATGCTGCAGAAAATGGTCTTTATTATTCTTCTCATAACATTAGTCCCTATTTTATAGAAGGTACAAAGACAGTTGCTTACGAATTGATGCTTTGGTCTGGCAACAGGCCAATTGATCATATGATTTTTCCTGTAGGAAATGGATCGTTAATTATTGGCTGTTGGAAAGGCTTTAAGGAAGTAAAGGAATCTCGAAATTATGATGATGCTCAGCCAGTGACATTTCCAAAACTGCATGCCGTACAGAGCCACGCTTGTAATCCAATTGTCTCATGCTGGAGAGGTACCCAATGGGATGTATCGCAGGTGAGTAACGGGATCGCTGGAGGAATTATGGTTGGCACACCTCCAAGAGGGTTCCAGGTGCTACAAGTTTTGGAAGACACTAGTGGATCTGCGGTTTCTGTCAGTGATGGAGATATTGGTACTTGGCAGAAATTGTTGGCAGAGGAAGAAGGTTTATTTGTGGAACCAACTTCTGCAGCTGCTTTTGCAGGACTAGAGCTTCTGGTTGCTGACCGCACAATCTCAAAGAGTGATTTGACGGTCGTCCCCATTACTGGTTTTGGTTTAAAGGATACAAAGAACCTTGATGTAGGTTAGAGATTCTACAGATCAAATTCGGTATCAAGTATGACTCGAACATGCATTTCTTCAATATGCTGCTGAGGTAAATCTCCTAATGCTACTCTTTCAGGAGAATTACGATATGAGTCTTCTTTGGAGGGGATTTCGTTTTCGTCATTAAATTGCCGAACCCAGATAAAGTCTTGTCCATCCTTGCTGACCCAGCAGTGTTTTATAGGTATTCCTAACCTTTTGTGCAAAGGCCGAATGTGAGTATTGAAAAGTGTCAGCCAGGATTCCATCATTCCTGTCCTGATCGTATATGTGCGTAATTGATATACTGACATCTTACAGCTTCTTTGATTTGAGAGTAGCCTGAGCGGCTGCTAGTCTTGCAACCGGGATTCTAAATGGAGAGGCGCTAACATAATCGACTGCCATATTGTGACACATTTCCACGCTTTGCGGATCACCACCATGTTCTCCGCAAATCCCGACGCTTAGCTTAGGGTTGGTCTCTCGACCTTCCCGAGTGGCTCTTGCCATAATTTTACCGACGGCGCGATCTAATGTAGCGAACGGATTGGCCGGGAGTATTTCCTTTTTTTGATAGTGTTGGAGGAATTTTCTTTCGGCGTCGTCTCTACTAAATGCAAATGTCATCTGTGTTAAATCATTGGAACCAAAGCTGAAGAACTCTGCTTCTTCGGCCATTTCATCAGCAGTTTCAGCTGCGCGTGGAACTTCGATCATTGTTCCGAATTTGAATGGAACACTTATACCAAACTCTTCTTCTACGCTTCTGGAAATAGACCGAACTCTTTCTTTGATAAATGACAATTCGTTGACGTGACCAGCTAATGGAATCATGATTTCTGGGCGCACTGTTTTACCCTGTTTAATTAACGATGCAGACGCTTTAAGTATTGCTCTCATTTGCATGTCATAGATTGAGGGAAACGTAATTCCCAACCTGCAACCTCGGTGTCCCAACATTGGATTGGATTCGTTGAGGGTGTCTACCAGATTCAGAAGTTCCTCTTTTAGAGCTAATGTTTCTTTATCACCCGAAGCTTTCAATGCTTGTATTTCATTTTGGATATCTTCAATTTTGGGTAGAAATTCATGTAGGGGTGCATCCAGTAGTCTAATGGTTATTGGTCGTCCCTCGGAAACATCAAGGATTCCTCTGAAATCTTCTGTTTGATATTCCTCAAGAGCTGCTAAAGCTTCATTGTATAGACGAAATGCCACAGAGTTCTCGATTTCTGTTAATACACTGGCTTCGTTTGATTGATTTGAGGTAGTCTTTTCGAGTAAGTCTTGTAATCTTTGGGCTTCTGCGGCATTAATTAATACACTTTGAATTTGAGGTATTCTTTCAGGGTCAAAGAACATATGCTCTGTTCTACACAAACCCACTCCTTCTGCTCCTAATTCAATTGCTTTTTGCGTGTCCTCAGGTGTATCAGCATTTCCGCGTACTCCCAGTTTTCGATATTTATCAGACCAACCAAGGAGAATGTTTAACTCTTTGTTTTCCTCTATTGATGGATGAATTTGCTCTAGTGCTCCTACGAAAACTTCTCCTGTATTACCATCAATGCTTATAGGATCGCCTTCCTTAACTCGGTGGTTACCGCGGCTGATGGTTTCAGTGGTTTCATCAAAGCTGATATCCTCACACCCGACCACGCACGGTTTTCCAGTTCCTCTGGTTACCACGGCTGCGTGACTAGTGATTCCTCCACGAAGCGTCAATAGGCCTGCTGAAGGGAGGATGCCGTGAATATCATCTGGGCTTGTTTCTGGTCTCACTAGTATTACTATTTCGCCTTGGTTAGCTGCCGACTCAGCTCGGTCAGCGTTAAAGTATGCTTTTCCTGTGGCTGCACCCGGAGAGGCATTTAATCCAGTGGCGATTAATTGATTATTAGAGATTGCGTTTTCTTTGGCTTCGTCTGTAAACCGTGGAAATAAAACCTGACTGATGTCTTCGGGATTTATTCGAAGAAGCGAATCTTCTTGATTGATCATGCCTTCTTCGACCATTTCCACTGCTATTTTGACTGCTGCTATCGGGGTCCTTTTAGCTGATCTTGTTTGTAGTATGTAGAGTTTGCCTTGTTCTACAGTAAATTCTACATCTTGCGCATCTTTGTAGTGTAGTTCTAAAGTTTTAGCAGCTTGACCGATTTCTTGATATGTCTCCGGCATATTCTTTTCTAACCACGATATTGGATATGGAGTTCTGATTCCTGCTACTACATCTTCTCCCTGAGCATTGGGTAGATATTCTCCAAATAATTCATTTGTTCCTGTAGAAGGATTTCTGGTAAATAGAACCCCTGTTCCGCTC
This sequence comes from uncultured Dehalococcoidia bacterium, assembly GCA_913047625.1. Taxonomy (GTDB): domain Bacteria; phylum Chloroflexota; class Dehalococcoidia; order Lucifugimonadales; family CAJWUJ01; genus CAJWUJ01. The sequence continues at coordinate 11,877 of CAJWUJ010000018.1, read as the reverse complement.
GTTTCTCCGAGATTACCGAAAGCCATTGCCATAACAACTGACCCTGTTCCTATATGATGCGGGATTCCGTTGTATTCTCTGTAACTTATTGCACGAGGAATGTTCCAAGACGAGAAAACAGCTCCTATTCCTTGCCTCAATTGGTCCCAAGGATCTTGAGGTAGATCTTCTCCCGTTTCCTTTACTAAGATTTCCCTGAACTTTTTGATAATGTAAGTAAGATCCTCTGGGGTTAGCTCGAAATCAAATTCCACACCTACCTGTTTGCGATGAGATGCAAGCGTTTTTTCGAATAAGTTTGATTCGACCCCTTTAACAATATTGGAGAAACCCTGAACAAATCTGCGGTACGCATCTAGTGCTGGTCTTTGATCGTTCATTTTTTCAGCTAGGCCAACGACTGTCGTGTCATTCAATCCGAGGTTCAGGATAGTCTCCATCATTCCTGGCATTGAGACAGGAGCTCCGGATCTGACTGATACTGTTAGCGGATTGTTTCCTGAACCAAAAAGTTTTCCTGACGTCTGTTCCAGTTCATGCACATGTTGCACAATAGTGTTCCATAAGTCGTCAGGCAATTGGAGATCATTATCATAAAAAACCTTACACACCTCGGTCGTGATAATGAATCCCGGAGGTACAGGGATTCCCATACTGGTCATTTCTGAAAGGTGCGCACCTTTGTTTCCTAAGAGGGGACCCATTGTTGCATTACCCTCGCTAAATCTATATACCAGTTGCTGTTCTGTGTTAGCCATTTGATCTTCCTTTACGCTATCAATTCGAAATTCGTATTTTTTTGGTACTAGTACGAATCTAACTAATCTGCCTACAGTTTGGACTAGCGACGCCTCGATACGGTTGAGTATTCAGATTGGAACATCTTATCATAAACAATAGTTTGATTGTTGTTGATAAAATGCTTTACAATCTTCCCTGTATTTTATGCTTTATTTGTATGGAGCTATGCTATGAGTAAAGACAACAGTCGCGAACCAGCCTTTTGCCCGATTTGTTCCAAATCTATGGCCCGAGGTGTCAATTGGTACGACATAGGTGAAACTAGAATGATAGTTTGGTATTGTGTTAATGCCGAGTGCGACCACGGAACCAAAAACCGATCTAAGCGCAGTTCACCTCGGATCAGTGGATCCCATTGTGGCTGATAGCTTTCAGTCCAAAGCCTTTAAGTTCAAAGTTCAGTTGTTTGAGGATCGACAAAGGCCTCGTTATAAAGGACAGTTGTAGTATACGAGTGTTCTATAGTTCTATTTAGAACAGGATCAACCATTCTTATCGAGAAAGTCGTATCAAAGTCGAGTGTTTCACTCACGGTTGGTACAGTTCCTGAGAAGAATAAATAATTAAGTCCTTCCCATTTTGGGATTCGTTTCGATACTTTGCTTAGCATTTCATCTGGATCCCAGAATGTGGCTAATGTGGTCCTTTGATATGGTCGTGTGGCAGTTCCTTTTCCCACATCCGATTCTAGGATAATGTCATCAAAGTGGTCTTTGATTTCTGATAGCGGCCATATGGTAGGGGCTAACACGTTAGGAGTGACTTGCTTGGACCAAACTATGTTTGATTTTTCGAGATCCCTGTCAGTATGGTCACTCCCGGCTCCTATAAACCACTCATTGTTAAGGTGTAGTAGTACATACTCTACTTCACCAGAACATTTATCTGAGTGAACAGTAAAGTTATCTCGTGTTGTCAGGGTCCATTCTCCAAGAGGCATGACTGGTGGGACAGTTTTGGGACCGATTATGCCTTCTTTCTCCATTTCAAATAAATGACGTTCAAAAACTTTGGGATCTCGCATTGTTCCCCCTACGTTAAACATCCTGTGGATATCTACGGTTAATGCCTGTGACCCCTTGTTTGATTCGACGGTAAGGTTAATTAGGTTTGCCATTTTGTCGTCCCCCTTCTAAGTGATGATTTATGCTAATAACTTCGCAAAGCTTATTAATGGAGCGTACTGTAATACCTCATGGAAAAACACGCAACCTGCTATTAACGGAAAGGCATACTGGTAGCCGAATTTAGGTTATACTGAGCGTATACAAAAACTTATAGCATGATAGCTTACGGGAGACACTCTGCTAGGAGTTGTGAACTCAAGAAAATGGGTAAAATAGTGTCCCTGCCAGGAGGAAAAATGCAAGAAACGTTACTTGATCTGTTGGCCCACGGGGAAGGTGATCACGTTGCTTTGGTGGAACCAGATGGAAGATCTTTTTCATATGACTTGTTACGGTCGCATATAAATCGCTTAGGACGAGATTTACTGGCACGAGGCATCGCACGGAATGATCGTGTTGCAATGGTCTTACCGAATAACGCTGAATCAGTAATAGCTTTTCTAGCAGTGTCAAGTGTAGCTGTCGCTGCACCGTTGAATCCAGGCTATAAACTGGATGAGTTTAAGTTTTATCTCGATGATGTGGATGCCAGAGCCCTGATTACTTCTGAAAATATCGGTGAAGAGGCAAGACATGCTTCAGATGAAAAGATTATCCAGATAGGTTTGACTGATGACAATGGGGAACTATCGTTCTCAAGCGATAAGAGTCAAAATTCAGGAGATTTAGTTACTCCGGCAGTGACTGACCAGGCATTGGTACTTCATACTAGTGGCACGACTAGTAGACCTAAACGTGTTCCTTTAAGTCATGGGAACTTAACAAAATCTGTGGGCAATATCGTGAAGACATACCAATTGAACGATGAAGATGTTTCATTTTGTGTGATGCCGTTGTTCCATGTACACGGTTTAGTAGCATCAGTTTTGGCGACATTGTCTTCTGGTGGCACTATTGTTCTTCCTGGTAAATTCAATCCGATGCGCTTTTGGCCTGTTTTAGCAGAATACAAAGCAACTTGGTATTCTGCCGTTCCCAGTATCCATCAAGCATTATTAAACAGAATGAGTAGGGAACAGAAAAAGCCTGACGGTTTAGACAATCTTCGCTTTATCCGTTCATGTAGCTCGGCTTTGCCTCCGGCGACAATGTTGGGTATGGAGAAAATTCTACAACTTCCTATTCTAGAGGCATATGGTATGACGGAAGCCTCTCATCAAATGTCTTCGAATCCTTTGCCTCCTGGTGAACGAATCCCTGGAACTGTTGGCCAAGGAACTGGCGTTGAAATTGGTACCATGTCGGATACAGGGAAACTGCTTGCATCAGGGGAGCGAGGAGAAGTGGTTATTAAAGGATCCAACGTTACTCTTGGTTATGAAAATAACGATGAGGCCAATAAAGTTTCCTTTACAGACGGTTGGTTTAGGACAGGTGATGAGGGGATTATTGATCAGCAGCAGTATTTGACTTTGGTGGGTCGAATCAAAGAACTCATTAACCGTAGCGGGGAAAAGATTTCACCGTTGGAAATTGATGACATTTTGCTTGGACATCCATCTGTTGCAGAAGCCGTTTCTTTTGGAGTCCCTCATCCGACATATGGTGAGGAACCAGCGGCTTGTGTAGTATTAAACGGAGATGCGACTAGTCAGGATCTGGTGAAATACTGTCGTGAACACTTAGCGGATTTTAAAGTACCTAAGAATATTCATATTGTTGATGAAATACCTAAAACCGCTACTGGTAAGGTGCAAAGGAGATTTGTAGCTGCTGCCTTCATTAAAGAGTAGGGAAGATCTGATAGAGATGCGGTGAGATGTTATGAACATTGTGATTATTGGAGCAGGAGCTATTGGGGGGTACCTTGGAGCGAAGCTTCATCAGTCTGGCGAAAATGTTTCTCTGATAGCTCGGGGGAAACATTTGGAGACCATGCAATCACAGGGCTTAAGGATTATTGAACAGGATAGCGAGACTGTCGTTCATCCATCTGTTACAGCTGATTACGGCGTTGTTAAGGAAGCTGATTACGTCTTTCTTACAGTCAAGGCGCATGGACTTTTGGATATAGTTCCTGTGATTTCGTCTCTAATTAAGCCTGAAACAATCGTTATTGCTGGCCAAAATGGAATTCCTTGGTGGTATTTTTACAGGCATGGCGGTAAATGGGATGGGACTCGTTTGGTATCAGTGGACCCCGAAGGTATGTTAAGGGAATCCATAAGTCCAGATCAAATTATAGGATGCGTACTATATCCTGCCGTTATTTTGGAATCACCCGGAGTGATAAGGCATATAGAAGGTAATAGGTTGTCGCTGGGAGAATTAGATAATGAATCCACTGAAAGGTGTAGGCAGCTTGCAATAATTTTGAAAAAAGCTGGCTTTAAAGCTCCAATTCGTAAGAATATTCGTCAGGATATTTGGGTGAAACTACTTGGTAATGTGGCTTTTAATCCGATTAGTGCTTTGACAAGGGCAACCCTGATTCAGATTGCCAGCTTTGATAAAACCAGGTTCTTAGTTAAAGAAATGATGACTGAAGTCGCTAATGTGGCCACTAAGTTAGGAATCGAACTTCCAATATCAATTGATCAGCGGATCGAAGGGGCAGCTGGTGTTGGCTCCCATGAGACATCCATGTTACAGGATATCCAATATGGTAGGCCAATGGAAATCGATAGTATTATTGGAGCAGTGGTGGAGATGGGTAACCTTGTTGGCGTAGCGATGCCGTATACGCAGGCAGTTTATGCATGCGTTAGCTTATTGAACAATTCTGTGAAAAATACATAGTCCTGTTTAGTGTCTAATCCTGACGATGTTTTCTATAAACTTTCAGGTAAAAGATGACTATGGTGATCGGAATTAAAAGTATGAATACTGCGATTAGTCCTACGATTGCTATAGGAGCAAGTCCCGTAATTGTGTCAATTTGATCCTGTATCCACGAAAGAAGAACAGGGTCAGCAACTTCTTGATGATGAACTGATTTAAGGGAAAACATTTCTATTAGAGAGAAGTCTAGGCAGTAAGGTATTTGGCCGAATATTTTCGTTCTTGGATAGCAAAACTCCATATACTGGCGAGTATTAGAAGGAGAGCTGAAGATAAGAATGCAATGTCGTATGTCCCTACTTGATCATAGAACCATCCAGCCATATAGATACTAATTGCGGCTCCCACTTGATGCGAGAGAAATACAGCTCCAGTTAGTGTCCCAACTTTTTTCAGCCCATATATCTCACCTGTTAAAGCGGTAGTTAGGGGTACTGACCCTAGCCAAGACATGCCTGCTGTGGCGGCGAATAAATAGACGGGAATTGTTCCTTTGAAGAAGACAAGGATGCCGTATGCTATTCCTCGAACTGCGTAGACAATCCCGAGGAGATCCTTTCTACCGAAACGATCTGACAACGTGCCGATTAGAAGAATACTGATGATGTTGAGTCCTCCAATAAGCCCAAATGCATTAGCTGCATGATAGGCTGAAACTCCTTGTTCTCTTGCAAACTGAACAAAGTGTGTAGAAATGAATCCCGTTGTCCATCCGCAAATGAAAAACCCGCCGATCAATAGCCACATAGGCCGACTCCGAAAAGCAGCTGGCCAAGTGTGAACTTCCAGAGGTAGTGTTGATTCGGATGTAATGTTCTTTGCATTTTCTTGTTTTACGCTCGTACCTTGCGGTTCACTGGATGAAGGACGATCCTTTAGGAAAAAATACGCTAATGGAAGACCTGTAAATATGATAATTAAACCGAGAATAAACCAAGTGAGTCTCCATTCGACGGTCAGAATTAGATACATAGTGAATGGCACGAGAATAAGTTGACCAGTGGAACTTCCTGCTCCTGCGATACCCAATGCCTTACCGCGTTGATGGACGGAGAACCATTTGGATATCATTGAGTTGAATGTCACAGGAGATAAGCCACTTTGTGCTGTTGATAGCACAAGACCCCAAATTAAACCGAGGAACCATATGTTCATGGTCATGCTTAAGAAAATAGTCCCTATCCCAAATACGATTAGGCTGTAAATAATGACAAGCTTGCCTCCATATTTGTCATATAGTCCTCCTAGCCAGGGTTGAGTTACACCATTTGTTAGCCAACCTATAGCTGAAACTAAAGAAATGGAAGTTCTATCCCATCCGAATTCGGCAGTTAATGGTCCTACAAAAGCTCCAAACCCGGTTCGTATACTCAGGGAGAGAAAAGAGAGATAAAAGATTATCGCTACGACAAACCAGCCATAGTAAACTTTTGGATTGGTGTTTTGAGAGGTCAGTGACATTTCTGTATAAATTCTAAGGTCGTGGTGATTTAACCAAATGTTGGTTCAGCCGGATAAACTAGCCATGCGGTGCTAGTGTGATATTGTATCACGCATCCAGTGTATAGGGTTATATGACTGGATTAAGTCGTGAAACCTTGACATTAAGGACTGTCAATTTTAAACTTGTATCAAGCGGCCTTCTGGGCCGCCTACTGGTGCTTGTGGGTTTATGAATAACTAGCCCGAGTGGCGCAATGGTAGCGCAGCCGACTTGTAATCGGCAGGCTGGTGGGTTCGACTCCCCTCTCGGGCTCCAAAGTTTTGGAGCTAATAGCTGGTTTGTATCCACTTTGGTTGGTATGGTAAAATCCACCAACTGGGAGGGGTGGGTGAGTGGTTTAAGCCACCAGACTGTAAATCTGGCGCCCGACGGGCTTCGTAGGTTCGAATCCTACCCCCTCCACCATATATAAAAATAAATAAAAATGTGCAAAGTTAAAATATAGGTAAGGAAGTATTTAGGATAAGTTACCTGGAAATAGTCAATTAATTACCTTTTGCTAAGAACACTAGCCCACATAGCTCAGCAGGTAGAGCACGTTCTTGGTAAGAACGAGGTCATCGGTTCAAGTCCGATTGTGGGCTCCATATAACGGAGGAGGAATATTACAATGAGTAAACAGAAATACGAGAGAACTAAACCGCACGTTAATGTTGGTACCATAGGTCATGTTGACCATGGTAAAACCACGTTAACCGCGGCAATCACCAAGGCATTAGCTATAAATAATCAGGCTCAATATAGAGCGTTTGATAGTATTGATAATGCTCCAGAAGAGAAGGCTAGGGGTGTTACTATTGCTATCTCTCATATTGAATATGAGTCTGAAAACAGGCACTACGCTCATGTGGACTGTCCTGGTCATGCGGACTACGTAAAAAATATGATCACTGGAGCAGCTCAGATGGATGGAGCTATATTAGTTGTTAGTGCTCCAGATGGGCCAATGCCTCAGACCAGAGAGCATATACTTTTGGCCAGGCAAGTCGAAGTTCCAGCGATGGTGGTCTTTTTAAATAAGTGCGATGCAATGGACGATCCGGAATTATTGGATCTGGTAGAGTTAGAAGTTAGAGAATTGTTGAGTAAGTATGATTTCCCAGGAGATGATATTCCTATTATTCGTGGGAGTGCAGTAAAAGCAGTAGAAAGTACCTCTGAAGATACGTCTGCAGAAGAGTACCAGTGTATCTACGAATTAGTGAAGGCTTTGGATGAAAGTATCCCTATGCCTGCTAGACCCAAGGATGAGCCCTTTTTGATGCCAGTGGAAGACGTATTTGGCATTAAAGGACGAGGAACAGTTGTCACAGGAAGGGTAGAAAGGGGTATTGTTAAAGTAGGTGAGGAAATTGAAATTATTGGCATAAAAGACACAAAAAAGACTACCGTCACCGGTGTAGAGATGTTTCATAAGCTTATGGATGAAGGCGAAGCGGGTGATGCGGTTGGGTGTCTGTTAAGAGGGGTTCAAAGGGAAGATGTTGAGAGAGGACAGGTGCTAGCCAAACCAGGCAGTATAAAGCCTTATAGTAAGTGTTCAGCGGAAGTTTATGTTTTAACTAAAGAGGAAGGGGGGAGACATACTCCGTTCTTTCCTGGATATAAGCCCCAGTTTTATATTCGGACTACTGATGTAACCGGTGAGATTGAATTGCCTAAAGGTGTAGAAATGGTGATGCCTGGTGACAATATTCAAATGGGACTCTCACTTATCACCCCTGTTGCTTTAGAGAAGGGGGTTCGTTTCGCTATTCGAGAGGGTGGACGGACTGTAGGGGCTGGAACTGTTACCAGTATTGACGATTAATTAAGGAATTTACATGGCAAAGAAGAAAGGTGATGTTCGCGGCACTATCACGTTGCAGTGCCCAGATTGCCGCGAAAGGACGTATTCGACGAGTAAAAACCGGCGAAACGATCCAAATAGAATAGAACTTAGTAAATATTGTCCTCGCTGTAGAGTCCACAAAACTCATAGGGAAGTTAGGTAGGCTAGTAATGGTAAATCCTTCGAGTGGACCAGGTCTTCGAAGACCTAGTGGCCTATTCAGCTTTATTCGAGAAGTTTTTAGTGAGTTAAGAAAAACTGCATGGCCGACAAGAGAACAGACGGCCAGGTTAGCTTTTTTTGTAGTTATAATTGGATTGACGATAGGCGTGTTTCTAGGATTGGTTGATATGGGATTCGCTCAAATATTCAATAGGTTCATTTTATGATGGTTACTAAGTCTACAGAGAATCAAGAGGCTCGGTGGTACATTATTCATTCCTACTCGGGTCAGGAGGAACGGGTTAAAAACAACCTCGAAAGACGTATTGAAAGTATGGATGTACGAGATACTGTTTTGAGAGTGGTGATCCCCACTGAAGGCGAAGTAGAGATTAAAGATGGGAAGAGAAAAAATATTCAAAGAAAAGTCTTCCCGGGCTATATATTGGTTCAGATGTATATGGACGAACATACTTGGGACGTAGTAAGGAATACCCCGGGTGTTACAGGTTTTGTTTCGGCGGAAGACGAAACAGATAAACGAATTAGACCAGTACCTTTGGAGAACAAAGAAGTAGATTCAATTCTCAACCAGATGGTATCAGATGTTCCGAGGATGCGTGTTGGCTACACAGTAGGACAGTCTGTTCGCATTGTTGACGGTCCTTTTGCTGACTTTATAGGAACTGTGGATACTATTGATTCGGAGGCGGGGAAAATACGTGTATTAGTTTCTTTCTTCGGTCGCGATACTCCTGTCGAATTAGATTTCTTACAAGTAGGTAAACTGTAATATGGCAAAAAGAGTGAAAGCAATAGTTAAACTTCAGATCCCAGGCGGACAGGCTACTCCTGCTCCTCCTGTTGGAACTGCTTTAGGGCAGCACGGAGTGAATATCATGTCTTTCGTTAAGGAATACAATGCAAAAACTGCTAATCAGCAAGATAGTATTGTTCCTGTAGTATTGACTATTTATGAAGACACATCTTTTACATTTGTTACGAAGACTCCTCCTGCATCGTCATTAATTAAGAAAGCTGCCAAGGTCGAGAAAGGCAGCCCCAATTCGTTGCAAGAATCGGCTGGATCGATTTCCAAAAAGGGGATACGAGAAATAGCAGAGTTGAAAATGAAAGATTTGAATGCAACATCAGTGGATCAGGCTGAGAAGATCATAGCAGGGACTGCTCGAAGTATGGGTATATCTATAGGTGATGGTCTTGAGAATCAAGAGCCGGAACCCGATAACGAATAAATTAGGAAAGTAATAATTATGGTAAAGCGCGGAAAAAAGTATAGGGATTCATTTGAAGAAATAAAGGCCAGTGATTCTTATTTGCCTGAGGCTGCAGTTAGTTTAGCTAAGAAGACTGCAAAGGCAGCGTTTGATGAAACCGTCGAAGTTCATATTCGTACGAGGGCCGATACCAGACATGCAGATCAGCTTCTTCGAGGTGTTGCGTTGCTTCCTCATGGTCTCGGTAAACAAATAAAAGTACTGGTGTTTGCTGAAGGTGAAGCGGCTACTATTGCAGAGCAAAGTGGTGCTGATTATGTGGGAGCTGAAGATATCGCTAAGAAAATAGAAGACGGTTGGGTAGATTTCGACTTAGCCATTGCTACAAGAGATATGATGGGGAAAATAGGAAAACTTGGTCGAGTTTTAGGAAAGAGAGGACTCATGCCAAATCCGAAAACCGGCACCGTGGTCCAGGAAGCACAAGATATCCCTCAGGCAATTGAGGATGCACGAAAAGGTCGTGTCGAGTATCGGATGGATCGGACAGGGATTATCCATGCACCATTAGGTAAAATAAGTTTTGAAGTAAATGCTTTAATGGAGAACATGTCTACCTTAATGAGCGAGGTATCCAAGAATCGCCCATCTGGAGTCAAGGGACAGTTTGTCAAGAGTATCGTTTTAGCAACAACGATGGGTCCAGGGATTCCTATTGATGTTACGGCAGCATTGTCATTAGAGGTGGACTAGCGTAAGATAGATCTAGTTTAAATATTCCAACGTCACCGAAGAACACGGGAGAGCTTTCTCTTAAACAGTCCTTAGACGTCCCGTCGAGGTTGACTCAATTATCCCCCACATTGTTGTGGAAATAATGAGCGTCTTCGGACGCTTTTTTTTTGGAGTTATATGCCTACTGACAGAAAAATACAATTAGTGAATGAGATGAAGGAAAGACTTTCATCTTATGTGATAGCTATTGGGACAGATTACAGAGGTTTGTCTGCCAATGATATGAATCAATTACGGAAAGAGCTTACTGAGAAGGGTATTGATTACAAAGTTGTTAAGAATAACTTAGCTAAAATAGCTGCAGACGAAGTTGGTGATACGGAATTCCATAGGTTACTTCAAGAAACAACGGGAGTTGCTTTTTCTTCAGGAGATCCTATTGAACCAGCTAAAGTCCTTGTGGAGTTTGCAAAAACTCATCGAGTCCCATTAGAGATTCGCTCGGCAATTTTGGAAGGAGTATATCTTTCAGGTGATCAAGTTGTTCGTTTGGTTGATCTACCTTCTAAAGAAGTTTTGATAGCTCAGCTTCTAGCTCAGCTTAATTCGCCTGTGGCAAGATTGGTGACTGTGTTACAAGGACCTATTGCCAAATTACCTAGGGTACTTAATAACCCGATTCAAGGTCTTACCACAGTACTGTCTCAACGTGTAAAACAAATGTCTTAGAAAGATAAATTACTAGTAAATGATATTTTAGGAGGATCCTATGACTAAGGAAGAGATTTTAGAGGGTATTAAAAGTTTGTCTGTAATAGACCTTGCCGACCTAGTGAAGGCATTGGAAGATGAGTTTGGCGTCAGTGCCGCTCCTGTTGCAGTAGCAGCAGCAGCACCGGCAGCAGCAGCTCCTGCCGCCGGAGAGTCCTCAGGGGGAAGTGAGGAGCAAACTGATTTCACGGTTACTATTAAAGAAGCTGGTCCTAATAAGATTAATGCCATTAAAGCAGTACGAGAAGTTACTTCTTTAGGGTTGCGAGAGGCTAAAGAGTTAGTCGAGTCTGCACCTAAACCTGTTCGAGAAGGTGTTTCCAAGGAAGAAGCAGAAGAAGTGAAAGGTAAATTAGAAGCTTCTGGTGCAATCGTAGAAATAAGCTAGTATAATACGTCGACCTAGAGTCCATAGGAATTCCTGATTTCAAAGGGGGGGACGTATGAGTGCAAAACCAAAGATTGTTATTGATGGGGATGGTCATGTTGTAGAGAGCAATATGTCCTACGAGACTATACGTTCAGAGTATAAGTATCGTAAACCTCTCTACTCGCAAGGTCAGCAAGGCAGTATTATTCGTCTTGTTGATGGTAAGATCGGTGGTGACGAGGACGATGGTGGATTTGTTCTCCCAAATGGTGGAACTTCTGCTCATGGCAAAGGATTAGCAATTCACTATCGCAGAGCTGGTATGCATAATTCATGGGCGCGACTGCCCGATATGGATGCAGACCAAATCGATGTAGCGGTTCTGTACCCAACTCATGAACTGCCTTTATGTACAATTGCAGATTCAGGATTCGCATTAGCTCGGTCAGAGGCTTATAACAACTGGCTACATGATTACTGTTCAGTCAATCCCGGTCGTCTTAAGGGCATTGGTATTATTGCCCTCCAGGACGTGGAAACTGCCATAGAAGAAATGC
>CAJWUJ010000017.1 GCA_913047625.1 uncultured Dehalococcoidia bacterium | reverse complement strand
TGTCTCTGTTACTTCTGCTTCAGCTGTCTCTGTTACTTCTGCTTCAGCTGTCTCTGTTACTTCCACTTCAGCTGTCTCTGTTACTTCTGCCTCGAGTGCTGGCATCAGCGCTGCGAAACTAGGATGATCCACAACACGTGTTTCCTTAGCACTAAGATATTTTTGTAATCTGCTCAGCTTCTTTTTTGCTCCATTACCGGGTTTGGCCTGTCGATCACCAGATAGCTCTTCGCTAATAGGACTATTAAGCTGTCCCTGGTGAGGATGGTCTAAACCGACATATACACGAAGTCTTTTCAACATAGCTCTACCAAGAGTATTCTTTGGCAACATCCCTTTAACAGCACTCTTTATAACCAGCTCCGGTTTATTCGCCAGTTGAGTCTCCAAAGATGTTTTTTTCAATCCTCCAACATAACCACTATGTTTGTAATAGATTTTTTGTTGTAGTTTTTTCCCAGTTATCCTAAGTTTAGCCGCATTTAAAACAATTACACCCGAACCTGTAATCACATTGGGGGTATATTCTGGTTGGTTTTTGCCTTGAAGTATACGAGCGACATCTACTGCTAGACGTCCCAGGCTTTGGCCTTCAGCATCTACGATTCGCCATGTGTCTTTCATATCTTGCGGTTTAGCAATATAAGTTGATGTTTTTTTTGTTCTCACGACCTCACCGCCGTTGTTAAATTAAATAAAATCATTATTGTATTTCACTTTCATTAGGCATAACCCGTGAGGGGGAGCCACCGTATTACAAGCGCCTAGTCGATCAGAATTAGCTAACGCGTGGAATTCTTTACACTCCATTTTTCCTATACCCACCTGTATTAAAGCCGATGCTATACGACGTACCTGCTGAGGTAAAAAAGCATTCCCTTCAACTTCAAAAGTTATCATATTGCCAATCTTAAGTAGATGAGCATCATAGATCTCTCGCACTGTCTGTTTTTCAGGTGGTACAGCTGCTGAAAACGGGGCAAAGTTTCTTTTTCCCAGAATATAAGGCAGACATAATCTCATTCGATCAATGTCCAAAGGATGTTTTTCATGATGGGAGTATCGAGACCAAAACACTGATGTCAATGTATCATTCAGAATACTATACCTATATCGCCGGCTAATTGCCTGACGCCTAGGATCAAAACCCATAGGAACGTAATGCACACTTTTCACACGTATATCAGTGGGGAGAAAATGATTTATACCCATCATAAAACTATGTGTTGATCTACGTACACAAGTATCAAAAGCTATCACTTGACCTTCAGCGTGAACACCAGCATCTGTTCTTCCAGCTAATTTCACTCGAGTCGCATGCCCTGTAAACTTGGATGCTGATCTCTCAAGCTCCTGCTGTACTGAACTCGCGTTCTTTTGATACTGCGAACCGTGATAACGTGTTCCATCATATTCGATCTTCATCGCTACACGATTGTTAATATTAATTTGAGTTTTATCCACCAGATTAACTTACCAACTCCAAAACAACCATTGGAGCAGCATCTCCTTTCCTATAACCCGCTCGTACCATACGAGTATATCCACCTTGTCGTGACTCATAGCGGCCAGCCAAATCATCAAAAAGCTTACTGACCGCAGATTTATCTCTTGCGAATGAAGTAACTAGACGCCTATTATGAAGATCACCCTTTTTACCCTGAGTGATCAACTTTTCCACCACAGGTTTAATTTCCTTGGCTTTAGCCTCAGTTGTTTTAATTTGTTCGTTTTTAATCAACTGAACAGCCAAGTTGCGATACATTGATAAACGATGCTCTGTGCGTCTTCCAAGTGTTCTTCCTTTGATTAAATGTCTCATTCCTACTAATTCTCCATCCCAAATGGCAGGTTAGTCCCCATTGGTTTCTTCTAATTCATCATCAACTGGTTCAGAGGAATCTACAGCAATAGGCTTCTTAAGACTTTGAGCTAGGGGGCTTTCAGCCCACCATAATCCTTGTGAAACTATCTGATCTACTAATTCAACAAAAGATTTATTGCCGAAATTCTTGAGCTTCAACAGCTCTTGTTCGGTTTTTTCAAACACTTCTCCCAGTCTATTAAGTTTCTCTCTTTTAAGGCAATTGAGGGTTCTAGCAGACAAGCTTAAGCTCTCAACTTTATAATCGTAATGATCCGCTGGCATTTGGCCAACTACAGCGGTATTTTGATCATTGTGAAGGGGTTCCAAAGTAACCGCGGAAACCATCAAAAAGTGATCAACCAAAACCTTACTTGCAGTCTTCACAGCTTCTAGAGGCGTAATCGAACCATCAGTCCAGATCTCAAGTACTAACCGGTCAAAATTAGTAAACTGCCCAATTCTAGTATTCTCAACATAGTAGTTCACTTTACGAACGGGACTGAACAAAGCATCAACCGGCAAAACTGCAATCGGTAACCCCTCTTCTTTAGCAGCGGGTATATATCCAGTACCTTTCTCCACGTTCATCTCTATAACCAAATTAGCCTTTGGTGAATCTAGCGATGCTATGTATAAGTCAGGATTTGCGATCTCAAAGTCAGAAGATGTGGCTATATCACCTGCGCTAACCACGCCTTCACCAGACACTTCCAATCGCAACTTTCCTGGTCTTTCTGTCAATGACTTAAGGCGAATAGAACGTAAATTGAGTAAGATTTGTGATACATCTTCGCGTACATGCGGTATAGATTGATACTCATGTTGTATTCCTTCAATTTTCACCCAAGTAATTGATACTCCAGGAATTGCTGCCAATAGTACTCGGCGTATAGGATTTCCGAGAGTGATCCCATAACCTTGAGGCAATGGTTCCACCGCGAACTTACCATACAAATCATTCTGCTCAATCAATTTGATTGATGCAGAGGGAACTACCACTTCTTCTGTTTCTTGTGCTTCTTTAAATCCAAACCCCAGCATTCTTTGAATCACACCCCTTTTTTATTTTGAACACTTATCGCGAGTAGTGCTCAACGATAAGCCTAGTATCTATTGTTTCAGCGATCTCTAAGACCTCCGGTATGCTCTGGACCTTGACTTCTACTTTCGCAACATCCAAATCCAACCATGTGGGAACCGTACGCCTAGGCAAGCCTTCAACAGACACTTTATAAATCTCTGTTTTTTTAGACGTTTCCCGCCAACTTATAACATCTCCAACTTTAACGTTGTAAGAGGGAATATCTAACCGTCTCCCGTTAACATCAAAATGACCATGACAAACCAACTGTCTAGCTTGATCTCTTGAGTCTGCAAATGATGCTCTGTAAACAACATTGTCAAGTCTTTGTTCTAACAGCGCAAGTAGTGCATCCCCTGTTATACCTGGTGAATTTTGGGCCTTTGCAAAGTAGCCCCTAAACTGTTTTTCAAGCACACCATAAGTGAAACGAGCCTTTTGCTTCTCCTTAAGTTGTATACCCGAATCAGAAACTCGTCTCCTGCGTGTAATATGTTCTCCGGGAGGATGTTTTCTTCTATCGATAGCGCACTTGGGAGTATAACAACGTTCCCCTTTTAAGAACAGTTTCTCCCCAGTCCTACGACATAATCTACAATCTGCATCCGTGTATCTAGCCATAGTAAGTACCTTATACCCTTCTTCTCTTGGGAGGACGACAACCATTATGAGGGATTGGCGTCACGTCCCTAATACTAGTGACATTCAAGCCCGCCGCTTGCAAGGAACGAATTGCTGCTTCTCTGCCTGCCCCTGGTCCTCTTATAAAAATTTCAATCTGCCTCAGTCCATGATCCATTGCCTTTTTTGCCGCAGATTCTGCTGCTCGCTGAGCTGCGAAAGCAGTGCCCTTTCTGGAACCTTTAAAACCCATAGTGCCAGCACTACCCCAAGACAAAATATTACCACCGACATCTGTAAGGGTAATAATGGTATTGTTAAAAGTTGACTGAATATAAGCCCTGCCTTCTGGCACTGACTTTCTTTCACGTCGTTTTGATCTTGTGCGAGATTTCGCCATAATTCTCCCTTATTACCTATTTCTTACCAACCGTTCTCCGACGACCTGCGACCGTTTTACGAGAACCTCTTTTCGTTCTAGCGTTTGTTTTTGTTCGTTGACCACGTAGTGGCAAAGCATTACGATGGCGTAATCCACGATAGCATTTTATTTCTACTAAGCGCCTAATATTATCATTAACTTCCCTACGTAAATCTCCCTCAACCATATATTTGTCAACCTCTTCCCGAATCTTTGTTAATTGAGACTCAGTCAGCTCATTCACCCGCGGGTTGTCCTGAAGAGAACTTTCTTTGAGAATATTACTTGCGACAGTTGGTCCGACACCGTAAATACTTCTCAAAGCAATCAATATTCTTTTGTTATCAGGTATATTTACCCCTGCAACGACAGCCATATTTCCTCCTAATTACCTAACCTTGGCGCTGTTTATGCTTAGGATTTGTACAAATAACCCTAAGACGTCCTTCTCTTCTGATTACTTTACATCGATTACACATTGGTTTTACCGAAGCTCTTACTTTCATAACATTCCTTCACTAGATCCCAATCACTTAAACCTAAAAGTGATTCTACCGCGAGTTAAATCGTAGGGAGATAGCTCAACTAATACTTTATCCCCCGGAAGTACTCGAATAAAATGCATACGCATCTTTCCAGATACGTGAGCCAAAACTTCATGCTTATTAGGCAACTCAACCCTAAACATAGCATTAGGAAGTGACTCGATCACTTCTCCTTCAACTTCTATATTGTCTTTTTTCGCCATATTATATTTCGTACAGACTCGTGTAGTTTGAACTATTTTACACAGTGGTCAAGATCTCAAAACCGCTTTCACTAACCGCAACAGTATGTTCAAAATGAGCGGATAGACTACCATCTGCAGTGGTAACTGTCCAGCCATCATCTAATGTCTTTGTTTCTTTTCCTCCAATATTGATCATTGGTTCGATAGCTATAACCATGCCTATTTCAAGAAGTGGTCCCATACCAGGAGCCCCAAAATTAGGAATGGGAGGATCTTCATGCAATGATCTGCCAATACCGTGACCCACATATTCTCTCACTATGCCAAACGAACCCTGTGATTCAACATATCGCTGGATATTAGCTCCAATGTCACTGATGCGATTTCCTACCTTAACCGCCGCTATTCCATGAGTCAACGCGTTACGAGTAATATCAATAAGACTTTGTGCTTCGGATGAAATTTCACCAACACCAATAGTTATAGCAGCATCACCGTAAAAACCATCAACAATAGCACCTGCATCTATACTAACAATATCCCCAGACCTTATAGTCAAAGTTCCTGGAATACCGTGAACAATTTGGTCATTTACGGAAACACAAATCGTTGCAGGAAACCCGTAATATCCGAGGAATGCAGGTTTCGCCCCCAATCTTTTTATCTCTGCTGCTGCTATCACATCCATTTCTTGCGTTGACATGCCTGGATAAACCGATTTCTGAAGCTTATCCAACATTAATGCCACCACTTTTCCAGCCTTTCGCATGGTATCAATCTCTTTATCAGATTTCAGTATAAGCCCACTATCTCCTCCAGTAGAGCTTTGCCCAAAAAGAGTTTCTATATTCATCTTTTCTTACCCATAGTCATATTATTTATCTCTAACCCAAATAGTTTAGTAGTTAAAGGAAAGGGTCCCTTTGAATGTGCTAGCCAACACCCTTTTAATAGCAGTCGTAACTTCTATAACTGGTCCCGTGCCATCTATCCTATGCAAAATTCCATGCGCCTGATAATGGTCTATTATAGGCAAGGACAAGTCCATGTATTTTTTCAAACGATGCCCAATTACTTCTTTATCAGAATCATCCACTCTTTTCTGCAACTTTCCTCCGCAATTTTTGCAATACTCATCATATTCACCACCAACATGACTGCCGTATACCAAAGAACATTCCGCACAAACTATCCGGCGTAAAAGACGATTCTCTAGTTGTCTTTCCGGCACGTCAATACAAATCACCAAGTCCAGTTTGGAGTTTCCGGCGGTCAACATTTTGTCAAAAGAAATAGCCTGATTCAAAGTTCTAGGAAAACCATCCAAAATATATCCCATACTATCAGGAAGAGACTCAATTTTATCTTTTAACATTGCGATAGTGATATCGTCAGGAACCAGATCTCCCTTTTTCATGAAATCCTGTATTTGATCTCCTAAGGACGTCGCTGATCTCTCATGGTAGCGAAATAAGTCCCCAGTAGATATATGCATAGCTCCAATATCTGTAGCTAAAGCCACTGATTGGGTTCCTTTCCCAGACCCCGGGGGACCCATTACAATTAATTGGAGACCATCAGCCGTCATTTCATAAACCCTTCATACTGACGCATCAACAACTGGGATTCGAGCTGCCTCATTGTATCTAAGGCAACGCCGACCATAATTAACAAGCTAGTACTACTCAATAACGTAGATGTTGCTCCTCCTGAACTGCCCATAGCACCATCACCCATAAACAGTGTGGCAACAAAGGGGACTACAGCTATAAATCCTAAGAAAATAGCACCTCCCCAAGTAATGCGTAAGATAACTCGATTTAAATAATCTTGAGTTGATTTCCCTGGTCTAATCCCTGGTATAAATCCTCCATTTTTTTGAAGATTATCACCTAGGTTCTGCTGTTGAAAAGTTATCATTGTATAGAAAAATGCGAAGGCAACCACCAACGCGAACACCAATATCCAATAAACCGGACTCCCAGGATTGAATACATTAAACATAAAAGTTGCAGCCCTAGGAATAAAGGAAGAACTCGTAGGATCAGCTAAATAACTAGCTACCGTACTGGGAAGGACCAAAATACTAAATGCGAAAATCAGAGGGATCATTCCTGCAGAATTAATACGTAAAGGTAAAAAGGTACTACCTGTTTGTCTATACATTTTCCCACCCCTGAAGACACTTTTGCCGTACTGAACTGGTATTCTTCTTTGAGCCTCATTAAACAAAACAATCAGATAAATGAGCAGCAACGCTATAACTCCGATAAGGAGCAAACCTCCCATATCATCACGTTGTAAATATCCTTGGCCAATAATCGTGGGCAGACTGGCAACAATACCCCCAAATATAATTATTGAAATACCATTACCAATTCCTTTTTCAGTTACTAACTCTCCTAACCAAACTAAGAACATAGTACCTGCTGCTATAGAAATTATGATTGATAGAACCACCACAGTGTTTGATCCGAATAAGCTACCGGTGCCATCACCCAAATCCAAAACACCAGTTCTCTGCAACAGTAATAACTGCCCATAACCTTGCAAAATTGCAATAGGCAAGGTCAGCCAATGGGTTATTTGACTAATTCTCTGTCTCCCAGTCTCTCCTTCACGAGATATAGCCTGAAGCCTTGGGATAACAGGAATCATCAGTTGAATAACAATTGACGCAGTGATGTAAGGGAAAACTCCTAAAGCCACTATGCTAAAATTACGCAACCCTCCACCACTAAATAGATCCAGAAATCCTAAAATTGGATTCTGTTGGAATAAAGTTCCAAACAAAGATCGATCAACTCCGGGAACTGGAACATGGGCCAAGAAACGAAATAACACTAATATTGCAAGGGTAAACAAGATGCGCGATCTAAGATCAGGAATCCTGAAGGCATCTATCACCGCCTGGACTAATGCTGGCCGACCCGAATCGCCTGTAGTACTAGCTGTGTTTCTCACAAACTATAACTCCTTCACAATTCCACCAGCCTCAGTAATCTTACGAACAGCATTACGGCTAAATGAATGTGCACTAACAGTGAAATTACTGGTGATTTCACCTGTTCCTAGAATTTTCACTGGGTACTTCAAATGGCGGATAAGTCCCTGCTTGTGTAAAACTTCAGGAGTAACCTCGGTATTTGGCGCAAAACTAGACAATTGGCCTAAATTAACGATCGAATACTTGACCTTAAATTGATTCTTGAAACCCCTCTGCATAGGCATCCTTTTTACTAACGGTAGTTGGCCACCCTCAAATCCTGGTCGAATACTACCTCCAGAGCGAGATTTCTGTCCTTTTTGTCCTCGTGTGGCCGTGGTCCCTCTATTACTACCATCTCCTCGGCCAACTCTTTTTCTATTTTGTTTTTTTATTGGAGAATTAATCTCATGAATACGCATTTTTTGCCCGCTTTCACCGGATTGCTTTATACCTAGTTCTCTTCGCTAATTGAAACAAGATAGTCCACTTTAGCAACCATTCCTCTGATAATAGGAGAATCTTCGTGGACTACAGATTGATTCAGTTTTTTCAAACCTAATGCTTTTATAATTCTTCTGTGCGTTTCTTTGCATCCAATGCCACTCTTAATATACTGAATTCTAATTTTCCCCATGATCAAGCTCCAGTACTCTGCTCTTCTTTTTCAATATACGCTCTTCTTTTGTTTGCATCTTCCACGGGATCTTTCATACTAATTAATCCCAGCATAGTAGCATTTGCAGAATTTATCGGGTTCCTACTACCTAATGACTTCGTAACCACATCCTTAATACCAGCCATCTCTAGGACAGCCCTAGCAGCTCCTCCTGCAATAACTCCGGTTCCCGGCTTTGCAGGCCTTATCAGTATTCTAGAAGCCCCCATACGAGCCACGACCTCATGGGGAACTGTGGTATTTTTCACAGGCACTTTGACCATATTTTTCCTAGCAATAACAGCCCCTTTTCGAACGGCGTCTGGTACTGCTGCTGCCTTACCTAAACCAGTTCCAACTAAACCATTCCCATCTCCTGCTACCACCATGGCATTAAATCGAAGTCTGCGCCCACCTTTAACCACTTTGGTGACACGTCGGATAGCTATCACTTTCTCTTCAATATCATCAGCGGGTCCGCTCCGCCCTGAATATCCTGATTGATTTACCATTAAAACAAAAGGCCTCCTTCACGTGCTCCTTCAGCTAGGGCCTTAACCCTGCCATGATACTTATATCCTCCCCGATCAAATACGACAGTTTTGATTCCACTTTCTTGAACTTTGACAGCTATTGATTTACCAACAGCAGTTGCTTTAAGCAACTTAGTTTTCTCAACAATGCTTTTGTCTACAGTTGCCGCAGAAGCAATTGTATGTCCCTGTATATCATCGACCACTTGAACATATGTATGCTGGGCACTACGAAAAATACTCAGCCTAGGTCTACTAGCAGTTCCAAAAACATTTTTTCGAACCCTGCGATGCCGTATTTCGCGAGCTACCCGCGTGGTGTTTTTTGAGTTTGACATCCTACTGTTTCCTCACTGCAGCCTTACCAGGTTTAAGGCGCACTCTTTCATTTGTATAACGAATACCTGCTCCAGTGTACGCATTAGGTTTTTTGACCTTTCGAATCCGAGCTGCCATTTCCCCAACTGCTTCTTTATCAATTCCTCTGACAATAACCCGATTCTGGCCTTCCACTTCTAATTGAATTCCCTCTAATGGCTTAACTATAACTGGGTGAGAATACCCTATCAATAACGTAACATCACTGCCTTCTTTTTGAGCTCTATAACCAACACCGACAAGATCCAAACTCTTTTCAAAACCCTGAGAAACACCCAGCACCATATTATTCAATAAAGTTCTGACTAATCCATGTAATGCCTTGTGCTGCTTGCTCTCTGACGGCCTTTCAACAACAGCAATACCATTCTCTAAGGAAACGGAAATATCCGAAGGCACGGTTCTGGCTAATTCTCCCTTAGGACCTTTTACATTCAACCATCCTGCCTGTGATGTAACTTCTACCCCACCAGGTATGGTCACCGGTTGTTTACCTACTCTAGACATCTCAACCTACCAAACATAACAAATAACCTCTCCCCCGATTCCAGCACGCCAACTCTCCTGACCAGTCATTAGACCTTTTGGGGTCGAAATAATAGATATACCTAAACCATAGTAAAATCGAGGTACTTCATGTCTACCCACATAAATTCGCAAACCTGGTTTACTAACTCGCTTCAGTCCAGTTATAGCAGATTCCTTATCTTCCCTGTAAAGAAGATTTATCTTCAAAGTTTTTTGAGTAGCACCTTCTTCTTCAAAAACCCTAAAGTCCAGGATGAAGCCTTCTTTTTTCAGTATCTTCGCTACATTTTCCTTAATTTTTGATGTAGGTACCAATACCTGCTTGTGACCCACCATCACGGCATTACGGACTCGAGTCAACATATCAGCTATTGGGTCGGACATAGACATAACTTTTCTCCTATCTGAACTGCTACCAACTTGCTTTCCGAATACCAGGTATCACTCCTGAAAGAGCAAGCTCTCTGAAGCAAATTCTGCACAAACTAAAATACCTCATATAAGCCCTAGGCCGACCACACTTAGAACACCGATTATATGCCCTAACTTTGAATTTTGGTTCTCTCTTATTCTTTTCTACAAGACTCTTTTTAGCCATAATTCACCATACAATTCAAATCCTATTTAATTCTCACGGGAGAAAGGTAATCCAACCAATTCCAATAATTTGAATGCCTCCTGATCAGTTTTAGCAGTGGTAACAATATTTACTTGAAGCCCACGAATTTTATCAATCTTGTTATAGTCTATCTCAGGAAATACTGTCTGTTCTTTAATTCCAAGAGAATAATTACCGCTACCGTCAAAAGCAGTACGAGATACGCCTCTAAAGTCACGCACTCTAGGCAGTACCGCATGGATTAGCCTTTCAACAAAATCATACATTCGATAAGACCGTAATGTCACTGCGATTCCAATGGGCATACCTTCTCTGACTTTAAAATTAGCAACTGACTTTTTTGCACGCCTAATAACTGGCTTTTGCCCAGTTATAGACTCTATGTCTGTACTCGCTGCATCCATAGCCTTAGGATTAGTTAGAGCCTCTCCTAGACCCATATTCAATATCACTTTAACCAACTTAGGAACTTGCATACGATTTTTGTAGGAAAATTCCTGACTCATGGCTGGAATTATTTCATTTCGATATCTATCAAGTAATCCCTGATGTCTTTTCTTTAATTTGTTATCAGAAGCTTTAGATATATCATCTTGGCGCTCAATATCCAAAGACTCGCCTGATGCTTCTACATCTGGGGTACTAGATTTCTCAGGGACAGACTTCTTTTGAGCAGTTGACCGTTTGCCACCAGAAGCTTTAGCAGGCTTTTTACTAGCTTTCGCCTTGGGGGAACTCTGGTCTACTTTTGTTGTCTCTGTAGACTGTTTTTCAGCAGAAGAAGCTGATGAATCCTCTAATCCAGGATTAACTTCTTCGCTCGATTCTGTTGCTTTAGGTTTTCTAGGCATTTTACAAATTCTCTGTTTAGTTTATTCGATGACACCCTTGCATCGTTTACATATTCTTACCTTGCTACCATCTTCCAATTTCCTGCTTCCGACTCGAGATGGTTTGTTACAGTTTGGACAAATCAATACAACATTTGATACATGAATAGACGCTTCTTGTTCTAATATACCAGTTTGCTTAGCACTTCCTGCTTTGACATGACGCTTAACAATGTTCTGTCCTTCTACGATAACTCTTTGTGTACGTGCATCAATGGCCTTCACTTCACCACGGGCTTTTTCCCCTTTTTGAGCGGCATCTTTTCCCTTAATGATCTGTACAGTATCTTTTTTTCTTATTCCAATTGCCATATTTACAACACCTCAGGAGCTAACGAAACTATACGCATATGATTTTTTTCTCTCAATTCTCTAGCTACAGGACCAAATATCCTCGTACCCTGAGGAGCAAGTGCGTCAGTCAGTACGACTGCTGCATTATCATCAAATCGAATGGAAGAGCCATCAGGCCTTCTGTAGGGTTTCTTAGTCCTGACAATTACCGCCTTCACAATCTGGCCTTTTTTTATATTATTATTCCCAGGGATGATGTCCTTGACTGAAGCAACAACTATATCTCCAACCCTGGCATAACGGCGCCTAGTACCACCAGGAATATTGAAACACATTAACTCTTTAGCGCCAGAATTGTCTGCGACTTTTAGCCTTGTCTGAGGTTGAATCATAACCTTCCTATCCTTCATCCTTTTCAAGTTCAGGGGCAGACTCTTGATCAGATTCAACTGCAGGATTCTCAGAAAGTTGAGCCTCTTCAATAGTTCCATTTGACCCTTCATTTATGTTTAGTGCCTCTCCGTTTTCACTGTCCTCCAAGACAGTAACTTCTTGAGAATCTTCTTCATCACCTGGCTCAGTAGCTTGAACAACTTCAGTGGAAGCTTGTGGTTCAACCGTAGTGTCAGGTTCAACTACCTTATCGGACGCTGTTTGTTCATCAACAAAACCCTTATCTACTACAGAGTGCCCTCTACTTTCTAAAACTTCTCCAACAAGCCATCTCTTAGTTTTTGATATAGGCCTGCATTCAATAATCTTGACTAGATCCCCCAAAGAACAAATCCCCTTGGCATCATGTGCTTTAAATTTACTAAGCTTGCCTACTGGCTTGCCATACCTTATATGACGACTTTTCCAAGTCACAGCTACCACAACAGTTAAATCCATCTTGGTGCTGATAACCTTGCCTACTTTAGATTTTTCCTTAAGTTTAACCATTTGCTTCCCTTATTATTTTTCTTTCTGTCTGGATAGTCATAAGACGAGCAACCTGTCTTCTCATTTCCTTCAATTGATTAGGGTTTGTCAGCTGCTTAGCAGCGCCTGCAAACCTAAGGGTCATAAGTTCTTGCCGTGACTTACTCAGTTCTTCTTGTAATTCTTCGTCAGATAATTTTCGTATTTGCTCACTTGTCACTATTTTATCCTCTTAATATCTAGCCCTTTGGGTAAATTTAGTGGGGATCGGGAGCTTTTGCGCAGCCAATTTTAATGCTTTTTTAGCTGCTTCTTCCTCTACTCCGCCGATTTCAAACATGATACGCCCTCTTCTAACAACTGCGACCCACCTGTCCACAGCTCCTTTGCCTCCTCCTTGCCTAGTCTCAATAGGTTTAGCAGTAACAGGCTTGTCAGGGAAAATTCTTATCCAAACTTGAGCCCCTCGTCGAAATTGCCTTGATATAACTCTTCTAACTGCCTCAATTTGTCTGGCACTTATCCAGGCGGCTTCCATTGCCTTCAACCCATATTCTCCAAAAGCTACCTGACTACCCGCATCTGTTGCACCCAAGCGGCGTCCTCTATGGAGTTTCCTGTATTTGGTTCGCTTAGGCTGAAGCATTTGAATTTTCCCCTTCCTCGGAAGCGTCATTAACTTCTTCTACAGCAGCTTCCGCCTGAACGGCTGTATCCTTTTCTTCGGAAGCGTCATTAACTTCTAAACTTCCTCCAAGTGCTTGAGCAATCTTGTGTAGCTCTTCCTCTCTTCCAGCTTGGTCACTCTCAGGGGAGGCTGTTGCCTCATCAGAGTCAGCCTTAATAGTAACCTGAATGGGGGCAAGCTCCTCTTCTTCTTCCAAAAGGTCAGGAAGGATTTCTCCTTTAAAAATCCAGACTTTTATCCCGATACGGCCCATTGCTGTGCGTGCCTCAGAAAACCCATAATCTATATCAGCTCGTAATGTATGTAATGGAACCCTTCCTTCCATAGCACGCTCTTTTCTGGCAATCTCCGCTCCGGCTAAACGACCAGACGCTAACACCTTGATTCCTTGAGCGCCTGACATCATAGTCCGATTCATTGCTTGACGCATCGCCCTTCTAAAAGCAATTCTACGCTCTATTTGTTCGGCTATACTTCTGGCTACCAAAGGTGCTTCTAGTTCTGGTTGCCGCACTTCCTGTACATTTATTTTAGGTTTCTGTCCACTAACTTTTTCAAGCAGTCCTTTCAAGTCTTCGACCCTTTGACCACCTTTACCAATGACTACACCTGGTCTAGCAGTATGAATCGAGACAGTTAGATCTTGGCTATTCCTTTCAATTTCAACTCTGGCAATAGCCGCATCTTGAAAATTCTTGGTTATAGCAGACCTTATCGCTATATCCTGTCTTAGGATTTTTGCATAAGCGGGCCCCTTACCAGCAAACCAAACGGACAGCCAGGGTTTTATTACGCCCAAACGAAAACCTATCGGATGTGTTTTATGACCCAATTCTCAACTCCCTTTTACTCCATTTGTATTGACAACTCATTTACGACCTCTGATCCACTACTATAGTAATATGACTATACTGCTTAGTGATGGGCCCCGCCCTTCCTCTAGCTCTAGCCCTAAACCGCTTTAATCGAATCCCTTTATCAGCGTTAGCTCCAACAATAACCAAGCTTTGTCGGGATACATTTTGATTATTCTCAGCATTAGCGGCTGCAGATCGAACTGCCTTTGAGACTTTCACTGCGGCATCACTTGGGAAAAAACTCAATGACAGCAAGGCCTCATCAACTCCCATTCCCCGAATGGAGTCCATAATAGGCTTCAGTCTTTTAGGTGAAAAACTAACATTTTTGGCTATTGCTTTGATTGGTGCCATCTTTTTTTTAATCTAACCTTTCTTCCAAGTGCTCGAGGGCTCATCTGACGGAGCTTGTCCTCTCAGATCTACCAGCATGTCCTCTAAATGTCCGTGTGGGAGCAAACTCTCCAAGTTTATGACCAACCATATTTTCTGTCATTAGTACCGGAATATGTCTCCTCCCATTATGAATAGCAAGAGTCAAACCTACCATATCAGGCATTATAGTTGAAGCTCTAGACCACGTTTTTATTTCTTGATTGCTTTTTGTTTGCTGTGCCACATGAACTTTCTTCATGAGCTTAGCATCTACATAAGGACCTTTTTTTGTTGATCGTGACATTGCCTACCGCTTTCTCCCTTTTCTTAGTATCAATTTATTAGCATAAGTTCGTGTCCTAGTCTTGCGTCCTAAAGCAGGTTTACCCCATGGTGTTTTTGGATGCTTCAACCCAATTGGAGCTCTACCTTCTCCTCCACCATGCGGATGATCCCTAGGAGTCATTGCAGAACCTCTGACAGTTGGTCTGAATCCCTTGTGTCGAGATTTACCTGCTTTACCTAAAGAAGTGTTTTTATGGTCTAGGTTGCCAACTTGTCCGATGGTCGCCATACATCGACTTTCAATTTTCCTGATTTCTCCTGATGGCATCCTAAGTAATGTATATTTGTCTTCTCTTGCCATTACTTGAGCCGAAGATCCAGCACTTCGAACCATTTGTCCCCCTCGTCCAGGTCGAAGTTCTATGTTATGAACTTGCGTACCGGCAGGAATCACATCCAACGGTAAAGAATTACCAGTTTTGATATCTGCACTTTTCCCACTCGTAATGGGCATTCCTACCTTAACACCCGAAGGAGCAATAATATATCGCTTGTCTCCATCAGAGTAGCCAACTAGTGCAATTCTAGCTGATCGATTGGGATCATATTCAACCGTAAGTACCTTCCCGCTAACTCCAAACTTATCCCTTTTAAAATCAATAAGGCGAATGTTCCTTTTATGACCACCTCCCCTGTGACGAACGGTTATTTTCCCTCGAGAATTACGGCCTGCTTTATTCTTACGTGGAACTAGTAACGGCTTATGAGGCTTATCGGTTGTAATGTCCGTAAAGTCGTGCCTGACTGCTGCCCTAACCCCAGGGCTGGTTGGCTTAAGTTTTCTTACTGCCATTTGAGATTATGCTCCTTCAAACAAAGGGATAGTTTCCCCTTTTTTCAGTGTGACAATTGCTTTACGTATCCCGCCGACCTTTCGCCAATTCTGGCCAATACGTTTCATTTCGCCGCGTATTCTAATGATGTTTACCGCTTCTACCTTGACATCAAAAGAAACTTCAACTGCTTGCTTGATTTGCGTTTTGGTAGTACGCGGATAAACTTCAAAAACATACTTTCCTTGACCTTGTAGCATGCTACTTTTCTCAGTTATTAAAGGTTTTTTTAATATTTTAAAGATATCCATAATTGATCACTACTAAAGTACCAGTTTCTATTAACTCCGTTAACTCTCATCTACGGGATTTTCGGAGGCTGGAGGCTCGTTTTGTAACTTAGTAGGTTCATCCGAGCCTGAAGCAACTTTCTTCGTCCCAACTCCTTTTGTGGATCTCGACTGAGTTTCCGCTGATTCATTACTTGCGTCAGCTGACCACAAACCTTCAGCGCGACGAATAGCATCAACAGTCATCACCACCTTGGTATACTTCAATAAGTCCAAGACGTTTAGTAAATCGGCCATTAAAACTTTCGTTCTCGCAATATTTCGAGTAGCCCTATTTAACGCCAAATTACGTCCAGTGGTAACAATCAACGCTGATTGCTCTATACCAAGCGCTTGAAGAATAGCTACCATTTCTTTAGTTTTAGGTTGCTCAATATCCAAATCCTGAAGAACAACTAAGCGTTTGCTAGTAACCAGTGATGAGAGAGCACAACGAATAGCTAACCTTCTCATTTTCTTAGGCATGGCTTTCCTATAGTCCCTAGGCTTAGGACCGAAGGCTACCCCTCCTGTTCTCCAGTGCGGAGAACGAATACTCCCTTGACGAGCGCGTCCAGTTCCTTTCTGCCGCCAAGGCTTTCTCCCTCCTCCAGCGACTTCTGCGCGGGTCTTTGTGGAATGAGTTCCTTGCCTCTGGTTAGCCTGATACATCACTAAAGCTTGATGCAGCAAAGGTTGATTCAACGGAACTTTAAAGACATCATCCCTCATGTTAGTCTTATCGACTACTTCTCCTGCTCGATTGTATACGTCAATCTTCATTGAATAAAACCTACTTAGACTTTTGAATCAAAACCAAGCTGTTGCGAGATCCAGGAACTGCTCCCTTTAGATATACTAAACCATTAGTTTGATCGGTTATCATTACTTCTAAATTCTTTACAGTCACTCTCCGGTTTCCCATGTGGCCTGCCATCTTTAACCCCTTGATAACCCTGCCTGGGGTAGTACCAGCTCCAACTGATCCAGGTGCCCGCTGTCGATCAGACTGACCATGGGTCTTTGGCCCTCCACTAAATCCATAGCGTTTAACACCACCCTGAAAGCCCTTACCCTTACTCACGCCAATCACATCAACCCTGTCACCTTGCTTGAAGATTTCGACTGTAACCAGGTCTCCTACTTTCGCTTGCTCATGATCATCAGATGGGATTTCCTTAAGATATCTAACTAAGGGCAGACTCGCCAAATGACCAGACTCCGCCTTATTTGCCCTCTTGACTTCTTCAAAACCAATTTGAAGTGCGTTGTAGCCATCTACGTCTTGAGACCGTACTTGTGTCACAATACAAGGACCGGCCTTTATAGGGGTAACAGGCTCAACCTTTCCTTCCTCAGTGAAAATATGAGTCATGGTTTGTTTTTTACCTAGTAATCCGTTAATCATCTTCTACCTGTCAATACTCCTGTTTTACAGTAATTCCCTAGCTATGCCATATTACCTTTTATAGAAACATCAACGCCAGCAGGCACGTTTAAACGTGTCAATGCATCTATAGTCTTGGATGTTGGCCCCACAATATCCACCAGCCGTTTATGGGTGCGCAATTCAAAATGTTCTCGTGAATTCTTATCAACATGAGGGGATCTAATGACACAAAACCTTTTGATTGCAGTAGGAAGAGGAATCGGCCCAGCAACAGCTGCACCTGTTCTTTCTGCTGCCTCTACAATTTGTTCTGCGGACGTATCCAAAACTGTATGGTCATATGATTTCAACACAATTCGTATTTTTTGTTTTGACGTTGTCATTAAAAACTACCTGCCTTCAACTACCTTCCAGAATTAACTGATCCAACTCATCCTGTTATAGAACATCTTCTCTCCGTTCACTTACTCAATTTAATTTCTTCAAGGACCTTACCTTGAGCTTGCTTATAATGGCCGAACTGAATATTATGCGTAGCTCTCCCTTGAGTCAATGACCTGAGAGCAGTTGTATACCCAAATAGTTCAGAAAGGGGAACATCAGCATCCACTTGGTGTACCTGTTCCTTAGTTTCCACATTTCGAATAGATGCCCGTCTAGAGTTTAAGTCACCAAGGACATCTCCTAGAAAATCCCCAGGAATTAGAACCTGGACTTCCATAATGGGTTCAAGAAGAACGGGGCCAGCTTTATTCACCGCGCTTTGAACTGCCATGGATCCAGCTGTAGAAAAAGCTAGCTCTGAAGAATCTACAGGATGGTAACTGCCATCGAGTAGTTTGACTTTTGCATCAACAAATGGGAATCCTGCGATAACACCATTATCCAACGCTGATCGGATTCCTCTCTCAACTGGTTTAATATACTCTTTAGGTACAGCCCCTCCAACGATCAGGTTTTCAAACTGGATACCCTGACCTCTGCTTAATGGCTCTACCTCAACAACCACATGGCCATATTGACCTCTGCCACCAGATTGTCTAATAAATTTCCCTTCTGCCTTGGCAGATTTCGTTAGAGTCTCCCTGTAGGCAACCCTAGGTTTTCCAACATTGGCCCCCACTTTAAATTCACGTTTAAGCCTATCAATCAAGATTTCCAAATGAAGTTCGCCCATGCCAGAAATTATTGTCTGGCCTGTCTCTTTATCAAACTTAACTTTAAAGGTCGGATCCTCCTCTGCAAGTTTGATAAGGGAATTTTGAAGTCTTTCTTCATCCTCTTTGGTCTTGGGCTCAATAGCCACAGATAAAACAGGTTCAGGAAAAGTTATGGACTCTAAAACCACTGGATTACTCTCGTCACAGATAGTTTCTCCAGTAAAAGTGTTTTTCAAGCCAACCGCAGCCGCTATATTACCAGCAGATATTCCCTGAATTTCTTCCCGGTCCTGAGCATGCATCTTGAGAATTCTTCCCATTCTCTCACGAACACCCTTAGTAGAATTATAGACTATCGATCCTGCTTTGACTGTGCCTGAATAGACCCTAAAATACACCACTCTTCCAACATAGGGATCAGTAACAACCTTAAATGATAATGCGGCCAGAGGAGCTTTTAGACTAGGATCTCTAGTTACAGTTTCACCATTTCGGCTGTCGATACCGTTAACAGAAGGTAAATCACAAGGTGAAGGCAAGTAGTCAACAACCGCATCACATAAAGAGTGGACTCCTTTGTTTTTCAAAGCAGCTCCACATAAGACCGGAACCAACTGATTTGTGATAGTAGCTTGTCGGAGGGCTACTTTTAGTTCTTCTTGAGTAATCTGAGTTCCCTCAAGATATTTAATCATGAGATCGTCATCTGTTTCAGCTACTTTTTCAACCAACGCATCCTTATAACCTTCCAGCAATGTGCGCAGTTCAGTTGTCATTGGTTGTTCAATTGGGGCTTCCCCTGATTCCTGATAAACCCACTGTCTTTCCTCAATCACATCAACAAAACCACTGAATGCATCTTCATTGCCAACTGGAACTTGGATAGCCACTGGCTTCGCTCCTAGCCTTTGACGTATCATATCGATAGTCCTGTCGAAATTACTCCCTAAGCGATCCATTTTATTAATGAAGCAAATTCTAGGGACTTGATACGTGTCTGCCTGTCTCCATACTTTTTCAGACTGCGGCTGCACTCCAGCAACTGCATCAAACACTACGACCCCTCCATCCAAAACTCTCAAACTACGTTCTACTTCAGCCGTAAAGTCCACATGGCCAGGGGTATCAATAATATTGATTTGGTGATCGTTCCAGTAGCAACTCGTAGCAGCAGACGTAATGGTTATACCGCGTTCGCGTTCCTGCTCCATCCAATCCATAGTTGCTGTTCCATCATGTACTTCCCCAACTTTGTATATTTTGCCGGTCAAGTACAAGACGCGTTCACTAACAGTAGTCTTACCTGCATCAATATGGGCAATAAACCCAATGTTTCTTATGGACTGAAGCTCTTTGGCTTCGTTGTTAATTCCTACCGATTGCATCTTCGCCTCTACGTCTTTATTACCACTTGTAATGGACAAATGCTCTGTTAGCCTCTGCCATACGATGGAGATCCTCCCGACGTTTTACTGCAGAACCTTGTCCGCGAGACGCATCCATTAGTTCTTGCGCTAATTTCTCGGACATCGACCTACCTGAGCGGTCCCGAGCTGCTCGTATAATCCAACGATGAGCCAATGCCCCTTGGCGAGATCCTCTCACCTCAATAGGAACTTGATAGGTAGCTCCTCCTACCCGCCTCGGCTTAACCTCAACCATAGGAGAAACATTCTTTACAGCCTGCTGATAGATTTCAAAGGGGTCACGCTTTGCCTCTTTTTCAACCAGTGTAAACGCATTATAAAGAATACCTTGGGCTACAGTTTTCTTCCCGCGCTGCATTAAACGATTAATAAATCGAGTTAAGTCCTCGTCCTTATAAATAGGATCCGGGACTACTGATCTTCTCTCTGCTCTATGCCTTCTTGCCATTACAAATTCTTCCTACTCGTCACGACTTCTTCTTCTTTGCCCCGTATTTACTTCTTCCTCGATTTCGATCATCAACACCAGTCGCATCGAGAGTGCCACGAACCACATGATAGCGAACACCGGGTAAATCCTTAACCCGACCACCCCGTATCAATACTACAGAGTGCTCCTGGAGAGTATGGCCTTCCCCAGGAATATAGGCCGTCACTTCAATACCATTAGTCAAGCGTACCCTAGCTATTTTCCGAAGGGCAGAATTCGGTTTCTTGGGGGTAACTGTCCTGACTTGCACACACACCCCACGCTTTTGAGAATTACCCTGCGATTTAGTAAGTCTATTTTTAAGTGCATTCTGATTAAAGCCAAGAGCAGGTGTCTTAGTTTTTTTGGTCAGGGAAACCCGACCTTTCCGCACTAGTTGATTAATTGTAGGCATAATAATCCCTTAAATAAACTATCGATATCGTGAAATAAACAGGCGCGCTAAGATAAACGGTCGTTTTCTCCCAGCCTCTCTATCGCAACCACTCTAACAACATCATTAGGCACAAAAGTACCCCGTGCCCAGCCAACCGACTGAGACAATTGGAGAAGTCTATCAGCGACCGTGGATGTTTGTCAAGCTAATCTCTGCCTAAAGAACCGCTTCTCAGAAAGAACAGAAAATGTTATATTCCCTAAGTATGTCGCCCAATTCCATAGTAGCCCAAAATTTATCAGACTTTCGTCTGTAACCAGCAGAAGTGTTCTATCAAGGTGTTGCAGTCACATTTTTTGCAGTTCTCTATCCTGCCAAACAATGAAATTATCTAGGTTAAATCCAACACCATGATTCAGCTCATAGGCTTAACAGAAATACCTGAAATAAATGAGGGCCACAACATCAGTGAGGTTATAGTCGCTGCTTTGGCTAGGCAAGAAATGGTGTTGGATCAGACTGATGTTTTGGTTATTGCCCAAAAAATAGTCTCCAAGTCCGAAGGAAGACTGGTAAATCTCCAAGAAATCCTGCCATCTGAAAAAGCTATACAGCTTGCAAAGAAGAGTGGCCACTCTCCCCAACACATGGAGGTTATTCTTCGGGAAGCAACGAATGTTTTACGTTGTGAGAATGGTGTCGTAATCACAAGAACCCGGCATGGATTTATCTGTGCAAATTCAGGAGTAGACAGCTCTAATGTTCCTGGAGGATCAACCGTCTGTCTGCTGCCCATAGATCCTGACCTTTCAGCAAAGAAAATAAGTCTAGGCATAACCCTCTCTACTAACGTTAATCTTCCAGTCATCATATGCGACACCTTTGGAAGACCCTGGAGAAATGGTGCCATAAATCTTGCCATTGGATCATGGGGCATTAACCCTTTAAGAGACTACAGGGGCGAACTAGACTCCGAAGGCATCTCCCTAAAAAGTACTCAAATAGCCGTAGTCGATGAACTTGCATGTGCAGCAGAATTAATCATGAACAAACTTGATCGAGTACCTGCAGTCCTAGTCAGAGGATATATCAATAAAGATCGCAGTGGATGTATTAGGGAATCGATGCTGCGAAAAGAGGGAGAGGACTTATTCCTTTGATTTGATTGGATGAGCAGCCCTATGGTCTATTTTTCACATTGCCCGAATAAATCAATAACGCAACCGCTGCTACAATCACTAATGCACTGACTCCACTTAGTGCAAGGAAAACTGCTCCCGTGTCAAAGCTTTCCGCCACTAGTCCTCCAACCCAACTACCAAAGGATCCAATCCCAAAAGCACCGAAAAATATTAATCCGA
This sequence comes from uncultured Dehalococcoidia bacterium, assembly GCA_913047625.1. GTDB lineage: Bacteria > Chloroflexota > Dehalococcoidia > Lucifugimonadales > CAJWUJ01 > CAJWUJ01. The sequence goes on along the minus strand of CAJWUJ010000017.1, from coordinate 9,040 downwards.
AAACACGTCCTCGCAATTGAGGTGCCACATATTCTGCTGCAAGCGCATTATAGGATGGGGGTGCCATAAAATACACTAAAGCATACGCAGCTGTCACTAAAATCAGTACCCATCCCGTGCTCCAGCCAACCGCCAACAATAATGGAAATAAAAGTACAGCCAACACGATCAATAGGGGTTCCTTTTTGGTTCTGTCTCCCAGGATACCGCCTATATATTGCCCAAAAGCACCCATAAGCAAAGTACCTGTCACCAAGAAGCCAGCAATGGTGATACTATCAAAGCCAAAAATGCTGAATTGGCTGTTATTCAGAAAATGCAACGGGAGAAAGGTAACAGTACCCCGATATAAAAAACCAAGACACGAATTAACCAATATGATCATTGCTGTGGGAAACACAGCTACTCCTCGAGAACCTCGGATAGAATTCATCGCATCCGAACGGTCCAACTCCTGGTTTGATTTCTCTTTATCTGAAGATTCAAGTGAACGATGAACAGATAACATAAGTAATCCAGAGAAAATCAACAGGCCCGAAAAAATATAAAATCCAGCTCTCCATCCATAGACCGCAGCGATAGACATTACTATCACTGGAGTAATAGCCACTCCAAGATTTCCTCCCGCTCCAAAAACGCCCATGCCAGTGGATCGCCGACGAACGTCACTCGCAACAAAAGCCAATCCGGCTGGATGAAATACTCCTCCAAAAGCCCCTACTAGCATCAACCCTAAAGCTAGCGAAATGATGTTCACTGATCCGCAAACAACCAAGGCACTCATACCAGACCCAATCAAAGCTAAAATCAGTGTTTTACCAAAACCAATACGATCTGTTAAGAGGCCTCCAGGAATTGCTATGACACCATAAACAACAGCTCCTAAAGTCCCTATTAAACCCAGCGTAGCTAAATCAACATCAAACTCAGCCCCAATTAACACTAGAAGTGCCCCATAGGTAACATCCATACCGTGATTCAAACTATGGCCGAAAGTTACTATAGCAAGCGGCTTGGGAACAATCACACGGCCTATTTTATGGACTAAAGAAATCATATAGATTCAACTTGGTTTGTGACCCTAAGCTACGTTCATTGACTTCATATTTGGCTGGTGATACTATCGTGCTCTACATTTTCAAGAACAAATTTTGATAGTTTGCCACGCCAGATTTTGGCGTATTCCATTGCATTAACAATCTGGTAAATCTGTAAAAATAGATTGTGAATGCTGCCTAATGGACCTATACAACGAACTAATGCTTCCATTCTATACTATATGACCATATGATGCATGGCATGGACTCTCTGACAATAGCAAATAAAAAATTCTCTTCCAGGCTCCTTCTTGGTACCGGAAAATACAAAAGTAGTCCAATACTGCTTGATGCACTGGACGCCGCGTCTGCAGAGATAGTAACGGTAGCAATCCGTCGCATAGAACTGGATCAAGATCCCAGCGACAATATTTTGGATGCGATTAATCCGAATCAATATCTGATATTAGCCAACACAGCAGGCGCTAGAACAGCCGAAGAGGCCATTACTATAGCCCGTCTTGCTAAGGCTATGGGGTTACCTAATTGGATTAAAGTGGAAGTCACACCCGATCCAAAATGGTTATTTCCGGATCCGAAAGGTACCCTCGAGGCCGCTGAAACGCTTGTTAAGGAAGGATTTATCGTACTTCCTTACATTAACGCAGATCCTGTGTTAGCTCGGCAGCTTGAAGAAGTCGGATGTTCCACAGTGATGCCTCTAGGCTCTGCGATTGGCTCAGGACAAGGAATTCACACCCTTGAAGAAATTCAAATCATCATCCAGACAGTTTCAGTTCCTGTAATTGTAGATGCAGGGTTAGGCGTACCTTCAGATGCTTGCTTAGCTATGGAAGTTGGAGCAGATGCAGTACTGGTAAATACAGCAATCGCCAAATCATATCAACCCAAAATTATGGCAGAAGCATTCAAGACAGGAGTTATAGCAGGAAGACTCGGTTTCCTTTCAGGAAGAATGGAGAAAACCCTTTACGCAAATCCAAGCAGTCCTACCGAGGGGAAAATTAATTATTCTGGATAGCTCGTTGGTCCAATCTGCAACCTTGCCAAATCCATGCCTTGCGTTGATAACTAGCAGGCATCTTTGTACGTCTCTATCTTTATCCCAAATAATAAGAGCCGCAATTGCTGGAGGTGTCAATCTTGTACAACTTCGTGAAAAAGACCTTGGAACAACTGAGTTGCACCGTTTAGCATTTGAAATAAGAGAAATTACATTGGGTAGGGCGTTGTTTTTTATTAATGGTGAAAGAACTTTGGCAAAAGAATGCCAAGCGGATGGCGTGCATTTTCCCGAACAAGAATTGATCAAGCACCGTAATTACACTAACCCTTCAACAGATTTCCTGATAGGGCAATCTGTTCACAGTTTATCTTTTGCACAAACCGCAGAAGAACACCATGTTTCCTATGTTCAACTTGGCACTATTTTCCCCAGCAAATCAAAACCATCTTTTGCTGGGTCTGGTACTGAGCTAATACGCAGTGTTTCCTCAACTATCAAAACCCCTATTATTGCTGTTGGAGGAATAAACATATCCAATGTACGAGCAGTTTCCCAATCTGGAGCTACAGGTATCGCTGTAATAAGCGCTATAATGGAAGCTAAAGATCCACAAAAAGCTGCTTATGAATTGCGTGAAGTACTGGAAACGCCCCAGAAGTCAACGTGACTACAAAGGATTATCAAGTGATCACAATTACAATTAACGGGAAGCCTTACCAACTTTCAAAAAATATGAGTCTTGCCTCCTGCATAAGCGAATTAGAGCTTTCTGTTCCGTCTAGTTTCGTTGCCATTGCTCATAACGGAAGCGTTGTAGAAGCCAGTGAATGGAAGATCATTCAGATACAGGAAAATGACAGAATAGATATTGTCCGGCCAATCGGGGGAGGCTAGCTACTACGATCTCCTTCAGGCTTATCAGCATCATCCCTTTCTTGAACTTTTACTTCTTCCCATAAAGCGTCTTTCCCATCCATAGAAAGCTTTTCAAAATTTAGTTTCCTCAGTCGGGCTAATTCGGACATCGCTTCAAACCGTTTGACGAACTTAGTGGCAGACTGTCTCAAAGCATTTTCAGCGTGAATATCATATTTCCGAGCCAGGTTGACCACTGTGAACAACACATCACCTAATTCTTCAGTCCTATCAACTATTGACTTAGAGTCGGCCAATTCCTTTAGCTCTTCATTAAGCTTCATTACCACTTGATCAGTGGAATCCCAATCAAAGCCAACGTTAGCAGCTCTTTCCTGCAATAGCTGGCTAAAAGAAAGGGCTGGTGAACTTTTAGGAACTTGATCAAGAAGAAAAGAACCCTTTTTTTCTTTCCTCTTCATTCGATTCCATACTTCTTTGGCTTCTTGAGGAGTAGTAGCTTTTTCAGATCCAAAAACATGGGGATGTCTTCGGTAAATTTTTTGAATAACACCGTCAAGTACATCATCAAGAGAAAAGGCGTGTTTTTCACTTGCCAGTAGTGCAGAGAAAATCACTAATACCAGTAAATCTCCCAATTCCTCAGCGAGGAGGGATAGGTCGTTATCTTCTATAGCCTCAATAGCCTCATAAACTTCATCGAGTAGCAATCTTCTAACAGATTGGAGGTCTTGGGCGCGATCCCATGCACATCCGTTTGGCGAACGCAGGAAAGTTAACACTTCTACTAATTTCTCAAAATTATTGGTCTTTTCTCTCTCACTGTATTGCATTAAACTACTCTATCAATACTGCCAAACTCATGACAAGTAATTTAAATGTTTCGGATATCCAACCAATACTAATGAGATTGTTGCGCTTTTGTTCCAAGGTTCTATTCGTTATATCTATTATTGTTTTCCTTGTGTCAACAAATGTTCGTTGGGCGAGCTCTACATTGACATCCTATAATTTGCTCTTTGAAATCACTAAGGTGGAATCCTCAAGCCAGATTTCTAAGGATCAACTGCTACGCGGAGCACAACAAATTATCGATTATGTGCACACGCAAACAGAGCCTCTTGCAGTAATAATTGAGGTGGAAGGCATAGATCAGCAGGTCTATTCCGAAAGAGAAATCCTGCACATGAAGGACGTAAAGGATCTTTTCCACAAGACCTACAAGGCCCAAGAGTTCTCCGGCGGATACTTGTTACTATTTTCCCTTGCATTACTCTATTGGCGGAAAGCTAAAGCCCTTAAAACCATAGCCACACTTTCTGCAATAGGCGCAAGTCTGGCTATTTCTTTTATACTTCTAATAGGACTGTCCTCGCTTTTGCTCAGCTTCCAAGAAGTTTTTAATATTTTCCACTATATTAGCTTTGACAATGATCTGTGGATCTTGTCTCCAGACACTTATCTAGTGAGAATGTACCCTTACAATTTTTGGTTAAATGCCACTTTCCTGATTGCAATCAGTACACTTTTAGAAGGAATACTGATACTTTTCATATCGCGATTTAAACCGAAACGATCTAACTGAATTTTTAATCAGATCCGGTTTTTCTTCACGTTTCTCACGGTTCATTACGAAAGTTTATTTGAAACATCACTATCAGAGTCTCTAGTGTCTGGCTCACCTAATTGAAATCCTTCTACACTTAGCGTACTGTCCAGTCTACGCCTGTAACGTTCAACATGGTCGTTGCCAACTCGATAGGCTTCGGCCGCTTGATTCAGGCGCTTGCCCATTTCATCGTACTTGTTATAGAAACGTTCAAAAGATCTCTGCAAATCTACAAGACTCTCCTGGATTTTCTTTACATTGCTGTATATCTGTACATTTCTTATAGATAAAATAACCACTTGTAGGAAAGCATAAAAAGTGTTCGGACTAACTGGTATAACATGATGCTCTTGAGCATATTCCAGTAGTTTAGCAGGTTGGCCCATATGATTTGTTTCAGCTATTGTTTCATAATAAATCGCCTCTGACGGTATAAACATTAAAGCGAATTCTGCCGTTCCTGTTTCTGGCTTAACATATTTCGACTCTATAGATAAAATTTGCTTCCTCACTGCCTCTTCAAAAGCTTTCCAATGTACTGATCTTCGTTCATCGGATTCTGAATCTAAATACCGCAAGTAATCATCTCTTGGAAACTTTGCATCGATGGGCACTACCACGTCTCTATATTTCACTACACAATCCACTTTTTCTGTGCCACTGATCGGAAATTGACTTTCCCATATACCCTTCGGCAAAACCTTATCCAACATCTCTTCAAGAATAACTTCCCCGTAAGTGCCTCTTAATTTTGGTGTCTGCAGTAAATCTTTCAGTGAGCGACCCAAAGCTTGGGCTTCTTCTTGCTGCTGTGTAAGTTTTTGAATAGACGCACCAATATCTTTAAATGCAAGCAATTGGTCTCGCAATTCATCACCGCTTTGTTCCCCAGGTGCACTATTTCGAATCCGACGCAACACGACGTAAAACCCGCACAGATTCAGGAAAGCCAAGAGAAGCAACAATAACGTAATTTCCATTACATCAGACCTCTTATGTAAAAAATACGCCGTTCAAGTTCAATAATTCAAGTAAATTATCAAATAGGAAATAAAGATCGGATAACTAACGGACAAAAGATTCTAGGCTAACCCATTAGATGTTGTCGCCACCTAGCAGGCCCCACAGCCCCCAGAACCACAACCAGGCATAGCTGGAACTGAGGAGTCGCATGCCATGCTGGTATTAGACATATCGCTTTTTGAATACGACGCTACCACAGATAATATTCTGCTAGCTTCTGAACCACAACGATCACAAACTACGAGTCTGTTACTGCCCATAAGCTGCAACCGCTCGAAAATGATTTCACAAACGTTGCAATGGTATTCATAGAGTGGCATTTGTTCACCTCGACCTATCTACGTCTCGTTATATTCCTTTAAGGTATCACTTTAATTCAGTTACTACAAATTACCCTGTTTAATTTAGGAGGGAAGGTCCACTGACTCCATGTCTTGCCACGTAGAACCAACTTTAAAATCAACTTTCAATGGTACAGCTAAGGGTAATGCAGAAGACATTAATTTGGTGACTTCCCTAATTAGTAATTCAATCTCCTCGTTTCTTGCCTCAAAAATCAATTCATCATGTACGTGTAATACCATCCTGCTTTTCATCCTTAAAGCACTGAGTTTTTCATAGATCCGAATTGTGGCAATCTTCAAAATATCAGCGGCGCTTCCCTGGATTGGCATATTCACTGCCATTCGTTCAGCGGCTTGCCTAGCTTGGAAATCTCCCGAGTTTATTTCTGGTATGTATCGACGACGACCCAAAATAGTCTCCACATACCCGGAATCTTTCGCAGTAATTTTTGTGTTTTCTATGTAAGATTTGATTTCTGGATAACGTCCGAAATAGATTCCAACAAACTCAGCTCCTTGTTCAACAGACAAATTGGTTTGTTGAGAGATCCCGTAGGGGCTTAGCCCGTAAATGACACCAAAATTCATTATTTTAGCTATCCGTCTCATGTCCTTGGAAACGTCCTCTATTGCGACACCATACACAGTCGCTGCAGTAGCAGAGTGGACATCTTCATCAGCCATAAATGCAGCCCGTAAGTTTGTATCACCTGACATGTGAGCTAAAACTCGTAGCTCAATCTGAGAATAATCAGCACTAACAAATTTCCAACAAGATGAATCCTCAGGAATAAAGGCCTTTCTGACTTCTCTCCCTAGTGCAGTGCGAACAGGTATATTTTGAAGATTAGGATCACTACTGGATATCCTTCCAGTAGTGGTTCCTACTTGATTATAAGAAGTATGGATTCTGTTAGTTTCAGGGTTACGAAGGGCTGGCAAAACATCTAAATAAGTAGACTGTAGTTTTGCAAGTTCTCGATACTGCAATACCAAATCTACAATAGGATAACTTTCTCTTAGCGGCTCTAAAACTTTCACATCGGTGGAATATCCGGTCTTTGTCCGTTTGCCAGATGGTAGATTAAGTTCACCAAATAGCACTGCCCCCAGTTGGGAAGGAGATGCGATGTTAAAGTTTTTACCAGCTAAAGCATAGACTTGCCCTTCAATTATTTCCAGTTTTTCTGAAGCGGAAATAGACAGTCTATTGAGCAACGCTATATCAATTGTGACTCCGGTCAATTGTATTTCCACCAAAACAGGCACCAAGCCCATTTCAACATCTTGAAATAACTCCCATTGATTATTTAATTTCAGCTCAGCTTCTAAACTTTCCTTAAGGTCACCAATAGCTTCAACACGCCTGCAAGAGAAGGCTGCTATCTGGTCTATTTGAGACTCTTGCGCTAAAGATGCTTCTGTTTTACTACTAAGTACGGTTTTTGCCATAGGTAACTCAAGACCCAGTCGATTAAAGGCAAGGGTTTCCAAAGCAACTCCCCTGGAGCCTCCTAAAGATGCCGCAATCATAGTATCGAAGGATATATTTTGGCATTTTATTTCCAACCTACTGCAAATTGTTAGAAAATGATTGGCATTATGTGTTACCAATTCGATTTTCTCGTTTTCCAAGATTACCTGAAGTTTAGCGAGTCTTTCCTCACGTGAAACTGATTGAAGATCAGTATCCAGCAAGGAAAGATAATTAGGTTCACCGTCTAGCAGTCCTAAACTAATGCCTAATATTTCTGATTTGATTGGATCTTGGGTATCAGTAACAAAATCAAGCACTAACGGCACTGCACCGTCGATCGATGCAATCATCAAATCAATTTGAGATTCGTTTTCAATCACTTGAAATGAGGCGGGCTTTTCTAAATTACGGCTAATAAAGGAGTTTTCATCGGTTGTTTGAGGAATTCTACTTACCAATCCGGCAAATTCCAATTCGTTGAATAGTGTAATAACTTTCTCTCGTTTAAATCCACCAAATTGGCTTTGCCCAATATCGAATTGCAATGGAATATCGACGACTATCTTAGCTAATGTTTTACTGTGGTACGCCAAATCTTTATGAGCAATCAATAGATCCTTGATCCTAGCAGGTTCCACTTCTTGAACCTTAGCATAAAGATTATCAAGACTACTGAACTGATTTAAGAGTTTAATACCTGTTTTTTCCCCTATACCAGGCACACCAGGTATATTATCGGATGTATCACCTTGAAGCGCTTTTAAATCAGGCAACTGGCCTGGCACTAGGCCAAGGTAACGATCTTGAACCATCCGGTCATCGTACATTTTTTGATTTCCAGAGCCTGAATTCAACAAAACCGAAACCTCTGAACTTACTAATTGCAAGGTGTCTGTATCTCCAGTCACAATAATAGTGTGAAGCCCCTTCTCAGCCGCAATGTAAGATAGAGTCCCCAGTAAATCATCAGCTTCATACCCCGGAAGTTCGTACAGTGGAATATCAAATGCCTCCGCCACTTGTTTTACCCTATCAAACTGCGAAAGAAGCCCTTCTGGTGTTTCAGAACGGTGCGCCTTGTATTCTTTGTACAAATTATGACGAAATGTGGGTTCAGGTGTATCAAATGTTATTGCACAATGACTCGGCTTAAACTCACTGACAATTTTAAGCAACGAACTGGTAAATCCTCTCACCGCTCTTATATCTTCTCCGGTTTTTCTTAAAACCATAGGATTACGAATGGCATACCAAGCTCTAAAAATCATAGAATGGCCATCAAATAGCATTAGGGTTTGCCTATTTGATAATTCATTAAGAGTCATGCTAAATCCTATATGTATAGAGTTCTTTCCTGATACCAAATTTTAGTCTATAGGAAACCAGTTAAGCAATTAAACGTTAATCTCAACCACGAAAAAGCAAAAAAGACATCAAGTGAGTCGCCCGTATAATGATTTGGGGGTTTAGTTAATGTAGAATGATCGTATAGACGGTTAGTAATCGTATAATTAGTCAATTTTCACAGGAGGGATTCTATGAACATTTGTGTTGTATCAACTTTTGAAGGGAATATAGAAGACTACATGTCTCTGATGGCTGAGTTCGAAGAGGAAATGAAACAGGCCGGAGGCTCCTTCGATGTAG
>CAJWUJ010000016.1 GCA_913047625.1 uncultured Dehalococcoidia bacterium | reverse complement strand
TTATTAAATTGCTTCCAAAATACAAATACAAATACAAATACAAAATACAAATACAAATACAAATACAAATACACACAACAAATACAAATACAAATACAAATACACGTGTATTTTCCCACCCAGAAAAAAATACAGTTCATTTTCCCGCAAAAATTTGCAGGGCGTATCCACTGTTTTCTCAAGTGGAAGGTTGCTCGATCTATCTCAATCAAAGTCACTCGATGATCCTGTCACTCCGCTATTTGATTTACATCCATCGATTAAGCAACCTGAGGACACTTAGTATGGCCCCAAATTATCTGATTCGAATTTCAAGAACTGTCGCTCAAAGCTGTTTGGCATTTGTTACCGTCTTGCCTTTACGGGCCAATGCCGTCCCACGCTAGACTGTGGAGCTAAAAAACTGTCGCTGAACTCTGAGACTGTTATCGCATTCAACGTGTTTCAGTAAATACATAGTGTCGATATCCAGAAAGGCCGAGATTGACTATATATTATGTAACCGAGCTACGCTGTTTGCTGTGTCGCTCAATCAGCATGGGAAGTATCTTAAGCATATTACGTTGTGATGTCAAACATTTTTTATTTTATCAATGATTTCAATACTTTAGACCTGACTAGACTTGCGTAAAATGCTTACAATCAGAGCGTCATTGACTTATGTCATTGATATTATTAACAAAAATAGTTTGAAAATGTTATCTAACTGATTTTATTAACGATTTTATCTTTTTTTATTTAATATGTATAAGCGCAAAAAAGACAAAAAGTTTTTGATGGGAGTATCGGCAAATCGAGCATCGAAGCTTCATCGACGATCACGAGAGACGCGTCCAAGGGGTGGTCCGCGTCGCGTCGAAAGGAGTGATCCATCGGGGAGTATTCGAGCATCCGATGAATCGTCTTGGCCTCGAGTCCCGTGGCTTCAGCGAGTCGTTTAGCTGCCCTTCCGGTCGGCGCGGCGAGCGCGATTCGACTCTCGTCGAGACCGACCGCGTTCACCAGGATCCGTATGATCGTGGTCTTCCCGGTGCCAGGTCCCCCCGTCAGCACCGCGGCGCCCTCGGCAAGGACCATCTTCAGCGCCGCCACCTGATCGTCTGAGGGCGTGAGGCTGAGCGCATTCGCAGCCTGCATGATGGCCTGCGAGGTGCCTGAATCGGGCACTGGCTGCAGGAGCGCCGCCATCTGCGCCGCGACCTCGCCTTCAGCGCGAAAGAGCTGCGAAGGGTAGATCGCAGGATCGCTGGGGTCGCGCTCAGGGTCGACGACGATACGTGCCTCCCGTTTGAGCGCGCCGAGCGCCGGTTCACAGAGCGCCTCATCCACGCCAAGGAGCAGGCTGGTCTCACGGACCAAGACCGCGCGCGGAAGGAAACAATGCCCCGCCGACGTGGCCTGGCTCAAGCAGTAGTGAAGCCCGGCCTGCACGCGCTCAGGTGCGTCGGGGCCGATACCCATCCCTCGAGCGGCCTCATCGGCGCGCAGGAAGCCGATCCCGCGCACATCATAGGCGAGGCGGTAGGGGTTCTCGCGGATCAAGCGCACCGTGTCGTCGCTATAACGCCGGTAGATCTTGGCGGCCATGTTCGACGTGAGCCCTAACCCGTGGAGAAAGAGCATCGCTTCTTGGGCCCCGCGACGCTCACTCAGGGTCTGAACGATCTGCTTCACCCGCTTCGCGCCGACCCCATCCACCTCCGCCAGGCCATTGAACTCGCAGCACATCCCCTTTCTTAACACTTGCCAAAAACTTCGAAGGCTTAAGCTCGCTTTCCGGATCGCTAGGATTAATAACAATCTTAGTAGGTGCGGGAGACTCTCCTTCAAAAAGGCCATACGGTTGGAATTTCATTCTATCAGATCGAACCTGGACAACTGTCTCATCCATAGTGAACCTCCACTGGCGAACCATACCAGCGCCACCTCGATTCATCCCTGCACCTTCACTATCTTCCAATATTGCATATTCCTCAACAAATAGTGGCTGCTCCGTCTCTTCTACTTCAACAGGTACATTTGCTAAATTGCCTAACCCTGCACCTTGGGCATCTATACCGTCCATGCCAGGACGGCCACCCATAGCCATCTCAACATGAAATTCCAATTGGACCCAAGGCTTCCAGGGAGTTTTACTTTTATCATATCCAGAAAATCCCACACCTAGCTCGTTTCCTCCACTGCAAGCATAGACTTTTTCAGGAATCATTTGAGCAAATGCTCCAAACAAAGACTGTACCATTCTCCAGCATCCTAAAGCTCTTGCTGCCACAGGAGCGGGAGGCAATGGATTCAGAAAAGTGCCTTCGGGGGCGGTCACTTTAATCGGTCGAAAATACCCGGCGGTATTAGGTATATCACCGAATCCAAGGGTGCCCAAAATACATTTTGTAACAGCATAAACCATACCTTGCGTAGTCTGAAAAACTGGCTGTATTGCTCCCTTACATTGGGGTGAGGTTCCCGTAAAATCGACGTGTATCTCATCATCTTCTTTAGACAAGGTCGATACAATAGCTATGGGTTCCTCACTGAAACCGTCATCATCAATATAATCCGTGAATGTCCATTCACCGTCCGGAAGAGAGCGAATAGCATTTCGGGTCAACATCTCAGAATATTCGAGCAACTCTTCGGTTGCTTCCTCAAGTCCCTCAATACCGTAACGATTTACCAGCTTTAGATATTCCCTTTCACCAAAATAAAGTCCTGCTATCTGCCCTTTTAAATCTCCCAAGACAATATCAGGAACCCTTACTGCTTTCTCAAGAATTCGAAAAAGGGTTTCATTAGCTACTCCTTCTTCAAAAAGTTTCAGGGGAGGAATCCTGAGTCCCTCCTGATAAATTTCTGAGCTATCACAAGCATTACCTCCTGCCACCCTACCTCCGATATCTGTATGGTGACTCATTGCACAGTTATATCCAACCAATGTATCTCTTTCAAAAATAGGCTTAAATAAAAAGATATCGGGTAAGTGACTACCACCTTCATAAGGATCATTTGTAGCAAGAATATCGCCTGGATAGACTTTACCGGGATATCGAGCTAGACACGCATTCAATGCAGGCATCATGCCACCTAAATGAACAGGTACGCACATGCCTTGCCCAGTTAACTCACCCTTAGAACTTAAAACACCTGTGGAGAAATCTAAGCTCTGCCGTACAACCGAGGAACGAGACGTCCTAACCAAAGTCAATGCCATGCCCTCTGCAATACCTTCCAAGGAATTTTTTACAACTTCTAGCCTTGTCGGATCTGAGACTCTCATTACATTCCTCCTATTTTTACTTAATTCCTGTTGATAGGTGCGACATCATACAACATAGGTTATCAAGGTTTCAATCATCCTTCTGGGATCGAAGATCAAAACCTACACGCTATCACTACAATCTACAGGCGGTTCCCATATTAACTGCTCTAAATACACATATCAATAATTAATGGTATGATTATCTCTGTACAGAACTTCGGGCTACGGATGATGTACCCAGCCGATATCAGTCATCATTATAGTCGAATGCAAAGCTTAATCAAAATGATTTAGCCTCAAACCATGCATGATAGTTTTTTCTAATTTAATCTAGAATATATCCTGAATTATCTGGAAAGTAGAGGAGCAGCCAGTGGTTGATTTCAGACCTTTTAGAGCCCTGAGGTTCAATACCACCCAAACAGAAGAATTAGGTAATCTTATTTGCCCTCCGTACGATGTGATCTCAAAGGAGGATCAATCATATTTTTACTCATTAAGTCGCCATAATGCAGTACGTCTTGAACTTCCAATAATTGAAAAGAACCCTCTGGAGGAAGAGTACACCTCAGTTAAAACAAAACTGAATCAATGGTTAAGAAATAATGTAATTGCGCGGGATGCCAATAATTCTTTTTACATCACTCGCCATCAATTCTCCCACAACGGAAAATCCCATAGCAGATATGGGATAACTGGTTGCATCCGCCTAGGAGGTTCGGCACAAAGCAGAGTTATCACTCATGAACATACTGCCCCAAAACCACGGCAAGATCGACTAGTTCATGTCCAATATTCTCAATCAAATATTAGCCCAATAATGGGACTCTACCGTGACAATGACGCTACCCTAAACAACTTTATGCTACAAATGTCTCAAACCACTCCCTCCTCTCAGGCAAAATTGCCAAATAATGAGGAGATCGTTGTTTGGAAGACAGATAAGCCGGAGGATTTATCCCTGATCCAGTCCTGTCTTCAAACCCGAAAAGTACATTTGGCTGACGGCCATCACAGATACGATGCAATGCTCCAGTATCAAAGGTTAACCCATGAGACACAAACTCAGCCTAATTTAGATGAAGCTAGTAACTTTATCATGATAACTTTAATACCGTTCAATGATCCCGGACTTCTCCTACTGCCCTACCATAGAATATTAAAAAGTGTACCCCCACAAATTCAAAAACAAATCGATCAAAATATTCAAAATAATTTTCAAACAATATCAGTGGTGCCATTAGATCCTGACTCCCAATATAATGCAGTAAAAACAATCAACCAACTACTTAGCAGCACTAACCAAGATAGCATCGTACAAATACGAGAAATGAAAGCTACACTTTTAGTGCCTAATAATAGCCAAATTAACAATGAATTCCCGCCAGATCAAACTAATCAGGTAGTCACAACAACACTTAGTTGGATACTCACTGAGTGTGTCCTGAAACCTGCCTTAAAGTCTCGTTATGACGCAACGATGGGATACGAACATGAGATTGGGTCGCTCGTTAATGGTATCTTTAATCAATCGGCTGATATAGGCTTTGTGATGAAGCCTATATCATTAGACACATTCGAAAAGCTGCATCAGGCAACCTTAATTTTGCCACCCAAATCCACGTTCTTCCACCCCAAATTACCTGCTGGATTAACCATGCGTGAATTACTATGACAGAATGTTAGTCAGAACCCCAAGGCGACCCTATACCTTCAGGTTGCCTTCTTTGTAACTGACTGTAACATAGTTACCCATCCTTCATTAGACGCGTAACTAACAACTAACTACTTGATTCTGTTGGATTTGATATTTCATGCAGGCACGTGTACTATAAGCCACCTATATCACTGAATTATAGATTGATGACTGATAAAAAGTCGTCTCAGGTCTTAGTGATAACCCTGCAGATTTATCTAACAAGGATTGAAGATGGCCAATAATAGTGAATTAAAAGATATCAATATTGCTGATATTCAAGCCTTGCCTACTCCCTTAGAATATGAACAGCTGATACCCCTATCTGAGAATCAACGGTCATTAATATCTACTGGTCGCAAGGCTATCGTCGATATCATTTCAGGCCACGATAATCGCCTTATGATAGTCGTAGGCCCTTGTTCCATTCATGATATAAAAGCCGGACGAGAGTATGCCAGCAAACTCAAAACTTTATCCGACCAAATCTCATCAAGAATACTTATCTTGATGAGAGTCTATTTTGAAAAACCTCGTACCACTATTGGTTGGAAAGGGATGATCTACGACCCGCATTTAAACGGAAGTCTTGACATCAAGGAAGGTTTGAGCAGGGCAAGACAGTTTCTAAGTGATGTATCTGACATTGGCCTGCTTTGTGCAACCGAATTTGTGGATCCTATCACACCACAATATATAGCTGATTTCATTTCATGGGCAGCTATAGGTGCCCGTACGGCTGAAAGCCAAACACATAGACAGATGGCAAGTGGGCTGAGTATGCCAGTAGGCATGAAAAATGGAACAGGAGGAAGTATTCAGCTTGCCGCAGACGCTATTGTCGCTGCCAACGCTAAACATGGCTTTTTGGGTGTAAACGACAAGGGAAACGCATCCATTGTCGTCACTACAGGCAATCCAAACGCCCACCTAATATTGCGCGGAGGATCAAACGGGCCAAACTATGATGCTGAATCCGTAGAAAATGCTATCACTATACTCAATAAATCAAATGTGGTTAGTAAACTAGTAATTGATTGCTCTCATGCTAACTCCAAAAAGCAATTTGACCTTCAACCTGCAGTCTTCCAAGATGTAGTAACCCAAAGAACTGCTGGTAATCAAAATATTGTGGGAGCAATGCTTGAAAGTCATCTGAAATCAGGAAACCAGACGCTCCATGAAAGTAATCCAGATTCTCTGACTTACGGCATTTCAATAACGGATGCTTGCCTTGGATGGAAGGATACTGAAAAAACCCTACTAGAAGCATACGACAAGCTTGCTGAGATCTAAAAGGTTTTTCCATCATCCATGCAGAAATCAAACGCCGGTGATTAGCTGGCACCTATGACAACAGACACTGCTTTTAAACATCGGTCGACATCTTCTTCAAAGCAATAGCCCATATGTCCTATACGGATAATTTTCCCTTTCAGACTCCCCTGGCCACCTCCAATTATCATGTCATGTTCGACACGCAAAGTTTCTACTAACGATTCACCGTCAATATTACCCGGCACATTTACTGCGGTTATCGCATTTGAAGCGTAACGAGCATTAGGGAATAATTCTAAGCCCAGCTCCAACACACCAGATCGTGTTTGCTCACCTAATCGCTCATGTCGACGAAAAACCTCTTCCACTCCCTCAGCTAGAATTCGAGTTACTGCAGTATCCAAAGCAAAAAGGACACTCAAACATGGAGTCCAAGGAGTCTGTCCTTTTTCAAAAAAGTTCAAAGCCTGCTTAACATCAAAGTAGAATTTAGGCATCGTAGATTTATGATAACTTTCCCAAGCCTGCTCACTAAACGTCATCAGACTAATCCCAGGAGGAGACATAAAACCTTTTTGAGACGCAGTCGCTACAACATCACAGCCCCATATATCGGTATAGATAGGAAGACACGCAGCACTGCTTATGGCATCTACCAGTAACAATAGTCCAAATTCTTGTTTAACCACTTTTGCTATTTCAGGAAGATGATTAGCTATCCCTGTGGATGTATCATTGTGGGTAACCAAAACTGCCTTAAATGCAGGATCAGCATTAAGACGATCCCTAATTATATCCGGATCAGCTCCCTCACCAAGAGGAAATTCTACCCGTTCCACTTCTGCACCATAAAGCTCAGCTATTTTCGCAAATCTTTCACCGAAGAATCCAGTAATAAGGGATAGTACTTTATCTCCCGGGGATAGAGTATTAACTACCGCTGCTTCTAAGCTTCCAGTTCCGGAGCTAGTGAAGAAAAAAAGGTTATTCTTTGTATTTAAAACGAGTTTAGCGTTCTCAGTCACTCGTTCAATTAACTCAGCAAATTCTGGGCCCCGATGATTGATCATCGGAGTTGCCATACTCTCAAGAATGTCATCTGGGCAAGGTGTTGGCCCGGGAATCCGCAAATCGTTAGTCATAGGCTCCTTTCATAAAAACATATTCTTATCTAACTACTCAAAGATGTGATTCATTCTAAAATCAATCATACGATAACTCGCATGTTAATTGGTGAATCTCAAAAAACCGCGCTTGCCAATTTTTAATATTGTTCCCGCCGATACTGCAATAACGTGTTCATTTACTTTCTTACCGTTCAGATCAATTCCATTTTGTGATATCAAACGTCGGACTTCTGACTTACTGGGAAGCATCTTTATTTGGGTCAATAGCTCAGCTAAATCTATCAAAAAAACAGCATTACTATCAAGTCCTTCTCGTACTGCGTATTCTTGTACTTGGTCAAGATAATGTCGTCGTTGAACTTGAGGTAAATCTCCGAGTGAGAAAGTATCGATCGACACGTCTGCCTGATCATTACGCTGTACTACAAAACCACACTCTTCACCTGCACTCCCTCTGATCAGTTTGACTGCAATAGCAATATCTTCAGGGGCTTTACCAAGTTGAATAATAGCTTTGAAGTTATCTTCCGCATCCTTAGCTTTGTCCAAGCCATGAAACTGTGTTGCTATGTCTCTCGCCAATTGCTTCTTGATAACCATTGGATTAATGGATTGAGTATCCAATTGTTCTTTTATCAATGCCAAGTCAGAAACAGATACATCAGTTAAAAGATCAAAGTAAGTCACGATTAATGAGTCAGGAATAGACATAATTTTCCCAAACATCTCGCTGGAATCATCCTCCAGAGAAACATAATTATCGAATGATTTACTCATCTTCTTTATTCCATCAGTCCCTGGGATAATGGGCATTAAAAGTAACTGCTGAGGCGCTTGCCCCATTATTCCCTGCAAATCCCTACCAACTAATAAGTTGAATTTTTGGTCGGTTCCACCAAACTCTACGTCAGCTTTAGTTACAACGGAATCATATGCTTGTAATAACGGATACAGGAATTCTGTTACAGCAATGGGTTTTCCCTGTTTGTACCGATTAGCAAAATCTTCTCTTGCCAGAAATTGCGCTACGCTGAACTTAGAAGTCAATTCTATTACATTAGCAAGCCCGAATTTGGAAAACCATTCACTCTGCCATACTGTTTCGGTCTTGTCTTTATCAACCACTTTGAAAAACTGCTCCATGTACGTTTTAGCATTGTCCTGAACCTCTTTATGCGTCAACATAGGTCGAGTAACCGAAGTTCCAGACGGATCACCTATCTGTGCAGTCCAGTCACCTACGATCAAAACTACTTGATGGCCTAATTCTTGAAATTGACGCAGTTTTCTAAGACCGACCACATGCCCAAGATGGATATCTGGACGACTTGGGTCAAACCCCATTTTCAATCGTAGAGGACGGTCTTGTTTTAATAAATCGAGTAACCCTTCCTCAGAAATAATCTCGGAAACTCCGCGACGAAGGAGCCGTTCTATAGTTGTCTGGCTCAGATCAGTCATGGAATAATCACCCCTCTTCCAACAAACTCTGGCTGGTATTTCTTCTGAAGTATTGTCATAGCTGATTGTGAATCCACTTTCATTTGAGCAATCAATGCATCTTTGCTAGCAAAAATTTCCTGCCCTCTTATCCACTCTATAAAAAACGTCTCTATCACTTTGCCGTATAAATCCTCATTGAAGTCAATTATATATGTTTCAACCACATGTTTTTGATCTGCGAACTCAAAAGTCGGCCGTTCACCAATACTAGTAATAGAGTTATATCTACGTCCATCTAGCAAAGATACGGTAGCATATATTCCATCCATAGGAACAAGGCAGTTTTCCGGTATCGACATATTAGCTGTAGGGTAACCCAATGTTCCTCCTACTCCTTCACCCCGTTCTACTTCCCCTTCAATTGAATAATACCGACCAAGTAGTGAATTAGCTTGATCAAGATTTCCCTTCTTTAGCAAGTTTCTAATATTGGAGCTGCTAATATTCGAGTCTTGTGCAGTTTTCTGTCCAACAACATCTACGGCAAATCCAAGCTCAACTCCTAGCTGTTGTAATACTTTCGCTGTTCCTTGTCGATCTCGGCCCAAAGCAAAATCAGAACCAATAATCAGGGATTTAAGGTTAATCTGTTCACATATTTCCTCAAGAAAATCATACGCAGACATTCTAGCAATAATCAAATTGAAATCTATCGGGAAAACATAATTAATACCGAATTCGCGTAGTAATCTGATTCTCTTTTCAAGTGTAGTTAATTGAGGAACAGCTTTTTGAGGATAAAGAATAGTTTGAGGGTGATGTTTAAATGTAATGACACCTGGTGTGTATCCCTTATCATCAGCTACTTCAAGCAATTTCCCCAAAAGATACTGGTGACCAAGATGCAATCCATCAAAGACTCCTACGGATAAACAAAATTCCTCTTCTTTTTCCTTTACATTCAGTGGTAGTTGCCTTGAAGAACTCATAATTTCCTATTCACTAAATCATTTCTTTAATTATTCCGCGGAAAAGACAGCATACCTTTATTAAGAAATCTGGATGTCAGTCAGATCGTAAACTTCCTGCCCCCCGTAAATAAACACTCTTGATCTCATCTTGATTTTTCATCGTGTTGACAAGCATCATAACCCTAATGACTTTTTGCATAGAATCAGGAACAGTCATTTCATGTCCGCACATTAGCGGAACTGTGGTCCATCCGAGTGTTTCTCGAGCCGCCACTGCCGGAAACTCCGCATTCAAATCGATTGTGGTGGTAAAAAAAACAGCTGCAATGTCAGAGATTGAAACATCGTTATCTCGTACCATGACACCTAACAGTTCAACAGTTGCCTCAACAATAAGAGTCTTTACATTATTTTCGACAACAGTTGCCCCTCTTATACCTCTAGCAAACATATTGCAACCTGGAATTCAAATTTTTGGATAAATTACTAAGTACCTGTTGTATGGTATGGAACATAGGGATCCTCACATATCCTAATGATTGGTCTCAGCCTCAGCAATCAATTTACCAAGAAATAATGATGTCGCTTGAACTTGTTCGCGCTTTTCCAAAGATTGTAGCATACGGACAAGCGCACTGCCCACAATAACAGCATCAACTTTACCTTTCAGTTGTTGAATATGATCGGGTTTAGATATACCAAATCCAACAGCCATCGGCACATCTGTGGTTCTTCTCACACGGCTCAAGAAATCAAACATCTCCTCAGGAAGAGCATCTCTTGGCCCAGTGACCCCTGTAAGGCTTACACAATACACGAATCCACTAGAAGCTGAGCAAGCCAAAGACATTCTTTGTTCTGAGCAATTTGGGGGAACTAACGCTATATAATCAATTCCAGATGTAAGGCAGTACTCTCGTAAATTCGATGATTCTTCGAAAGGCAAGTCAGAAACTATGAGCCCATCCACTCCAGCCTTTGAAGCATCCTTACAAAACTTACTAGTCCCGAACACATGGATTGGATTATAGTAGGTCATTAGAATAAGTGGGATCTTGAGTCCGTCTCTTCTGAGATCATCACACAATGCCAGCGCAGAAGACAAATTCACCCCTTGACGAAGGGCTACCTGACTGGCTTCTTGAATTATAGGTCCGTCAGCAATAGGATCAGTAAAAGGAATTCCTAATTCAACCGCGAGAGCACCACATTTTTCTGCCTCAAATACTAACTCTTTTGTGATTTCTTCAGTTGGGAAACCAATAGTATAAAAAGGAATAACACCCAAACTCTTTCGTTTAGCAAAAGACTTAAACTGTTCAGTTATTTTTCTCACTGTCCTTACTCCTATGTTCAAATCTTGTAAGAGTTATGAGATTATTCGATATCCGCAACAATACAAGTCGCTCGTGCAGAATGCCAATCTTATCACGCTTAGCATTGAAATAACACTTAGGGTAACTTGTGCCTGATCTATAGCTACAGTTTGATTGACAGCATTTAATATTGGGTGATACTATACCCCGATCTGTATTTTGCAGACGCGCTACGAAAGGGAGTAGTAGAGGATTCACTTGCAATATAGAGAGTCGGAGCTAGCTGGGATTTCGGCATGTAAGGTCCTCGAACTCGCCCTGGAGCGTCTTAGCCTGAACAAGCTACAAGGCTTCTAGGGATAAGCGGAATGGACTCCGTTATGTCTAACTAAGTGCTTCCAGCACAAATTGTGCTTGGAGGAATAAGGGTGGTACCGCGGGTATTTCAAGACTCCCGTCCCTTGCAGGGGGCGGGTTTTTTTCTGCCCAAATAAAATATAGAGTCTGATAGAAGGCAAGAGAAAAGTAATTTAGAACCTAGAGAGTTGGCAAAGTTATGAAAAAAACAGGCGCTCAAATGATTTGTGAGTCACTGATCCAAGAAGGAGTGGAAGTGATGTTTGGTATCCCAGGGGGAGCAATTCTTCCTTTTTACGATACATTGCCTCAATACCCTCAACTACGGCACATCCTAGTTCGGCATGAGCAAGGAGCAGGACACGCAGCGGATGGTTTTGCTAAGGCATCTGGAAAACTCGGTGTTTGCATAGCAACATCAGGACCTGGTGCCACCAATCTAGTAACTGCCTTAGCCACTGCAATGATGGACTCAGTCCCTATCCTCGCTATAACAGGTCAAGTTCCCCGAGGAGCTATAGGCCGTGATGCCTTTCAAGAGTGTGATATCACCGGGATCTCCTCTCCTATAACGAAACATAATTATCTGGTTATGAATTGTGAAGATATACCTGGAATAATTAAAGAGGCATGTTATATAGCTACCACCGGCAGACCAGGACCTGTTCTGATAGACATCCCAAAAGACGTTCAAACAGATATCGGTGAATTCTACTATCCCGAAAAAGTAAGCCTACAGAGTTACAAACCTACGGTTAACGGTCATCCCAAGATGATTGCCAAAGCTGCCAAACTCATAGATGAGTCAGCCAAACCATTGATTCTTGCAGGACAGGGAGTGATCATCAGCGAAGCAGATAAAGAACTCAGATTACTAGCTGAGAAAGCTCAAGTACCTGTGATTACTACACTGCTCGGACTGGGCTGCTTTGACGAAAAACATGTTCTTGGACTCGGTATGCCAGGCATGCACGGTATGGCGTTCAACAACCTAGCAATTGAACAAGCTGATCTGCTTATTGCGGTTGGCATGAGATTCGACGACCGAGTAACTGGAAAGATCAGCACATTCGCTCCTAATGCCAAGGTCATTCACATCGATATAGATCCTGCAGAGGTTGGAAAAAACATCCGAGTTTCAGTCCCAATAGTAGGAGACGCTAAAAATGTTTTGAAACTTTTGGCAGATAAGGTCAGTCAAAATACACATACCGAGTGGATTAGCGAAATCGAAACATTCCGTAATGATCATCCTTCACATCAATTTGCAAAAACAAATGAGCTACTTCCTCAATTGGTTATTGATGAAATATCCGAAGCAACACAAGGAAACGCTATTATTGTCACCGGAGTTGGGCA
The DNA here is from genome assembly GCA_913047625.1 of uncultured Dehalococcoidia bacterium. Lineage (GTDB taxonomy): Bacteria > Chloroflexota > Dehalococcoidia > Lucifugimonadales > CAJWUJ01 > CAJWUJ01. Next base: position 19,773 of record CAJWUJ010000016.1, on the reverse strand, counting down.
GCATCAAATGTGGGCTGCTCAATATTACACCTTTTCTAAGTCCAGATCTTGGATTACATCAGGAGGACTTGGAACAATGGGGTATGAAATCCCTGCTGCCATAGGGGCCAAGATTGCGTTCCCAAATAAGCATGTGTGGAGCATAGCCGGTGACGGTGGATTCCAAATGACCATGGGGGAATTGGCAACTATTGCAGAAAATAATATCCCAGTAAAATTTGCGCTTATTAATAATAATTTCCTTGGAGCGGTAAGACAACTTCAAGACCTCTTCTACGATCAAACTAGGGTCGCTGTAGAATATAGTGGAAATCCAGATTTTGTTAAATTAGCAGACTCTTTTGGTCTATGGGCGAGGAAAGTTACCGACAAAGAACAAGTTCGATCCACAATAGCAGAAGCAATGAGTCATCCAGGGCCAGCCCTAATAGACTTTCATGTAAAGCCCGAAGAAAACGTATATCCTCATGTTCCATCGGGACAAAGTGTAGCTGACATGATAGAGGATCCATCATACAGTAAAGAGCGTTCACTATGGAGAAGCTAGGCCACACAATATCTGCATTAGTAGAAGACAACCCAGGAGTACTCGCTCGAGTATCCGGTCTTTTTAGAAGAAGGGGATTCAATATCTCTAGTCTCGCGGTTGGCAAGAGCGAAAAAAAAGGGCTTTCCCGAATGACTTTTGTCATTCAAGGAGACTCGGAAATGGTTGAGCAGGTAACAAAACAGCTCTATAAGCTTATTGAAGTAGTACGGGTAACCGAAATGGAGCAGGAAAACATGGTGGCACGGGAATTAGCTCTGATGAAAATTAAGTCGACAAGTGCCACAAGAAATGAAATTATGCAAATCGTAGACATTTTCCGAGCAGGAATAGTTGATGTTGGCCACAACAATATGATTGTGGAAATTACTGGTGATGAACAAAAAATTAACTCCTTCATACAGCTTTTACAACCTTTTGGAATCGGTGAAATAATGAGAACCGGCCAAGTTGCAATGATGCGAGGAGCTAACACAAGCAAGAATATTTCAAACGAACCAATAGCAACCGAAAAAAGTGCTGCTGACACGGATTTGGTTGAATAACAACCTACCCACAACTGAACTTAATTTTTAAATAGGTGGAGGGAAAACATGGTAAAAATGTATTATGAAAAAGACACAGATATCACATTACTGAATAATAAAACAGTAGGCATTATTGGCTATGGGAGCCAAGGTCACGCACATGCGCTTAACCTCAAGGAAAGCGGCGTGAATGTTCAGGTAGGACTTTACGAAGGAAGCAAAAGCTGGAGTAAGGCAGAAGCAGAAGGCCTGAAAGTAGCAACCTCGTCTGAAGTAGCTCAAAGCTCAGACGTCATCATGGTGTTGATCCCTGATGAACGACAAAGAGACTTATACAAGACTTCTATTGAACCATACCTGGACTCGACTAAAACACTAATGTTTGCCCATGGTTTCAATATCCATTATGAGCAAATTGACCCTCCTGCAGACGTAGATGTTTCAATGGTTGCTCCAAAAGCGCCAGGACACAGAATGCGAGAGGTATTCGTTCAAGGCCTCGGTGTGCCCGCACTGGTTGCTATCCACCAAGATCCTTCTGGTAAGGCCCGACAAAATGCTCTGGCTTACGCGGCAGGTATTGGATCAGCAAGAGCGGGTGTGTTAGATACGACTTTCAAAGAGGAAACAGAAACGGATCTATTTGGTGAGCAAGCTGTGTTGTGCGGGGGCATAACTTCCCTCATAAAAACTGCATTCGAGACTCTGGTAGAAGCAGGTTATCAGCCCGAGTCCGCTTATTTTGAAGTTCTCCATGAAGTAAAGCTCATTGTCGATCTAATTTACGAGGGTGGACTTGGGTATATGCGCTATTCAGTCAGTGACACCGCTGAGTTTGGGGACTATACCCGTGGACCAATGGTCGTTAACGACGAAGTTCGTGAGAACATGCGAAAAATCCTAACATCAATTCAAGACGGAAGCTTTGCAAGGGAGTGGATTGCAGAAAATGATGAAGGTAGACCTACATTTAATAGGCTTCGCGAAGAAAATGCTTCGCACCCTATTGAAGAAATCGGAAAAGAGCTACGAAGCATGATGACATGGCTCAAAAAGACTAAGTAGCACACATAATAAACTAGGTTACAAGGAATGAATCATGAGTAAAACTAGTCAAGACCATATAGAAATATTTGATACCACCCTGAGAGATGGGGAACAATCAGCAGGAACTGCAATGACAGTTGAGGAAAAACTTGTAGTAGCACGTCAATTAGAAAGACTTGGAGTAGATATACTGGAAGCTGGTTTTCCTATAAGTTCACCAGGTGACTTTGAAGCAGTTCAAAACATATCAAAAGAAGTGACAACTCCTGTTATTGCTGCTCTAGCAAGAGCAGTAGCATCAGATGTTGACAGAGCTTGGGAAGCAATCAAGGAAGCCAAAAGACCCCGAATTCATGTATTTCTCTCCAGTTCAGAAGTTCATGCCTTACATCTACTACGCAAGGACAGAGATAGCGTCATGCAAATGGCAGTTAACAATGTATCACGGGCGAAAGATTACTGTGAGAACGTCGAATTCTCACCGATGGACGCTACGAGGACAGATCCTGAATATCTCTGCCAGCTCCTGCAAGCAGTAATAGATGCGGGAGCGACAACTGTGAATATAGCAGATACAGTGGGCTATGCGATTCCAAGTGATTTTGTAAAGCTACTCGGCTTTATTCAAGAACAAGTCCCTGCAATCGGGAAATCAGTAGTGTTAAGTGTACATTGCCATAATGACCTAGGTCTCGCAGTTGCCAATAGCCTCGCTGCAGTTGAAGCAGGAGCCCGCCAAGTGGAGGGATGCATCAATGGGATAGGCGAACGAGCGGGAAACGCAGCCTTAGAAGAAGTCATCATGGGGATTCAAACACGTAAAGATCTTTTTGGACTCAAGACGAATATCGATACTACTCAGCTGTACCCTACCAGCACACTTGTAAGTGATATAACAGGTTTCTCTGTTCAGCCAAATAAAGCAATTATCGGGAGTAACGCATTCCGCCATGCTTCCGGCATCCATCAAGACGGACTGTTGAAAGAACGTAGTACCTACGAAATAATGAATCCAAATGATGTAGGTATTCTAGGAAGTGAACTTGTGCTCGGGAAATTAAGTGGTCGACATGGACTACAATCTCGATTAAATGAACTCGGCTACTATCCTACTGACCAAGAACTGATACGCATCTTTGAGTCATTCAAAGAACTTGCAGATAAAAAACGTGAGGTCACTGATCGGGATCTCGTTGCGCTCATGAATAACCAACGAAAAGGATTTGAGGAAGCTTATACCTTAGAGCATGTTCAAGTATCATGCGGAGATCATGAAGTTCCCACCGCTACAGTTAGTCTAAAACACGGGGAGACGATCAAGACAGAAGCAGCAACAGGAACCGGTCCAGTGGATGCAGTCTGCCAAGCTATCAATCGTATTGTAGGAGTACCAAACGTACTTTCTGAATTTCACGTTCGGTCAGTCACCCAAGGAATAGACGCCGTCGGAGAAGTTACAATTAGAGTAAAAAAAGACACAGATCAGTACATAGGTCACGGAGCTGATACAGATATCATTGTAGCCAGTGCCAAGGCATACATGAATGCACTCAACCGGCTGATTGCACTGGAAGACATCTCTGATATCAAACCTATCAAGACAGCTACAAAGAAGCAATAAGTATGAACCAGCGAACAATGTATGAAAAAATCTGGGATAACCACGTGGTTGATGAGAGTGATGACGGCTCTGCAATCCTGTATGTTGATCTTCATCTAGTACATGAGGTTACTTCACCACAGGCTTTTGAAGGTCTTAGACTAGCCAAAAGGCAGGTCAGGAGACCCGATCTCACAGTTGCCACAGTAGACCATAATGTCCCAACTACGAATCCCGTACTACCAATAGTTGACCCAATGTCAAGAAAACAAGTGGAAGCTCTCCAGCATAACACCAAAGAATTTGGTGTGAATTTGTATGACGTTAACGACAAAAATATGGGTATCGTTCATGTAATTGGGCCAGAACAAGGCTATACCAGACCAGGCATGACTATTGTATGCGGTGATAGCCATACAGCCACGCACGGAGCATTCGGCTCATTTGCCATTGGAATAGGCACGTCGCAAGTAGAACAAGTACTCGCAACTCAATGTATTGTGCAGTCTAAATCCAAAACTATGGAGTTACGCGTGAACGGTTCACTGGCCAGAGGAGTAACGGCAAAAGATCTAATTCTAGGTATCATCAATCAAATAGGTGTTGCCGGAGGCCAAGGATCAGTAATTGAATATTCCGGTAGTACAATTGAGCAACTATCTATGGAAAGCCGTATGACTATTTGTAATATGTCTATTGAAGCAGGTGCAAGAGCAGGAATGATTAAACCGGATCAAGTAACCTACGACTATATGCTAGGTAGACCTCAAGTACCCACTGGCAAAGCATTTGAGAAAGCCGTTGAAGAATGGAGCTCGATTGTGTCCGACCCTCAGGCACGTTTTGACAAAGTAGTAGATATTGATGCTTCAATACTTGAACCGACAGTTACTTGGGGTACTAATCCCAGTCAGTCAGCCCCTGTTACAGGTAAAGTCCCTAATCCAAGAGACCAATCATCAGAAATTGATCGCCAAGCACAAGTGAAGGCTTTAGACTATATGGCCCTTGAAGCAGATACACCCATCCAAGAAATTTTTATAGATCGAGTATTCATAGGATCATGTACCAACGGTCGAATAGAGGATCTCCGATCTGCTGCAGAAATGATTGCAGGGAAGACAATCCATCCATCTGTCTACGCAATAGTAGTGCCAGGCTCTACTCGGGTTAAAGAGCAAGCAGAAAAAGAGGGACTCGACAAAATTTTTACTAAAGCTGGTTTTGATTGGCGCCACGCTGGCTGTTCTATGTGCCTAGGAATGAATCCAGACATATTACAGCCTGGACAACGTTGCGCCTCAACATCGAACCGTAATTTTCAAGGGAGACAGGGTCCCGGGGGAAGAACCCACCTTGTCAGTCCAGCTATGGCAGCAGCAGCAGCTATTGAGGGCCATTTTGTCGATATAAGAACGTGGTAAGACACCTATTTTAGATTATTCGCAGGATAACAAATATGGAAACATTCACACATCACACAGGTACAGTTGCCCCTATCAATCAAGCTAATATAGACACAGACCAAATCATACCTGCGGTCTACTTGAAGCGTATTGAACGTACTGGCTATGGACCCTTTCTATTTGCAGCAGCACGCTATGACAAAAACAATCTGCCGGATCCTTCATTTCTACTAAATGATCCTGTTTATCAGAACAGCTCAATCTTAGTAGCCAACCGTAATTTTGGATGCGGGTCCTCAAGAGAACATGCACCATGGGCACTTTTAGACTACGGCTTTCGGGTAATCATTGCACCTAGCTTCGCTGATATTTTTCAGAAGAACTGTTACAACAATGGCCTTGTGACAGCAATGGTAACCGAGGATGAGGCTGAGGAACTTCTGAATTACGCAAAAACACATCCTGGCATGAAGCTCAGCGTAGATTTACAGACCTGTTCTATAACATGTCCTGATGATAGTTCTCTTTCATACACATTCGTAGTGCACGCCGATCCCAGCATTCACGCATTCAGACAAACATGTTTTTTGACAGGGCTCGATGATATCGGAATCATCTTGGCAAAGGAAAGTAAGATTTCTACATATGAAGCAACTCGCGGGACGATCAACTACTAAACCACTACAGTGACTTCGCTCCGTATTTTTGCTCTGCTTACAAATAACCCAATACTAACGAAAGCTCTTTTTTAAAGATCACTAATGACATAGTTTCAGTTAGGAGAAGATTCATGTTCCTCGTACGACGTATGTTTAAAGTCAAGAAAGGCACAGCCAGACAAGCTGCAGATATCATTACCCAGATAGGTAAAATGTACGAAGAAGCAGGTCTTCGAACGCCAAGCCGTGTGTATATAAGTGGCAGCACAGTTCCTGGGCCATCTGATACTGTATACATGGACTGGATTGAGGAGTCTCTTAAGTCAGCCTATAGGAAGGATAATCCTACTCCTGCAAAAGAAGATGAGCTTTTTGGAATCCTTGAAAATCAATACCAGGAAGAAACATCTGTAGAATTCTACGAAATATACAGTTCCTAACATACTATATCGAAGGAACGTACAATCACTTATCAGTTAAATAGATTCAACCGACTATATGAAATATTGGGGGAAAGATATGGAATTTAACATATTGGTGCTAGATGGAGATGGCATTGGGCCAGAAGTTGTTGCACAAGGGGTAAGGGTGCTCTCTACAGCTGGCAAACGACTAGGACACCGTTTCAACTACACATATCATGCAATTGGAGGAGCTGGTATTGACACGTACGGGAATCCTTTGCGCAATGAAACTATAGAAGAAGCTAAAAAAAGTAATGCCATATTAGTTGGAGCAGTCGGAGGACCTAAATGGGATGATCCCAAGGCGGCAGTGCGACCAGAACAAGCAATCTTAGGATTAAGAAAAGCACTTGATCTGTTTGCCAATCTAAGACCCGTAAAAGTATTCCCAAGTCTCAAGAGTGCCTCAGCAGTTAAACCCGCCAACATCGCAAAAGCTGACATGGTAGTTGTCCGAGAATCAACGGGGGGCCTATATTTCGGTGAACCAAAACAAATAACAGAAACTCCTTCAGGAAGGACAGCGGTAGATAGTATGGTTTATTCAGAAGAAGAAATTCGCCGCATCTTAAAAGTAGGTTTTGAAATAGCAAAAAGCAGGCGAAAGAAACTTACCTCCGTCGACAAAGCAAACGTACTGGCTACATCAAGATTATGGAGAGACATTGCGACTGAAATGGGGCATCGTGAATATCCTGATATTGCCTTAGATCATATTTTAGTCGATACGGCTTCAATTTTGCTCATAAAGAACCCTCGACAATTTGATGTTATAGTTACAGAAAACACTTTTGGAGATATCTTAACTGACGAAGCAGGTGTACTCACCGCATCACTCGGAATGCTTCCTTCTGCTACCCTGTCAGGATCAAATACAGATAAACAAAATTCTTCTCTTGGCCTCTACGAGCCAATCCATGGATCTGCTCCTGACATTGCAGGAACAGGCAAAGCCAATCCGATAGGAACGATATTGAGTGCTGCACTGCTCTGTGATTACTCTCTGGGCTTACCAAAAGCGGCAAAGATGATCAACCGAGCTGTAGAGACTGTGATACGTGAAGGACACCGAACCAGTGATATAGCAAGGCTAGGCCAAACTTCAATCTCCACGGAAGAAATGGGTGACTTGATTGCGCAAAAGGTTGATTCGTTGTAAATTTCCCGGGAAACAAAGGCTCTTTAAAAAATCCTTACTCTTCGATGACAATCTCTGCTTCTTCAATCTTTGAATCCAGAATCTTGAAACCTCTTAGTACAGGGTTCTTTTTATCTTTCAGCGAAATCAGAATATAAAATGCCTCAGGCCATGTAGCCAAACGAACATCAGTAGCTGAAGGGTACGCTTCGCTATGAGTATGGGAATGATAGATCGCATAGACTTCCCAGTTATGATCTTGCTCTATGTCCTTGTAAGTTAAATAAAGCTCCTTGGGATCCATACTATATCTATAGGGGCTCGCTTCAACGTTACGCATCCTGTAAAGGTTACACGGTTTTCCGCTCTCAGCAGCTATTATTCCGCATGCTTCATTAGGATAATCTTCAAGAGAGTGTTGTGTTATTTCATCCACAAACGATTGCGGTATTGTAAGAACAGATATTGTCATTTTCCCATCTCTAGTACTTATGTAATTTCTAGGTGATATTTGTTTATTGGGACTATGTTCCCAATAACAGTTCCAATAACTCCTAATTGGATCATCTTATTCAGTAAGTCTTGGACTTTTTGTTCAGCCACGGAAATCAAAAGCCCACCCGATGTTTGGGCATCACATAGAATGGTATTTAATGTTTCATCACACTTGGATCGCCATAAAGTTTTCTTATCCATCCAGCTTCTATTTCGCTTGGTACCACCCGCAATCATATCTTTTCGAGCCAAATCGTATACACCGGGCATAATTGGAACCTCATGAGCATCAAGAACAGCTGTGACATGACTTGCCTTTGCAAGATTGAAGAGGTGGCCCAATAAACCAAATCCTGTGACGTCTGTGCATGCATTTACACCAATCGATTTCATAGATAAAGCAGCTTTATCATTCAATTCTCTCATCTGAGATACTGCGTAGTTCAGAACATCCTCAGAAACAGCATCGTCTTTTGCCGCAGTCGTTATAATACCGGTACCTAGAGGCTTGGTTAATACCAATACGTCGCCGGGCTGGGCGGTTGCATTTGTAATATAAGCGTCAGGGTATACCGAACCCGTAACTGCCATACCGTATTTGGGTTCTTTATCCTGAATAGTATGTCCTCCAATCACAAAAGCCCCAGCCCGATCAGCAGTTGCCTGACCACCTTCCAAAATCCTCAGCAAGATTTGCTGAGATACGTCTGACGGAAAACATATCAAATTGAGTGCAGTCAACGGAGATCCACCCATAGCGTAGATATCACTGAATGAGTTGGCAGCCGCAATTTCCCCAAACACAAAGGGATCATCGATGACAGGTGGAATAAAATCGACTGTTTGAACAAGCGCGAGTTCCTCTGACAGACGAAATACTCCTGCATCGTCGCCTGTTGCGAGGTTAACCAAAACATCTTTACTAGTAGCTACATTAAGCTGACCCAGTACTTGGGTCAGTCCTTCCGGATCAAATTTAGCAGCTCAACCGGCACTACTAGCAAGCTTGGTCAGACGTACGTCACCAAAATTTCTGCGCTTCAAGTCTTCCTCCGATCCTAATTTCACGCATCACACGCTTCAAAGTGATTGTAACATAGGCCTATTGATTAACTGAACGCTAACCCCTATATCAGTGTAAAGAAGTAAGTCTGATATGCAGCACAGATAAGTTATTGTTTCAGTACTGTATACTTTAAGGATCTAGTTTCTGTTGGGAGGATACGCCATGGACCAAGGAATTAATAACAAACCTACTTCCAGCGGACACAACATCGAAATCATGTGTCCTCATAAGCAAGGGCTCTTATATGTAGTACCCAGCGAAAACAATTGGGTCTGTTCAAAGGACACTATACATGCCCACGCCATCGCAGGGTTTTTTAATGATATTAATCAACTCAATGATCCTCGAATAGAGGCCTTAACACAGAAATGGGGCATTTATTACAGATCCACAAAAAGTCAAAGTACTGAGGAATAACGTTTAATGCCCTACTATTCTAGAACTTCAGAGGCAAACAAGGTATTCAGTTCTTCGCCTTCCACAGTTTCATGCTCAATCAAGTACGAGGCAATTTGATTTAGCTTAGCTTGATTCTCGAGTAATACATTCCGAGCAGTGTGGTATGAAGATTCAATTAATGCCATTACTTCTAAGTCAATCTGATCAGCTACTGTATTACCGTAATCTCTCTGTTCAGACATTTCCTTACCCAGAAAGACTAATTCTTCCCTCTTTCCAAATGTTCTAGGACCCAGACCATCAAGTTTTCGAGGTTCCTGAACTACCAATTTAACACCGTTCTTGCCAGATCTGGCATGATGACTGGAAAGATAGTCAATCATACTGAAATCGTCTTCCTTACGAGACCTGTACACTGGCTTCTCCTGGCCTCGGCGACTTTTCATTGTGAAAAGTAAATCGTTGCCGTAAATTTCTATAGATTCAACTTTTCCCTGGTCAATACCTTCTACCAGAGTAGTGATAGGAACTTCCTCATACTTCGACCATTTTGTCATTCCATAGCGTGTCACCATCTGTCTTGCAATTTTAGTTGCTTGTTCAAGGTCGTTACTCGCTCCTGTAGTTAATTCGTCAAACTGGATCTCTTCCGCAATTCTCCCTCCGAGAGCTGTTGCCAGCATTCCAAGAAATTGGGACTTACTATATAAATACCTATCTTCATCCGGCATTAATCGCGTATAGCCTCCCATGGATCCCCTAGCAACAATCGATACTTTCCCCACAATATCGGCATCAGGCAATGTGTATGCAACTAACGCATGACCTGCCTCATGATATGCAGTGATTTGTTTTTCTTTAAGCCCAATAACACGACTTTTTCGTTCCGGTCCAGCAATGACCCTGTCCACGGCTTCGGTAAATTCAGCTGCACCAACCGCCTTTTTCCCTTTGCGAGCAGCCAAAATAGCAGCCTCATTAACGAGGTTAGCTAAGTCTGCTCCACTAAAACCTGGTGTCTGTTTAGCTATGAACTCAAGATCAACAGTATGATCCAGCGGTTTACCTTTAATATGAACTTCCAGAATCCCAATCCTTCCGTTTATATCAGGATTATCTAATACTACTCTACGGTCGAATCTACCCGGTCGGAGCAACGCGGGATCCAAGACATCAGGTCGGTTTGTTGCAGCTATTACGATAACATTTGAGCCAGTGTCAAAGCCATCCATTTCTACTAGGATCTGGTTTAATGTTTGTTCCCGTTCATCATGGCCCCCACCCAGGCCAGCTCCTCTTTGTCGGCCAACAGCATCAATTTCATCTACGAACACAATACTAGGGGCCTCTCGTTTAGCCTGCCCAAACAAATCCCTGACTCTAGCTGCCCCTACACCCACAAACATTTCAACAAATTCTGATCCACTGATCAAATAAAAAGGCACATTCGCTTCTCCTGCCACTGCTCGACTAAGTAATGTCTTACCCGTTCCAGGAGGACCTACCAATAAGACACCTTTTGGGATTTTGGCACCAAGTGCAGTAAAACGTTCAGGGAACTTTAAGAATTCGACAACTTCCTGCAATTCCCCTTTAGCTTCTTCAACACCCGCGACATCCTCAAAAGTAACAGTGGGACGATTTGCCCCAATAACGCGTGCTTTGCTTTTTCCAAACCACATGGTCTGATTGCCCATACCTTGGGCCTGTCGAAACATGAAAAACAGTATTGCCCCAAAAAATATTAAAGGTAAGAAACTAAGCAATCCCCCAAAAAACGATCCGAGTCCAGTAGCTCCTTTTACTTCCAATTCAAAGTCTGAAGGATTCACATTCACGCCAGCTGCATCAAATGCTTCATAAATACTCATCCCTGATTCTTTTTTAGATCGATACACCTGACCGGATTTTGTAAACACCACCAAGTCATCATGCTGAACAACAATTTTTGATACCTGATTATCTTGTACCAGCTCTACCACATTGCTTAATGGAATAGTGGAGTTTGCACGGCCACCACCTGATAAACTGCTTATCACAGCAATCGCAACAATCCCAACAGTAAGATAAATAAGTATTCGCTTTAAATTCATTTTTCCCATACAACTTACACCAGTATTAGTACTTTATACGCCATTATCATATCCTAAATTCTTCTTAAAAAGCCACTTTCCCCGAGTAACTGCTCTTGAATATGAGCAGGGAGATATCAGTTTACATTGACAGTAGCAACCACTCAAACTACAATCACTGTGAGAGTACTACCTCTCTTCTCCACGTTGTGGGACACTTAATGATATGACAGTTACTTTAGCTGAAATCCTAGACAAATACTTGGGAACTCTCTCTGGCAAAGGGTCAGGAAAGAAAGCTACTATAAAGAAATCTCCTGCTCAGCAAACTCTTGTTGAGACAAAGAAGGAGCTATCCCGGTTCGTTTCTTGGTTATCTCCAAATAAAAACCCTGAAACTATTTCTCCTCCTGAAATAGAACACTACATCCAACAAATAGCTCCATCCAGTTCAGAACTCACGTCTAAACTCACTATCCTAAAAAGTTTTCTCGCCTATATTAACTCTTCCGGATTCAGCAGTACTAAACTTTCCAATCACGTACGAATCCCGAAAGTTACCAGAGCACTTCCAAGCCTGTCACATTCTACACGACTGGAGGACGATGTCCTTCAATTAACTGATCAGGGTTTAAAAAATCTATCTGAGGAACTTGATCTAAGAAAAGGTAAAAGAACTGAGCACGCCTTGGATATCAAGAATGCTGCTGCCGATAAAGATGTCCGTGAAAATTCACCGCTCGAAGCAGCTAGGGAACAACAAGGACAAAACGAGGATAGAATCAAGGAAATCGAAGCAATACTCTCAAGAGCAGTTCCAGTTCAAAGCCAGGCAAAAAGAAGTAAAATTGCCAGTCTTGGAAGTACCGTACAGATTACAATTGAACAGGACTCTAACAGTGGCGGAAAATCAGAAGCTAGTTATGTCTTAGTAGAGTCAACCGAGGCTGATCCGGAAGAATCCAAGATCTCCATTTCTTCCCCAGTAGGCAAAGGGTTACTCGGGCATTCTCCCGGAGACGAAGTAACAATTACTACTCCTAAAGGGCAATCTAAGTACACTATTCTTGCTGTTTCCTAAAACATAATACGTAATATTCAAGATATTCCTACTATCAGGTCAACTATTTATGCAAAAACGACCGCACGATTCTACAGCAGCTGAATTTGTAGACCTGAATTTTATACAAGCAGCGCATGATCTTAAACTAGCCGATGATGTAACGGAACTTCTCCGTGTTCCATGGCGTGAACTTCAGGTTGCTGTACCGATTCGCTTAGATTCTGGTCAACTGAGAACTTTTTCAGGCTATAGGGTTCAGCACAATGGTGCTAGAGGTCCATATAAAGGAGGCATCCGGTACCATCCGGAAGCAACCAGAGATGAAGTTGCCGCATTAGCATCTCTCATGACTTGGAAAACAGCTCTGGTAGATATCCCTTTCGGGGGGGCAAAAGGAGGTATCCAAGTTGACCCTACTAAACTCAGTAATGCCGAGTTAAACCGACTAACCCGAATGTATACAGCAAACATCTCCCATATCATTGGTCCAAAACGGGACATTCCTGCTCCTGACATGGGAACCAACGCTCAAATCATGGCATGGATGATGGATGCTTATAGCAGACAATTCGGTCATAATCCCGCAATTGTAACTGGAAAACCTGTAGATCTGGGAGGATCTATAGGAAGAGAATCAGCGCCTGGTAAAGGATGTATCTTTGCATTACAAAAATGGGCTGAACTGAAAAATATAGATCTTTCAACAAAGACGATTGCAGTCCAAGGATTTGGAAACATGGGTTACTGGGTTGCTTCTGCAGCCAGTAAGATTGGATGTACGGTCATCGCTGTCGCAGACATCACAGGAGGCACCTATAATCAACAAGGCATTGATGTTGCAAAACTCAATGAACATACCAAATCAAAGTCCCCTCTTGGCAAGTATGCTCAAGGTGAAACTATTACGAACGAAGAATTACTTTCACTAGAGGTGGATATCCTAGTACCTGCAGCGAAAGGTGGTGTCATTACAACGGATATAGCAGATCGAGTACGGGCATCCACCATCCTTGAAGCTGCAAACAGCCCTATTACAAAAGAAGCTGAAGAAATCCTAGAGCAAAACAACATTACGATTCTCCCGGATATTCTGGTGAATTCAGGTGGAGTCATTGTTTCTTATTTTGAATGGGCACAAAATATTCAAGAATTTCAATGGGAAGAGGAACGGGTCGAAAGAGAGCTGTTACAGAGAATATCAAAAGGTTTTGCTGATGTATGGGAAGAATCTGTTGCGTCTAAAATCACACTCCGTAATGCTGCATTCAAATTGTCAGTTGAAAAAGTTGCTAAAGCTGCACTTCTTCGAGGATTCGTGTAATTGCGTCTTCTAGTTGCAATTGTCCAACCACTCTTCCTCTGGCTTCGGCCAGAAATCTCGCATTCGTTGGTGCACGGCCTTTTGAAATTTACTTGGTTCTGGAAGTTTACAAGCTCAAGCTTTGCGATGAAAGAAACAAGGCTTCATCTGAATATTCAGACACGACACGGAGCATTTAATCTCGATAATCCTATCGGCCTTGCTGCAGGCTGGGATAAAGATTGTAAATCTCTCACCTCCCTACAACAACTCGGATTCGGTTATCTGGTAGGTGGGACAATAATGCCTAGATATCAACCCGGCAACAAAGAGCCGCGCGTGGTTCGAAACCATAAAGAACTCTCTCTAGTGAACGCCTTGGGCTTCCCTAGCCAAGGACTTGATCAGGTGCTTCCTACTTTGCAAAAATTGAGGAGAAACAGTATAAAACTTGTACTCAGCATCGCTGCTGTCGACCCTGATGATTTCATTAACAGCTACCTTATGGTACAACCATGGGCTGATGCAGTAGAACTGGATATCAGCTCTCCCAATACCCAAGGCCTCCAGCTTTTCCACGAAAAAACAGCACTTACAGACCTGCTCTCAGCAATCAACAAAGGAAAAAGCAAGCCTATATTTGTTAAACTGCCTCAGATGACGGATCAAGAAAGTACATCTTCCATTCTCACCCTTGCAAGAATCTGCCTTGATAATGACATAGAAGGTTTTACTGCAGGTAACACGATACCAATTCAAGAAAAGAGATTGAGTACCGGAAGAGGAGGGCTCAGCGGAGACCCCATCTTTCCTTCTATGATTCACAGTGTAATGGAACTCCGGAAAACATTCGGACCTTCTATTATTATCAATGCTTGTGGCGGAATTTCCAGCCCAGAACGAGCAGTCCAAGCACTGAAAGCAGGAGCTACAACCATTCAACTCCTTACAGCGTTCAATTACAAGGGTCCCCTGATCAGTAAAACCCTCAATTCAGGGATCCTAGACCATATCAAATCAAATAATTACACTAATGTTAGAGATATTTACAGTTCAAAATCCTGAGCACGAATAGTCACTCCTACACGCTCTTCCTGTAATACTACCACTTTAAAACAGTTCTCAGAGCCCCAGCCTCTCGCAACTCCTTCGTTGAGTTCCTGTTCAGCTATTGCCCCTATGGACATAGGAACGTCTAAGCTCCGAGCCATATCCATCGCAAGCGTAACGTCCTTACTCATCAGATTTAGTGCAAAAAACCATGGTAATCCAGGTCGCTGGGTAAACTCTCCAGTAAGTACGCTCCCAGGAAAACCAACATGAATTCCGTTACCTCTTCCTAGTGAAGATTGACATACAGCCCGCCACAGGGTTTCGGGATCAACACCTGCCTTGACGCCCAAAGCAAATCCTTCACCCAGTACGGTATTGAAGCTGGCACTCATACAATTATGCACTAATTTGCACACAGTACCATTCCCAATACCTCCAGCGTAAATCACCCCTTCTCCTACCGCATCTAAGAGCGGTTTATACGTATCAAACACTTCTCTTGGTCCACCTACGAGAATACCAAGTTTTCGGCTTTTCGCCCCGTTGACACCACCGCTAACAGGAGCATCCAGCATTGCTATGCTTTTCTCTTCGCACAGGATAGCCAGTTCACGAATCAAGATTGGTGAATTGGTAGAGAAATCTATAAAGACACTCCCTGACTTCATGTGCTGCAGTAATCCTCCGCTACCAGTTACAATTTCCTCTACTTCAGCAGGGCCCGGGAGTGATGTACAAACCACATCAGCATTATCTACGGTCTGTCCTAAAGACAAGGATTCTGTCGCGCCCAGCTTAACAAGTTCTTCAGCAAGGCCAGGTTTCCTGTCATAGACATACACCTCATATCCTGCCTTGATTATATTTTTTGCCATTGGATGACCCATATTCCCTAAACCAATAAATGCAATTTTCATTCGTAGACTCCTTTCGAGAAACTAGTTGGATTTCGAGTTTGGTTCCCTACCCGTTGTCAATTTGTTTCTTATAATGAGAGACAAGGCGAGATGCAGAAGGTTTCCATACCGCACCACTCGCAACAATATAACTCAAAGCTTCCTTCAAGTACGCTATCCTATGCGGCTGACCGATATACCATGGATGCAGATTCAATACGAGTAACCGAGCATTACTTACCCCATCCCTGTCCAAGACATCAAAACCCTGCTTAATCATCTCCAGGTATTTCCCTACCGGCAGGCGTTTATGCCAAAGAGCCTGCAAATCATCAAGATCCAGATACACAGGAAGCGCAACTAAAGACTCTGTCCCATCACATAGCTCGAACGGTTGTTCATCATTAACCCAATCAAAAACATATTGAATATCCTGATCCATGAGTAGCCTAGGCGTGCGATGGGATTCGCCGTACTCCGGACCCAACCACCCATTCACAGGCTGGCCTGTTTTTTCTCTAAGTACAGACAAGGATTCCTTTATATAAGCCCTTTCTTCGTTATCTGACATCCGACTGCTTATCATGCGAGTCACTGCCATTCCATGCCCCACGAATTCCCAGTTTCTCTGTAAACATTCTTTTACCAAGTACGGATAATGCATGGCAGTTACTGCATCCATTGCCACGCTTGCCTGTATCCCCAGCTCGTCAAGGACTTCCATCACCCGAAAAGCCCCTATACGATTTCCGTATTCACGCCATGTCGTTACCTGATAGTCAGGCCGCGGAGGGTTGCCCCGTCTACCCGGAATGTCTGTCGGGCTAAAACTCCCTTCATGGTGTTCCCAGTCATAATGTTCCAGGGTCACCACGACCAGCAATGCAACATTCTCACCACCGGGCCACCTCAATTGGGGCCGGTCAACAATCGGCAACCATTTCACATAATCCTGCTCGTGATTACTATCGCTCACTGATCTAACCTTCCTGAGAGCCCATATTTCTCCTGTAAAGTTTTCGCATGTTGAACAAACTGTTCATAATAGTGTTCCATAAAGTACTTAGCTATTTCATCAGCTGTTGTCTGCCATACCAAAGGATGCCCAAGAATATACGTTAACACCTCATTAAAGGCTTCGATCCGATGGGGTTTTCCAATAATGTACGGGTGAAGACCAATACACATCACTTTCCCCGTACTTTCCCCTTCTGCATACAAGCGGTCAAACTGGTCACGGATACTCTGACAAAATCTATCTATTTCCCCAAAGCCATTATTGATCGTAGGGCTATCATTAATCTCTATAGAATACGGTACTGATATCAGTTGACCCGACCTCACATTAAGAGGTGTAGGTTGATCGTCATGCCAGTATTCACAATGGTATAACATCCCTTCCTCTGCCATGAGATCAGATGTGACTTCTGTACTGGATCCATTAGGGCCGAAAAGACCCAGGAGTTTCTTGCCTGTGTGATCATACAGGAGCTTCTGATTTGCCTGGATCCATTCCCGCTCTTGATCTTCATCCATACCATGTAAAAACTGGGTGTTGAATATACCGTGACCCATAAATGCCCAGTCCCGCCGTATCATTGCTTCTTTAATCTGTGGATAGAGTTCCAGTACCCCTAGATTCAAACTTGCGGTACATCGCAATTGATGGTGATCAATGACTTCAAGCATTCTCCAAAATCCAACCCTATTTCCGTAATCCCTGTAGGAATACTGCTGGATGTCAGGATGGGGAGTACGAGGCCAGGCATCACGCAGAGGGTTCTTTTTTGGGAAAAATTCGTAGTGCTCAATATTGGGAGAAATCCAAAGGGCTAAGCGAGCGTTATCAGGCCATCTGATAACAGGACGATTATTCATCGGTAAGTAATCAATTCGTCCTGAAATTAAATCCATTTTGCTACTTTCTGTGGCCCATATATGCTGCCATGTGAAGTTTGATAGCCATGTCGTACCATTTCAAAGCCCTGATCACCTATAATAACCGTAGCAAGACAAAATAACCATGCATAAAGGGAGCATCTATGACCGGAACCCCTACATTGAATATTGTGCTGTATCAACCTGAAATTCCCTATAACACAGGGAATATTATTCGTCTATGCAAAAACACAGGGGCTACCCTACACGTCATTAAACCACTGGGCTTTCAGCTTCAAAGCAAGCTACTGAAACGTGCCGCCTTGGACTACGGCGATGTAAGTGAAGTTATAATCCACGATTCGATCACTTCCCTGCTGTCCCAGCCGCAATTGAAGAATGGATGCGGTATCTATGCAACGACAACCGCAAGCACACTGCGGTATACTGATGTATCATACCAGCAAGGAGACTACGTTCTGTTCGGACCGGAAAGCGGATCGCTACCTGAGCATATTACACAACAACTACCTCCAAAACAGCTCATTACAATTCCCATGATGCCGACAAATAGAAGTCTTAATCTCTCGAATGCAGTAGCTGTTATTCTGTACGAAGCGTGGAAGCAGCAAGGATTCCAGCAGAGTGGATAATTGCGGTACTATTTTGTCAGGACGTTGATACCATATTATGCAAACCACAATCATCCGAACCCTTATCTGGTCCCTTCTATGGCTATGTGTCTATGTCACTATAGCCTCCTTCGTTAAGGGATTCACCGCAGGTAGCTTCGGGAGCATCTTTACAGGAATAGTAAGCCTCTGCATCGGCCTGTACCTTGCCCGACTTGTCAGAAAGAAGTAGTACACTGATCCCCTTTGCACCTCTATCGCAAGCCTCACTTTCTATTCTTTTTTCAATCCTTTACAATGTGATTCAGAACACATACTTACAGACAAGGAAGGAGCCACCTCATGTGTGATTCATGCGGCTGCACAAAGAAATAGGGATTTCTATCCTTCAGCCACCCAAGCTAGTCAGTTTGAATACTGCTCTATTCTGAACAGTACTATCATTTTTTTATCCTTAAATTACAGGTTACCAAACCCGCACTCTGGTACAAGGAAAGTAATATTATGGCAAAACAAATATACGTGATTAACGCAGGAAAACTCATTGACGGGAAAACCGAAAAGGTGTTCCACAACTACTCAGTTCTTGTGGAAGGTTCCACTATTCGTGAAGTTGGGCCTACTGATCAAATCACAGGCAAAATAGGAAAAGATGTGCCTCAATACGATTATACTTCCTATACTGTTGTTCCCGGGCTCATCGATTGCCACGTCCATTTGACAATGCCCGGAGACGGAACCCCCCTTGAAGAAGCAATGGATATCCCCGATGAAGTCATTACCATGCGTGCTGCCTACAACGCGAAACAGGCGCTGAAAGCAGGCACCACTACTCTGCGGGAAATGGGCGCAAAAAACAGATCCACGTTTATCCTCAGGGAAAGTATCCAGAAAAACCTTGCCATCGGTCCACGGCTGCTCCTGAGCGGACGTCCGATCACCTGTACCGGTGGCCATATGTGGATGATGGGATCCCAGGCTGATGGACCAGATGATATAAGGAAAGAAGTCAGGAAACTCGTAAAAGAAGGAGCTGATTTCATAAAGCTCGTGGCAACCGGCGGAGCAACTATAGGCACCGTGCCTTATAAAGTGTCATACACTTTACAGGAACTAGAAGCTGCAGTTGATGAAGCACACAGGCATGGCCGGCAAGCGGCTATTCATGTCCTGTCAAAGCAAGGCGTTGTTAATGCTATTGACGCAGGCGGGGATCTTCTGGTGCATTGTATGTTCCGCAGCAGCGACGGTACAGCAGCTTATGACGAACAATTAGCGAATAAAATTGCCTCATCCAAGATACCGGTCAACCCAACCCTGCATGTCCTGAGACACAGAGTATGGAGACTTGAGGAAAAAGCGAAAAACGAAGGACTCAATGAAGAAGAAAAATCGCTACTTGATGAAGAACAACAAACACTTGAAATGCGGCTTAATATGATCCGTAACCTTCATCAGCTAGGTGTTAAAATGCTTCCCGGATCTGACACCGCATGGTACTGGTACCCCGTCGGGCAATATGTAGCGGAGC
>CAJWUJ010000015.1 GCA_913047625.1 uncultured Dehalococcoidia bacterium | reverse complement strand
AGTTTTTGTGTACGGTGAAGTAAGGACGTCTTAAGTCCGCTAAAGCTAAAATCAAAAGTATCACCAAGCCACGCTCTGGGAAATTTCTCTGCTTCTGTCGCTCCTTGTGCGGTATTCTGAATAGCAGGGCCACCAGGGAATCCTAACCCTAGCAAGCGAGCTCCTTTATCAAAAGCTTCTCCTGCTGCATCATCACGTGTTCTTCCTACAGCTGTATAGTTCCCATGACCAGTCATCAAAATAAGTTCTGTGTGCCCTCCAGATGCTATTAGACACATTAGTGGGAAGCCAGGTTTTTCAGCAGGATCTTCATATTCTAGCCAAGCAGCATAAATATGACCCTCTAAATGATTAATACCAATCAGTGGTATATCTCTGGCCCATGCCAATGACTTGGCCGTATTGAGCCCTACCATCAAAGCACCGGCAAGCCCAGGTCCTTCAGTGACCGCTATAGCACTTACAGATTCCAGGTCAACTTTTGCCTCGTTTAAAGCGTGTTCGATCACTGAATCAATCTGAAGGACGTGCTGTCTAGATGCCAGTTCAGGAACAATCCCTCCAAATCGAGAATGAATATCAACTTGAGAAGAAATCACATTGGAAAGCAATTCACTCCCATTTCTCACTACTCCAGCAGCAGTTTCATCGCACGAACTCTCAATTCCTAATATATTCATAAGTTTATCGATAACCTTAACCCTCAGTATAAAGTCAGAACAATAATACTGACTTTTTGACACTAACGCCACCAATCTGCTACCATCCACTCCCCTAAAAGATATAGTCGTGCTGAATAGGATAAATCTAATCATAAAGGCAAGTAGGTAAAACTAATTGAGCGTCAGCGGAGTAGAAATAGTGTGGCAAATTGCACTGCTAACGTTTTCCATTGCAATCATTGCCTTTTTTAGCAGTTCCGAATCCAGCCTAATATCTGTAAACAAAGTTCGCATGCAACACCTCATCAATCAGGGGAATAGAGCAGCGCAGTCAGTTCTTAGAGTCATTAGTATTAGTCATCGAGAAAAGTTTTTCGCCACAATACTGCTTTCAGAAAATATTTTCATCATCCTGGCTTCATCAATCGGTACTGCTTTTACAATTAGGTTATTAGGAGAAAGTCCATATAGCATAATTATTGCAACGGTGATAATCACTCTTTTGGTAGTCATTTTTGGTGAAATTACTCCCAAAAGTATAGCTACTCGAGCATCAAACACATGGAGCTTGATTGTAGCACGACCTATCGAAGCTATTATGTACCTTGAAACGCCTTTGATATACGCCTTCACTATAATTCCCAAACTTGTCATAAAATCTCTTGGAAAGAATGGTGATAATACCAATCCTTCTGTAACAGAAGGGGAACTGCGTTTACTTGTTAATATAGCCCGTTCAGAAGGCATGGTAGAAACAAGCGAAGCAGAAATGATTGAGCAAGTATTCCGATTTGGAGACAGACAAGTCCAAGAAATCATGACACCACGGACTAGAATCGTATGGATTGAAAACGGAACTATCCTTAGCTACTTCTTAAAACTATACGCCAGCACACCGCACACACGTTACCCAGTGTTTAAAGACAATACAGAAAATGTAGTAGGTATGCTTTCTGCCAAAGATGTTATCAAGGCTCTTTCTCAAAAACAGATTAAGCAAAAAAGCATAGTAACAATACTTAGCACCAGGCCCTATTTTATCCCAGAAACAAAACTAATTTCTGAAACATTCCACGATATGCGAAGGCAAAAGCAACAATTAGCTATGATTGTTGACGAATTCGGGGGGGTATCCGGAATAGTTACACTGAAGCAACTGGTCGAAGAAATTGTAGGACCTGTGGAAGAAGAGCCAGAAAAAGGTGAGTTCCAAAGAATAGATCCTGTAACAACTTCCGTGCCAGGAGAATCAAGAATAGAAGACATTAACAAACGATTAGAGTTAAGTCTACCAGAAGGGAAGTACGAAACGATTGCTGGGTTGCTTCTTGAGTATTTTGGACATATACCACGAGAAAATGAAGAGATTTCTATTAGCAATGTACGTCTAACAGTCAAGAAAATCCAAGGGGTACGTGTCACAGAAGTGGCCTTGACCCGACTAGTTCGTAACACCATTGAATAGACCTGATAATATGTTAAGAAGCATTCTAAAACCAATACTATTTCTTGCGGGAGTATGTATGATGATCATAGGGATTATAGGCATATTTGTTCCTGGATTACCGACAACTCCTTTTATGATAGTTGCAGCTGCGTGTTTTGTGCGCTCGTCTGAGCGGTGTTACAACTGGGTTATAAACAATCGTATATTCGGTAAGGCCGTGCGAGAGTATCGATCTGGAGAGGGTATGCCGTTCAAAATAAAGGTCATAGCCTGGTCTATGATGTGGGTGTTTGGTCTATATTCAGTGTTGATAGGAATACCTGATACCTTGTTTTATCTTAAGTTGTTAGTGTTGGCTTTATTGATTGCCGGCACAATTTTCATATACAGGATACCCTCTAAATCTTCAGTTTGAAGAATCAGATTGTTATTGGGTCAGGACGACTTTTCCACCATCTGTATATTCTTGTGAACCTTCGTATTACGAGTAATGCAACTAAGGCTATTATTAGAAAATACACTCGAAAACCAAAAATCTCGAAATTTCTAATGTCGTTTATTTCTATACCTAAAAGATATCCGATTGCCAACAATGAAAATCCGTGGATAGAGCGCAGGAATATAAAAAAGGCTAATGTCTTGAATATTACTTTCCTGTTTTCTTTTACTTTGAGAAAAAACGTATTAGAAATCATAATGTGATTTTCCAAATCCAAACAAACTATTTCTTTTTATATTATGCAAATTTTTCATAGATGAAATCATAAAATGCATCTACCCATTCATCTTTATCGTTGAGAGCGGGTATTAGTTTCAGGGTTTTGCCACCTGAGGCCAAAAAATACTCATTATTCCTTACTGCTATCTCTTCTAGTGTCTCAAGGCAATCAAACACGAAAGCAGGACACACCACTGCTATATCCTTGATTCCAACGGACGGCAATGATTCAATTACATCAGTCGTGTTGGGTTTTATCCATGAGTCAAATCCAAATCTGCTTTGAAAACTTATTTTGGACGGCTTTGCTGTCGCTAGTTTTTCTAGTACTTTGGAAACTGTGTAGTGGCAGTGATATTTGTAGCACATTTGGTTATAGTCTGATACTCGTTCACAACAGTCTGAATTCTGAAGGCAATATTGCTTTGACTTATCCATTTTTCTTATTTGTCTTTCCGGTAAACCATGAAAACTGAAAAGCAATAGCTCACCCTTTTGATATGAATCAGCATTTTCTATAGAATTTGTTAAACAATTTATGAAAAACTCCTCTTGATAGAATGAATGATTTATTTCGTGCGGGATCTTGATATTGAGCTTCTCAATGATCTCCAAGGCTTTTTTTATGCAGGATCCGGATGTGGCTTGAGCATATTGTGGAAACATCGGAATAAGTATTATTTTTTCGACATTCGACTCTTTAAGTTTAATGAGGCCTTCTTCTATAGACGGTTCACCATATCGCATTACTATTTCGAATTTGAAATTGGGATTCTTTCGGGAAATCTTTTCTACAAAATTCCTTGAATGTACTAACAGGGGCGATCCATCTTTAGTCCATATGCTCTGATATTGAGGCAGGATTTTTTTAGGTCTAAATGGAACTACAAACAGATTTACGATTATCCATCTCAGGATAAAATTTGTGTCTATCACGTCAGGGTCTGATAGGAACTGTTTAAGGTAGGCTCTTAGTCCCTTAACTGTTGGTGCAGAAGGAGTTCCTATATTCATTAGTAAGAAACCTATTTTTTTGTTATTCAAATTCTCTTAGTCTCTATAAAGTACCAGTAACCATATTAATAGATTATGGCGATATTAATTATATATTAAGTTTATGTTGGAGCTGTTTCTATATTGATTATTTTTGCAATAATGCTTACAAGTAATGTGCACGATGGTAGTGCTTCCCACTATTTTAGCCCGCTAACGTTTGTTTTGCAGCTTCTTTAACAACTTTGATTGTAATCATAGCAATCACTACGGCTTGGAACAGTTGGGATAGTTTAGGTTTTCAGGTTTCACCTGGTGACTCTGGGAGTGACCTTAGTTATACAGAGCAAGGTATTAAGGATCTATTCGGTGATACTACCGCTGTTATATCCACGTTAATTATGAACCGACTGATTCGTAACACGATTGAATAGACACGCTAGAACGGTAGATATACAATCAAAAAGGCTAGTTACAGCATGCCGAATAGGAGCTACTCAATTTGGATAATAAACAATTAATCATTGACATGCTTAATGATTATCATAGAAGGGTCCGAGCAGCCATCAGAAATTTGTCTTTGGATGAGATTCACTGGCGACCAAATAAAAGTTCTAATTCAATCGGCTTTATTTTCTGGCATGTATCTCGAGTTGAAGACAGATTGGTAACATGGTGTATTACCAATAGCGACGAAATTTGGATAAGAGATAAATGGCATGCAAAAATGCAATTACTTCAGCAAGAAACCGGTTTGGGATATTCTGCTAAAGAACTTGCACAATTCCCCAAACTATCGATCCTATTACTAAGTGAATATTTCGATGCAGTTCGAGAAAGTACTAACAAGTTTCTTGCAAGTGCGCACCTAGCTTCATTTGAGTCAATTCCCGAAAGAACTCCTTTCCCGGAAGACCCAAGAACTGTTGATCATTTCAAAGACTTTACTATCAATAGATACTTTAGACAGCTCATTGCAGAGGAAAACCAACATTTAGGGCAAATATCTTATATCAGGGGTCTCCAAAAAGGGCTCAATTCCTGATCTTGTTTTCTATATATTCTTTATGAAATGTTCCTTAATCGGAGATAATATGCCCAATAAACCTTTCAGTAAAAAAATTGTTGCAGCGTTAGACACCGTCTTATGCACTATGTCACAAACCGCCAGAAACCAGTCTATAATAGTTGCCACATCTGGAGGACCGGATTCAACCGCACTTCTATATTCCCTGGCATATCTCAGGAAAAAGTACGATTTTGAAATCATTGCTGCATTTTTTGACCATGGCCTCTTTAATTCAGAGTACGAAGATGCTGAATTGGTCAAGAAGATCACCGATGCTCTTTCGATTCAGTTATTGACTGGTTTTGGTGACAGCCGGTTATTTGCTAAAGCTCATAAACTTTCGCCGGAAGAGGCATGCAGGCAATTACGCTATCAATTTTTGGCCCAATCTGCCTATCAAACTGGCTCTAAATTTATCGCATTAGGTCACACTGAAGATGATCAAACTGAGACTATTTTGTTAAATTTAATCAGAGGGAGCGGGCTCAATGGACTGACAGGGATGAAAGCACTAAGCACAAGATACGACAGTGCATTAAAAACTAAGAACTGGCTCCTTAGACCACTGCTGAACATAAAACACTCTGAAACCTTAGAGTGTTGCAAAGAAAATACTCTATTGACCATTGAGGATCAATCTAACACACACCTAAAATTCAAGAGAAACAGGATTAGGACACAAGTTATACCGCAACTACAAAAATTAAATCCCTCAATTAATCAATCGTTTAAGAAACTCGCGGCAAGCCTTCAAGTCGATTATGAATTTATAATGAACACAAGCAATAAAATATATCAAGAAATCACTTCAGAATGCGATGACAACCTTACCATTGATAAGCCTGCGTTATACACTATTGATCCCGCTCTCCAAGGGCGCATATTGCAAATAGCGTTTATGAAATTTACCGGCTCTCGTACTTCACTCTCGTTCAAGCATATACAAGCGATGATGGAATTACTGGCAACAAATGAACAAAGTACCCTAAGCTTACCTAGAGGAATTACTTTCTATTCTGACCGCCAATCATTTCAACTCTATAAAGAAGATACTTTAGCTTTGCGGTCTTCTCCTACGCATGCGATGTTCGAACTTCCGATACCGGGCACGGTCACATATGGACAATGGACATTTAATGCATCTCTCCACCAAGCTTTCGAACAAACAAAAAACCTAGATCCTTTGAAGTGTGCAATTGTGGACTATGATGCTGTTGGCTCGTCTGTATTGATTCGACATTGGTCGCCTGGTGATACATTTCAACCTTTAGGCATGAATCGGTCAAAAAAAATCCAGGATTTTTTTGTGGACGAAAAAGTACCTCGTTACAAAAAAGCTACTATTCCTTTACTGGTTAACCCTCGAGGGATATTCTGGATTGCAGGTCACCGCATAGCAGAGTGGGCCAAAATCACTACTAGTACTCACACCGCATTAGTTATAAAAACCTAAAGTAATCTATCTAATACAACGGCGTAACGAAGTCTAATTTGAATGTTTGTAGTTAATCCGTGGAATTCCTGTTAACTTCATTCTCAAAATCCCTAATAGATCTTCTATAACTGTTTTTACTATCTTCACCCTTGTATCGGAATCCTCTACCCACTCTACAGGAATTTCAGTAATGCTATGATTATTGACGTGGCCTACAATAAGTAACTCAGTATCAAAAAACCAGTTATTGTTTTCGACCAATGGCACTAACCTGTTAGCGGCCTCCTTGGATAGCGCTTTGAAACCGCATTGAGCATCTGTTATTTTCAACCCAAATACTAACCTGAGAAGAAAATTGTAAACCCGAGAGATAACTTCTCGTTTCAATGAGCGTTTCACGACAGAGTTTGAAGCAAGTCTAGAACCAATTGCGATATCGTATCCTTCATCAATAGCACTAAGCAAAGGAAGTAAAGCTGTGAGTTTAGTAGACAAATCAACATCCATGTAACAAACAATGTCAGAGTGACTTTGTATCCACGCAGTCCTCAGAGCTCGACCCCTTCCTTTAGCAGGAAGAGACAAAACACGTATTCGTTTATCTTTCTTAGCCAAACCCTGAGCTATGATCAAAGTCTCATCTAATGAACCGTTGTCGACGATTGAAATGGTCCAAGGTCTATCTATGCTAGTTGAAAGATAATTTGACAAGGCGTCGATGCACGATGGTAATGATATTTCTTCATTTAGTACAGGGATAACTATATCGATAGTTCGCATCGCAGATTCTCCCTCACTATCTACAAATTACTAGGGCAATTTATAGTGTTCTAATGCTTAAAATGCCTGATACCAGTGAAAAGAACACTAAGTCCTAGCTCATTCGCTTTATCTATAATCTCTTGGTCTCTTATCGAACCGCCGGGTTCGGCTACCGCAGATATTCCGGAAGCAGCAGCCTTCTCAATACTGTCAGCAAAGGGGAAAAAGGCATCTGATGCCATGACTGCTCCTTTTCCTAATTTACCTGCTTTGTTCAAAGCAATATCTACACTTCCGACCCTACTCGGCTGACCTGCCCCAATGCCCAAAATCTTTCCTGATTTAGCTATGGTGATGGCATTTGATTTAACATGCTTGGAAACAATCCAGGCAAACTCTAGATCTTTTTTCTCTTGTTTTGTTGGTTTTCGAAAAGTGGCAACTTGCCAGTCTTCTATGTTTTCTTGAACATTATCAGCAGTCTGTAATAATACCCCGCTGGAAATTTGTCGCAATTCCATGTGCTCTGATCCAAATTTTTCAAGAGAACGAATAAGTATGCGAAGATTCTTCTTCTGAGTAAGAATATCTAACGCTTCGGGTGTAAATTCAGGTGCAATGATAATTTCGTAAAATATTTTTGCCATTGCATTTGCTATAGAAGCTGAGACAGGATGATTCGTTGCAACCACTCCACCAAATGCAGACAACGGATCTCCTTCATATGCCTGCATATATGCTTTGTCTGGAATTGTGTTGCTGGAAACCCCGCATGGATTATTGTGTTTGACAACCGCAAAAGTGCATTCTTGAAATTCTAATACTAAGTTCCACGCTACATCAGCATCTAGAATATTATTGTACGATAACGGTTTACCATGTAATTGCATGACTGCTGGTTCCTTGATTTGCTTTGACACGTATTCATATAAGGCAGCCTCCTGATGCGGATTTTCTCCGTAGCGTAAATCATCCACTTTCTTGTACTTGATGCTTAATTTTTCAGGAAATATTGTAGCGTTTGTAGAGTTTCCACCCAAATAGGACTCTATCATGCTGTCGTATTCTGAAACTAGCTCAAATGCTTTTCGAGCTAAACCTTTTCGGTAATCAAAACTTATCGATCCTGAACGTAACTTCGAGATAACTTCACCGTAATCCCCGGGATCCACAACTGGAAGAACAGATTTGAAGTTTTTAGCGGCCGCTCGAATTAAAGTAGGGCCGCCAATATCAATGTTCTCTAAGATTTGCTCCTCATTACTATCGTCTCTGGCAACAACAGATGCAAAGTCGTATAAATTTACACAAATCAAATCTATTGCAACAATTCCGTAATGCCTCATGGAAGCAACATGCTCAGGGATATCACGTCGGGAAAGAATACCACCATAAATCAAGGGGTGAAGTGTCTTTACCCGCCCATCCAAAATTTCAGGGAAGTCTGTAACTTCAGATATTTGCATGACTGGTAAATCAGCAGAGGACAAGACAGCGTGTGTTCCTCCAGTGCTGATGAGTTCATAGCCAAGCTTCAACAACTCTTGTGCGAATTGCACTATATCCGTTTTATCAGTTACGCTAAGAAGAGCTCTCATAGGATGGTATGCTTTCTCAGTTAGTCCTAGTTAGACTCATTATGTTTTGTACAGATATACGTAGTGATGATTCTAACGCCGCTGAGTTTGGTTCCTCCAATCTTGACCATCTTCAGTTATGTTCCTAGACGGGGTAGGTTCAAAAGCCAATTTATCCATCTCAAGCTGAACAGGAATAGGATAGTCACCAGTAAAACATGCGTCACAGTGTGTATCTACCCCAGCACCAAGAACAGAATGTAAACCTTCCACACTAAGATATCCTAAACTGTCTGCCCCAACTAAAGCCTGCACTTCACTAACAGTCCTTTGATTGGCTATAAGCTCTTTGCGAGTGGCCATATCTACACCAAAATGACACGGAAATCGTATCGGGGGCGCACATACTCGAAGATGAACCTCTTTGGCTCCTGCTTTTCTCAGCAAATTAATTACATGCGGTGTAGTTGTACCTCTAACAATACTATCATCGACTACAACTATCTTTTTACCTTTAAGCACATCAGTCAAAGGGTTAAATTTCATCCTCACTCCCAAATCCCTTAATCCCTGGTCAGGCTGAATAAAGGTTCTTCCCACATATCTATTCTTTGTTAGTCCCTGACTATAGGGGATACCAGATTCCTGAGCAAATCCTTCTGCGGCTGGAGTTGCTGAATCTGGTATCCCTATCACTACATCTGCACTAACTGGATGTTCACGAAAAAGCCGTGCCCCCATTTGCCTCCGTAGCATATACACAGAACTATTCTCAAGTATGCTGTCGGGCCTTGAAAAATAGATATGTTCAAAAGAACAAAGAGCCGTTTTAACAGGCTTTTGCGGAGATCGTATCGAGTGCACACTCTCATGTTCAAAAACAACAATCTCTCCGGGATCAATATCTCTTTCGTATACTGCGCCAATATGATCTAATGCACATGTTTCGGAGGCCACAACCCATCCAGGCTTATCAGCAGGAAGCTTACCCAAAGAAAAAGGCCTGACTCCCATGGGATCTCGCATTGCAACAAGTTTGTCTTTTGTTAAAATTACCAGTGAATAGGCTCCTTGCAACCTCTTCATCGCATATTGACACCTTTCTTCGATAGACGATGCGGGAGAACAAGCTAATAGATGAGCAATAACTTCCGTATCATTCGTGGAACGAAAAACAATCCCTTGCTCAATTAACTCAGTACGCAGGGCTTGGGCATTAGTGATATTACCGTTGTGGCCAACTGCTAGCGATATATCCGGACTATGCACCAAGCATGGCTGGGCGTTTTTTTCAGTACTCGATCCCGTCGTTGAATACCTAGTATGGCCTATTGCTATATTCCCTACCAACTGTTCAAGGTCTTCTTCACGAAAGACTTGATTCACTAAACCCATATTACTAACAATATGAATTTCACTACCATCAGCGCTTGCTATTCCGGCACTCTCCTGACCTCGGTGCTGTAACGCAAATAAGCCGAAGAACGCAAGTCGCGCTACGTCATTATCCGAAGAACGAAGCCCAACTACACCACATTCCTCATGCAGAGAATCCCCGTAAGGCAAAAAGGAAGCCATTTAAATAGTCTAACCACCTTGAAGAAGTACCAAAGAGATTATATCAACAACTGAAAATAATATAAAGAAAACCAGCGGTTGTGGAATCTTTTTAAGAGACATCCTTGAGTGTCCGAAAGCCTCATCCATAATACTTCTCTTAAATCAGACCTGTATTATGAGGGCTTCAGCACAACGAAGAACTCACAATTTCCCGCATGCCCTTTGACAGGAGATTTAACCACTCCCTTCACTCTCCATCGGTTTTGTATTGCCCATATACAAAAGTCTCCAACTATCCTTGCATGCACTTTCGGATCTCGAATAATTCCTCCTCGTTCTACTTGTTCTTTACGAGCTTCAAATTGCGGTTTTATTAGTGCCAAAATAGTGCCATCTTTAACTAAATGCCCTGCTACCTTATTAAGTATCTTTTTCACAGATATAAACGAAACGTCAATTGTGATTAAGTCAACCGATTCTGGAAGCCAAAAAATCGTTTTCGCATTGATATTTTCCATAACGATGACTCTCGAATCATTAACGAGTCTGTTTGCCAGTTGGCCGCGACCGACATCAACCGAGTAAACTCGCTGAAACCCATCCTGTAATAAGCAATCAGTAAAGCCACCTGTAGATGCCCCGATATCCAAAGCCACATTTCCCTTTTCGAGATCAATCTGGTGAAGAACATGCTCTAATTTAATACCCCCTCTGCCTACATAGCGATCACCCATTTTGATTCGTAAGTTTATCTCAGCAGAAACCAAAGTACCCGGCTTATCTATCCTGCTACCTGACCCAAAAACTCTTCCTGCTAAAATCAATGCTTTGGCCAGCTCCAAATTGTCTGCCACGCCTCTGTCTACCAATAGTTCATCTAATCTTTTCGAAATTCTACGCATAATATATACAAATATGAAATCTTTTAATTGACACCCTTGTTTGTGCTAACGTATACTCACGGCCGAGGAAAAAGCAATGCCCAAACGCACTTGGCAACCAAAAAAAAGACGACGACAGCGTGTTCACGGTTTCAGAGCCCGGATGAGTACCCGAGGAGGTAGGGCCGTGATTAAGCGTCGCAGATTCAAGGGACGAATGCGACTCGCCGTCTGATTAGTACCTTACATCTTTCCAGCACTGCTCACTATGTGCAGCCGCATTGCTATGCTAAAAAAAACCAGCGAATTCCAATCTGTGCGACAATGTCGCAATGTCGAGAAAAATAGGTTAGTGACACTTTATCACGCCCCAAATGAGCTATCCTTACACAGAATTGGATTTACAATAAGTAAACGAATAGGTAAGGCACATGTAAGAAATAAATTGAGGCGTCGAATGAAAGAAATTCTTCGTCGCGCTTCGATTGCTCCTGGCTTCGACTTAGTATTTGTTGCAAGGAGCAACGCTGTTTCAAGTGACTACCAAAGCTTGGAACAATCTATCTTGGGTATACTCAAAAAAGCAAAGCTTCTCAAGCTAACAACATTATAGTAATAATAATTCCCATGAAAAAATTTGCGATAGCCCTAATTCTCATATACAAAGCAGTTTTGTCACCATACTGGCCTGCTACGTGTAGATTTCAACCGACTTGTTCTCAATATGCCCTTGATGTACTAGCAAAAGAGAGGACTACCAAAGCGTTAGGTCTGATTACGTCCAGGCTGCTTAGCTGTGGCCCGTGGGCACCTGTATTTAAAACGCTTGTCGCACAACAATATAAGATTCTTAAAGTAGTAGGCACTTTGTTTCGATCCAAAAAATCTTCGCTTGCTGAAATGCCAAGTAAGAAATAATGAATAAACTCTATCTAGTTTTGTTGTGTTCACTAGCATTGGTCACATCTATGGCATGTGCTAACTCCGGCTATGGACCTCAGGGAGGTTGGTCAGGACCAACTGTTGATAATAGCCCCTTCGGAGACCAAACTATATTAGTGGCTAACCAATCAGGGCAGATTCTAGCACTAGATGGAAATAGACGAGGGCAAATCAAATGGAGAACACCGTATGATGAAGAAACAACTTCACCTGTGTATTCGACCCTGGTACTAGGACCAAACAACAGCGGACTGTTTGGCACTTGGGACGGACGTCTAGTCGCAATTGATAGAGGTGATGGGACTGAACAGTGGAGCTATTCTTTAGATCAAGGCCCAATTATTGGTGGAGTAGCTTTTAGTACAAATACAGACAAAGAGTCTTCCTGGAAACATCGGATCTATGCAGGATCTTCCAATGGTACGCTTTTTGCATTAAATCTGTCCGAAATTAATCAACCACCAACTATATTATGGGAGTTCCAAACACAAGATAAAATATGGGCAACTCCTTTAATACACACATATCCCCAAAACATTGATCATAATATCTTAATTTTCGGAAGCATGGATCACAAGGTTTACGCACTTAACAGTGATACAGGCGAAGAGTTGTGGCAATTTGAAACTAACGGGGCTGTTGCTGGGATGCCCTTGATCATCGGGGATACTGTGTATGCTGGATCTTTTGATCGGCATCTATATGCTATTGATCTATTTTCCGGCAAGAAAAAATGGACTTTTAAAACAGATGGTTGGCTGTGGAATCAATTTGCAGTGGACAATGTCCAAAGTGCTGACGCCAATTTATATATTCCATCTCGAGAAGGCACTCTTTACGCTCTTGATCAAGAAGGTAATCTTCTCTGGCAGTACGCTGCTGACTCCAAAGTTATATCATCTCCAGTTTTCACCCATGATAACGAGTTGAATTTACTTTCAATGATTACTGAAAAAGGCACCCTGTTAGTGTTTGATACCACAAAGTGCCCTCATAACGGATCTTCATGCTCGCCAATATGGTCATATATTGTGGGTGAAAAAGTCCAAGCACCTCTGACTGTATTTGATGGCATTGTATACATAAATGTTATGGATGATAGTGTCAGAGGAGTTCATCTCTCAGAAGCTATTGAACTATGGAACAGATCAATAGCTAAGCAAGATTAATACGGAGGAATTTGTGGAATTTATATCATTGATATGGACTGAAGCAGTTATTAGACCAATGACTAATAGCCTGGTTTTTCTCTATGCAGTATTATTCGAAAATTTTGGCATAGCTATAATATGCTTCACTTTTATAATTAGATTGGCAACATTTCCGTTAACAGTCAAACAGGCAAGAATGACTAAGCAGATGGGATTAATGCAACCTAAATTGCAAGAAATTCAGAAGAAATATAAGGGTGACAGGCAAGCCATATCTAGAGAAACTATGAAACTCTACAAAACTCAAGGAATAAGTCCTTTTGGATGTCTTGGACCTTTCGCCTTGCAATTCCCAATTTTTATAGGAATGTTTTTTGCGATCCGGGACACACTTGCAACTACTCCTGAAGCACTGGTTGGCCTAGGGCCAAAATTATATTCGGCATTACCATTAGTCGATTCCGCAATTCCAGTAAGTGATGGCTTTCTTTGGCTTAATCTTGGAAGCCCAGATCCAAGTCCACTTATCATGCCCGTTTTGGTAGGATTATCAACATTCGTACTAAGCAAGATGAGTATGGCCAGCAAGAATGCAGATCCAAGGCAGGCTTCTATGGCCAAAACCATGACTTTTATGATGCCTATTTTCTTGGCATTTATCACTTTTAGCTTTCCCAGCGGACTAGCCCTATATTGGATTTCTTCAAATCTAGTTGGGATTATTATTCAGTACTTTACAAGTGGATGGGGTGGCCTTTTCCCTAATAAAGAAGTCACTTCTGATAGTAAAACCCTCGAAAAGGAGTTGATAAGCGATGGACAAGACAACGAGCGTGGAAATTTCAGCGAAAACAGTGGAGGAGGCGACGGAGCTAGGAATCAAAGAGCTAAACGTTCTTCCAAACGAGGTTCAGGTAGACGTAATTAGCGAAGCCAAAGCTGGTATTCTAGGTTTTGGTAGCTCTATGGCACGTGTTAGGGTATCAATGATACCTGCTGGGAGGTCTATAGCATCTTCAATTCTAGAGATCGTCACCGAGCTTCTGCACTTGACTAAGGCTGAAGCTACAGCAAAAATCAGCAATGCTGGAGAACATGATGATGATCCTGTAGAAATTGATATTCAAGGCATAGATTCTGGGCTCCTCATTGGTCGAAAAGGGGAAACCCTGCGAGATTTACAGTTTCTTGTCAACTACCTTGCTAACAAAATTAATAATCAACGAGTTTTGGTAATTTTGGATATCGAAGGGTACAAGGCAAGAAGAGATGAATCCCTGCAGTTAATGGCTGAGCGTTTAGCGACAAAAGTTGTAAATACAGGCAAACCAATTACACTTGAACCAATGCCACCGCGTGAACGACGTACTATCCATATCGCTTTGGCAAACCGTCAAGATATTCAAACCGAAAGTATTGGAGAAGGTGACCAAAGACAGGTTACCATTATCCCTAGTACAAATAATGACTAACCTTGGATCGTCATTAGGAGGAACCTACAGCAAATGACAATTGAATTAGGTGTAGCTCTAGTCAGTACCGACATATCTAAATATATTGAACAAGTAAGAGCCTTGGATCGCGCGGGTATAGGCATGATTGGTTGTGGTGACTCTCAAGCACTCTATCATGAGCAGTTTATTCGTTGTGCCTTGGCAGCAGAACACTCTCAGCAGGCACGGGTCGGAACATGGATAACAAATCCAAGAACCAGACACCCGGCTGTTACTGCTTCTGCAATTGCAACAATAGACGATATAGCACCCAAAAGAACGTTCCTTGGTGTCGGAACCGGGGATTCCACTGTATATAACGTCGGAATGAAACCAGCATCCCTAAATACTCTTTCAGATTTTGTTCAAACCATCAGAGAACTACACATCAACGGGAAATCCCAATGGCAAAACGGTGAATGCTATTTGACATGGGCAAAGAGAAAAATACCAATTGGCATGGCTCCCTCTGGGCCAAAAGGCTTTAGATTAGCAGGCCAAATAGCTGATATTGTTTGGGTGTGCTTTGGTATAGAACAAGATCAAATCAGACTTGCAAAAGAATATATTGCTGAAGGAGCTGCAATCGCAGGAAGATCATTAGACGATATTGACTTATGGTGGATGATACAGTTAAGCATCGGAGATTCCCGTGAAGAAGCTATCCAAAAAATAAAGGCTAACTTAGCAACTTCAGGTCATATTATTTTCAGATATGGTTTGGAAGGGAAAAATGTACCTGCCTCACTTCATAAGCCCATTGAACAATTAACTCGTGATTACAAATCTATCGAACATTTTAAAAGCGATAATTTAACTGATAATCTGGGCTTAACTGAATATTTAGCTAACCGACTCGCTGTGGCTGGCACAACAAATGAGATTATAGATCAAATAAAGAAGCTCGATACTTTAGGTGCAAATAAGCTTTTCTTCTATACCGACACTAATAGACATAAGAACCTGGTACCCCAGCTGACTATGGACATCATGCCCCATCTTAACGACTAACTTTACAATCATTGACAGTAATGCTTTCAAAAGAAATTATAGGAATAATCGGAGGGACCGGGCCCGAAGGCCAAGGACTAGCCTTGCGACTTGGACTAGCGGGATTCCCGATAATTATAGGATCTAGAAACCCTGAAAAAGGTACAGCTGCTATTGAAAAACTATTGTCAATCGCGCCTGACTTATCACTCTCTTGCAAAGACAATCTGTCAACAGCAGAACAATCCGATATAGTTGTAATATCAGTTCCTTTCGAAGCACACCAGCCAACATTGGAGGCAATTAAGTCTCATCTGGTAGGTAAAATTGTAATTAATGTAGTCGTTCCTCTTACTTTCAACAAAGGCACTGCTTATCCTGTTGTGCTACCAGAAGGATCTGCAGCCGTCCAATCCCAAAACCTTTTACCTGAGTCAAAGGTAATCAGTGCTTTTCATAACGTTGCCGCTCCTCATCTCCTAACGCTCTCTCATTCTGTAGATTGCGACGTAATTATATGCGGTGATGATGAGCAAGCTAAACGTAAGGTATGTTCTCTAGCAGAGCATATTCAAGGCGTTAAATCAATTGATGGAGGACCATTATCCAACGCACAGTTTTCTGAACAACTAACCGCCTTACTCATTAATCTAAACAAAATTTATAAATCACACACTATGATTCGGTTCACAGGATTGCCGGCATAAACCATAACTTTAGCACAATGGTTTCCACCACTAATAAATCCTTTCAAGAGGAATGAACATATTAAGCGTGCTATTATTTAAAATTTAAAAACAGTTAAGGATTCTCATGACAAAACAAATATTAGGCATCGACGTAGGAGGAACTTTTACGGACTTTGTTCTTGTTGAAGACAATCAACTATCTATTCACAAAATTCCTTCATCTCCGGCTTCACCTGAAAAATCAATTATTACTGGAATGAAGGAATTAAATCCTTCAAAGATGGCCACAATTGCACACGGTTCTACAGTTGCTACAAACGCTCTGCTCGAACGAAAAGGAGCTAAGACTGCTTTAGTAATCACAAAGGGCTTTGAAGACATCATAGAAATAGGAAGGCAAGCTAGGCCTGATCTGTTTGACCTTCAGCAAGATAAACCAGACACACTCGTTAATGCGGAGAACCGATTCGGCATTGAAGAAAGAATGGATCATGAAGGAAATGTTGTCTCTGAATTGACTGACATGGCCATTCAAACTTTAGTTAAGTCTGTCAATAATGCAGACATAGACGCTGTCTCTGTTTCTCTTCTTTTTTCATTTCTTAACCCCGCACATGAACAGATTCTGAAAAATGCATTGTCAAAGATTGAGCCTAAACTCTATATTTCGATCTCGAGTGAAGTCCTTCCTGAATTTAGGGAATTTGAAAGGACTAGTACAGTGACCGTAAATTCATATGTAGGTCCCGCGGTGGCACGTTACATGGCTAACTTAACAAAATCTCTGGGGGGGAAGGGCATCAGGATAATGCAGTCTTCGGGCGGCAGTATCAGTGCAGAACTTGCGTCTCAACAACCAGTACGTACCATACTTAGTGGTCCAGCAGGGGGAGTTGTCGGAGCCCGTTATATTTCTTCCTTAGCGGGATTCGATCATATCATTACATTCGACATGGGAGGCACATCAACTGATGTTTCTTTGTGCCCTAATAGAATTCAAGAAACTACGAACTATACTATCGGTGGTCAACCAGTAAGTGTGCCTATGATAGACATTCATACAGTGGGTGCTGGAGGCGGTTCGATTGCTTCAATGGATAGTGGTGGAGCTTTGAACGTTGGTCCGGAATCAGCGGGGGCAAACCCTGGTCCAGCCTGTTACGGATCTGGTACAAACACAACAGTAACTGATGCTAACTTATTACTGGGTCGCATGCATCCTGATCATTTCTTGGGCGGGAAAATGATGTTGGATATCCAAAATTCAGAGGATTCAATTAAGCCACTTGCTCAGAAAATGGGTGTTACCCAATTACAGGCTGCTGAAGGAATTATTCGCGTAGTTAACTCGAATATGGAAAGAGCTATAAGATCGATATCTCTAGAGAGAGGGTTCGATCCGCGCGACTTTACGCTGGTACCGTTTGGAGGCGCTGGACCATTGCATGCATGCGATTTAGCAAAAGAATTAAGAATCCCCAGGATTCTTGTTCCAGCTTACCCTGGAGTTTTATCAGCTTTAGGAATTGCTGTGGCAGATGTAGTCAAAGACTACTCTCAAACAGTTATGTTGAGGGGTGTAATACAAAAATCTGATCTCGAGGAAGTATTTAAATCGATGCAAGAGCAAGGCAGAGCAGAGATGTTAGATCAAGGCATTGTTGAGGGTCAGCTGCAACCACGAAAAATGCTTGACGTAAGATATGTGGGTCAATCTTTTGAGCTCACTATAGAATGCCCCACTACCAGCGATGACTTTACGGATAGAGTATCCGAAGCCTTTAACACTGAGCATGAGAGAAGGTTCGGATACAAAGATCCTCAATCAGCAATAGAAATCGTCAACGCACGGCTCAAGATGATTGCTCAAGGCGATCCATACCAGCCCGAAGCAGTACATCTCTCATCAAAAACTCCTTTACAAGAAGCTATTTTGGATCAAGATGAAGTGATTTTTTACGGAGAATCGCATACTACTACCATGTACGATAGAAGTAAGCTTCTTCCAGGTAACATGATTGAGGGACCAGCTATCGTTTTCCAACTAGATAGTACAACCGTGATTCCTCCGGACTGGCACGGTACACTCGACGTTTATAGCAACTTAATCCTCAGTCTTAAAAAGACTAACTAAAGTTAGCAACACTAAAATAAAAGATGATCTAAAGGAATTCATATATTATGCCACCAACATTTGACAAAAATACTGGATCTCCTAATATAAACCTCTTCGTTTTTATATCTGCCTTGTTCATAACTCTATTGCTGTCTTCTAATCTTATTGCAATTAAGTTAGTTGATTTATTTGGACAAACATTACCGGCAGCAATACTAGTTTTCCCAATAATATACATTTTAGGTGACGTGCTCACGGAAGTTTATGGATTCAAACGCGCTCGGCAAACTATATTTATAGGGTTTGGATGCAATTTGATCTTTGTAGCTATAGTATGGACTTCAATTCAATTATCACCGTCTACAGCCTTCGAAAATCAATCCTCCTATGAGACTATCCTTGGCACAACGCCTAGGATTTTACTGGCTTCTTTCTGCGGATATCTCGTTGGGGAGCTATCAAATTCGTACTTACTGATTAAGATCAAGACAGCAACACAAGGTAAATGGCTATGGATGAGAACGATAGGTTCTACCATCGTAGGAGAAGGACTTGATTCGGTACTCTTTATCACAATAGCATTCCTACCAATCTTACCTTTATCAGTGGTTGTAGAAATGATTTTAGTACAGTGGATCGTTAAGGTAACTTACGAAATCATAGCCACACCTGTTACATATGCAGCAGTGATTGCAGTGAAAAAGAGCGAGTCCTCACTACCTGGTTAATTTGCTTTAACGGAATCCTCGCCTGATATTGTCTAAGGATATTTTTCAACCCATCTTCTGCGCTTGTCCTAACAAACATGCAAGGCGTTCAGGATAGAGCCAACTCCCGTAGGGACTTTCAATTCCACCGGTTCCTAAAATATTTTCTAGGGCTTCATTAATCCCAATCTGTCCACCTCTAATCAATTCATTGCTTAATAGTACCTCTCGCAGTAACTGCAACATGTAACCAAGTTCCTTTTTACCACACGGATTCCCATGTCCGGGAATAAGAATCCGTGGGTTAAGTTCCTCCAGACGTTCCAAAACTTTTACCCAAGAAGAAATGACTGCATCATCTGAGGTAGGAAAAATCGCATTGAAAACCAAATCTCCAACAAACATCACCTTCTCTTCAGCCGAAAAGACTACTACATCACCAGATGTATGGCCATGACCAAAATATAACAGATCGACTCCTTCATCAGGGGTTCCAAGTCTGAGTCTAGAATCAAAAGTTAGAAAGGGAGGAACAACTCGAACTTTAGCCAATTCCCTTTCCAGCTTGGGGAAACGTTTTGTGAATTTTGTGACATAAAGTTGCCCGTGCCTTTCTAAAATAGATGCGGTATTTTTGTGCCCTACTATACTTGTTGGTAGAAAACATTGATTACCAAACACATGATCACCGTGAAAGTGAGTATTCACAACATACTTGACGGGCTTGTCAGTAACACTCTTGATAGCTTCCTTCAAACGATTAGCCAAGGTAACTGTCATCAAAGAATCAATGACGACTACCCCCCAAGAAAATATTACAAATCCGCTATTAGTGACATGGGAACCTTGAACAAATGCATAAATATTTGCAGAAATCTGCTGGACATATTTATCATGGAATGACAGTTTCAATAAACTCAACCCTTGTAGCTGCTCATTTGGCAACACACTCTAGCTGATGTCTCATCTATATTTTATGAAATCTTGATTCTCTATCTAATCTACTGGTGCCTTACATTCTGAAATGCAGGCTCGGATGTTCTTACTACCTTGCAAAGTAAGCAGCAATCAAATTACGTAATTCGAACAAGAATATCGTCACCTTCAACCTTGATCTCATAAACTTTCAACGGCTCGTCTGCAGGAAGATTCAATGCCTCTCCTGTAGCCAAGTTGAAGCGACTCCCGTGTAATGGACATTCAACTTCACCTTCTTCAATATAGCCGTCTGATAAAGAAGCATCCGCATGAGAACACAAATCACTGACTGCGTGAATTGTTCCGTCCACGTTCGCGAGAAGGATATCTTCTTCATCCACGGTAACCATTTTCATTTCTCCGGAACTCAATTCCGATAGGGAAGCAACTTTGGTGTATTCTGACATGCATATCTCCGTAAGTAGATTTTCAAATTTCTGTGCCAGTCTAACATTGGACAATGGTAACTTCAACGCGAAATCGCAAATACAATTATAGTCTTATAACTCAGAAAAGTTCTCCAAAAGTTGTCCAATACAGAATTATATATATCCCAGAAAGGTACATCAAAAGGGGACTAACCCAAACAATGAACCGATTTACTTTTTGTGAGAATGCAACTAGTAGACCACTCATCATAGACAAACTAAGGGTCAAAATAAATATTATGGAACCCATACCCAGAGCATACCAAAAAAACTGAGTAACAGATTCTTTAAAACCAGCCGATGCCAAGCTAGTTGCAACAACTACCAAGAAAATGGGGAGGGTACAACTCAGCGAAGCTATACCATAACTAATGCCGAAAGCAAAGTAACCAATAACATTACGGTTACGGTTGTTTCCGATGGCTCCAGATAGGCGCTGGGGAAGTGGGCTATAAAGATTGTATCCACTTACCATCAGGGATGACACGAAAATCAATGACATCCCAACAAAAAACCCTAACCAAGGAAACCATTCTATCACTGCCCTAAATCCTACCCCTATGAGAAGCCCGGCAATCCCAAATAACACTATAAAACCTAATGTTATGATGCATCCTACTCGCAATGAGTCCAAAAGTTTTTGGGCTGGTGATTGATTCTCTTCACGCTGAGATGATAAATATAAACCCATCCAAGCCGGCAACATGCCAAACCCACAGGGATTGACCACCGCGATCATGCCAGCTGCCAAAGCAAAGCCAGGTGCAAAAGTGGAATTAATGAACTGTTGTACTGATCCTGCTCCGATTCCCAAGAATCCCGTAATACCATGAGAAAGAACCTCGTCGGCAAATACAGTTACAAGTTGCACTATTAGTACCGTCAAAGTCGTAGCAACCAAGGCTATGATGAATCTGGGGGATAACATTCTCTCTCTACTCACTCTCAGTCTATGATACATTTTTCGATAGCTTTACAATACGGTAGTTGGAAACATAAGCCGAAATATTTGGTTAAGTTTAGTGTTTTGTCCTTCCCCAGTAATGTTTTCGCGCATATGTTATACTCTTCCAATCCGCAAAATGAGTCTATTAAAAGTCAGAGAGAGGAAGCATGGGGAAACAGTATCAAAAAGAAATAGAGCAAATTCTTCAAGGCGCTGAATCTAAGCCTACCTCAAAAAAAGCTGGAGGAAAGGCTAGTGGTAATGCAAACAAAGAAGTTTCTAGTTTTATTGCACACAGAAGATTATTTAAACTTTTTTTGCTTGCTAGCTTAGGTCTACTTCTGCTCTCGTTCATTGGAAGCGCCTTTTTGCCTAGTCTAATAGTCAAAATCCTTATCGTGATCGCTTCAATTACCTTTTTACTTAGCTATGGCGGTCTTCTCGTCAGCATAAACACAAAACCTAACCGATAGCTGATGTAAGTGCTTGGAGCCATGTAGCTTAATAAAACCGTAGGATCTTTATACTCTTCAGTGGTTTTATTCTTTAGTCAATTGTCCCTGTACCCTTTTTGATGTCAAGACTCACAAAAGTCTCAGTCCGTCTTATGCCTGACACACTGCCCATTTTTTCGCGGATAAAGTTACCCAAGCTTTCGGTTGATTTAACTGCAACCCACACAAAAATGTCAAAAGCCCCTGTGGTTACGCTAACTGTACGCGCTTCACTAAATGTTGATACTTGATCCGCCACTTCGTTCACTCTTTCAGGATCCACTTGAATGCCAATTATAGCCAGTGTGCCATATCCTAGTTTCTCCAAATTGGGAATAGCTGATACCCTCAGAACATCATCCGCCAACAACGATTTTATTCTCCTACGCACTGTTCCTTCGCTCACACCCAAACGACGCGCTATATCAGAATTTTTGGCACGTCCATCCCTTTGCAAATGCTGAATTATTTTTCTACCTATTTCATCCAATTTTTCTATATCTCCTACACCAATAACCTTTGTTTTGTGTATTGAAGTACTAAAACTTTCACCTGATATGGAGCAAATCTATATCTTTAGTACGAAATCAGTCAATTATATCACTAATATATAATTTATATTGTACAAAATAGAACAAATACGTAATTTGACTGAGGAAATTTGATGCAGTAGACTGCATTTAGTTCAATAAATATTTTACTAGTTTAATTAAATTACGACATAGGACCTTAATGGAGGCTGTTTTATGATCACTATATCTCCGATGGCAACAACTAAACTCAAAGAACTCCTTTCTGAGGAAGGATCCTCAGGTTCGTCCTTGAGAATTATAGCAATCCCGAGTGGACAGGGAGTGCAATACACCCTAGCACTTGAAGACAACCCTCAGAAAGATGATACCCTTCTAGACCACGATGGTGTCTCTATAGTCATTGACTCTGACAGTGAACCTCTATTAGAAGGATCTGAAATAGACTATGTTGAGACTCTAATGCGAAGTGGCTTCACTATAAGTAACAGCAATTTTCCTGCAGGTGGTGGCTGTGGATCCGGTGGCTGTGGTTGCGGATCTGGTGGCGGTGGCTGTGGCTGTGGGTCCGGTGGTTGTGGCGGCCACTAAGAAGCCTTGATCATTGGCTCTACAAAAAACCAACAGAACGCATTAGTAAAGCCTGTTTACTTGGGCATTTTTGAATCAGTAAGGCCAGACTGATATAAGGTTCTCAAAGTGGTATTTCTTAGAGTCATAAGCATGACCAGCAAGAACAGAATTCCTAAGACATAGAGCACACGATCTGGGCCAATAATGTCGGCTATAATCCCGTTTACGAGATTAATCACAGCCATTGTACCTCCCACGTTCACTTGGTTTATTCCATTAATTCTGCCACGTATCGCGTCTGGAGATAAATGCTGAACCAATGAATGGGTTATAGCCATAAACCCTGATTGTGAACCCCCCATAAGAAACGCTGCTATTACCGAAAACATTAGACTAGGGGATGCTGCCAAGCATAATAGTGACACACCACTAACAATAGCTGTGACCAGCAGTAATTTTCCTCTGGCTACTTCATTTCCGACTCCAGCTATAAACAACACTGCTACGAACGCTCCTGCACCAACAGCCATCATTAGGTAGCTCACTCCCACGTCACCTACTGTAATGACACTTTTTGAAAAAGACGGAAGTAGGGATTCGAATGACATAGTTAAGGCGCAGTGCAGGGCAACGAGCAAAAAAAGCATTTTGAGAGTCTTATTTCTCCAAACATAGGTTAATCCTTCACCTATTCCACGGAAAACACTCTCACCTTTTTCAATACCTCCCGTGGATTGGGTCCGAATGCAGGCAGTGACACTTAAACTAAAACCATAAAAAAGCGCAGCAACTAAGAAAGAATAACCAGGGCTGTCCATCATCATAAGTGGAGCTATAATCCCAGGCCCGACTAAGCGAGACCCATGCACAGTAGCATAATTAAGAGCCACAGCGTTATTAAGAATGGACTTCGGTATTAGATTTGGAACCAAAGCTTGTGTAGCTGTTATTTGAAAAGTACGGGAACTTCCGTCAAGAATCGACAAAATTGCCAATTGCCAAACTTTAATATCCCCACTGAACACTAAAGCTGTTAGTGCAAATCCTAAAAATAAATTTACCGCATAGCTTGCTACTAATACTTTCCGACGAGTAAAACGATCTGATAAATAACCTGCGATCGGGGGAACAATAAAACGTGGCATCATAGCAGCAAAAGTAACAATACCAACACTAGTTGCCGAGTTGGTCAAATTTAAGACCAAAACACCCCTAGCAACAATTAAAGCCCAATATGCAGAATTTCCTGCCAAGGACCCTAACCAAAGCAACATGAAATCCCTATAGTGAAACGCGCCTACGTAACGCCCCGTAAGGAATCCCATATCATTTTTTAAAAGTGGCTATACAATGATCCATTTGATCTAACTTAGTGTGCAATCGAAACTGTTTTCTTTGAACGAGCAGATTCAATCATAGCTAGGGTTACCTGACATACTTTCATACCGTCATAACCAGTAGCACTATTCCCTGCTATATTATTAATCCTATTTCCAAAGGCCTCCACCATGTTGGCATACATTCCGGCGTTAGAAGGGGGTGAAAACTCCTGTTTTATAGCTATGTCATCACCTACAGCCTCTAGTAGTCCTTCTAATGTAGTACCCATTCCAGAATATACAGCAGCCCTACCTTGTGAGCCATACACAACTAAATCATTTTGCGAGTCAGGAATTCTTCTTCCTGAAACCAAAACCCCAATTGATCCGCTTCGGAATCTCAAAACTAGAGTAGCTAAATTCTCCAATGGCTGTTCCTTGGTTTGACCGTCTGTTATTGCTGAAACTTCCTCCACCTCATCATTTAATATCCAACGCATCATGTCGACTTGATGAACCCCATTCCCCATAAAGGTTCCTGCACCCACCAGGGATGGTT
This sequence comes from uncultured Dehalococcoidia bacterium, assembly GCA_913047625.1. Taxonomy (GTDB): domain Bacteria; phylum Chloroflexota; class Dehalococcoidia; order Lucifugimonadales; family CAJWUJ01; genus CAJWUJ01. Next base: position 11,512 of record CAJWUJ010000015.1, on the reverse strand, counting down.
CATCCCACCATTGCTCTCTTCCTACTCGTTCCCCTGGTCTCACTTGGCCACGAACTCCTCCTGCCCATTGGGTTTTAATCAAAGCAACCGTACCAAGATTTTGTCCTGAAACCAATTCCTTTACTTTTTCATTTCCTGGATGATGACGAGCATGAAATGCTATTCCTAAATGAACACCAGCTTTTTCACATGCTTCTATCATCTCATCACAATCGCTGATATTCAGTGCCATTGGCTTTTCACAAAGAACATGTTTACCAGCCTTTGCAGCCATAATAGTTTGCTCTTTATGAAGTGAGTTTGGAGAAGCTAAATATACCACTTTTACTTCCGGATTTTTTAGTAACTCTGCATACGAATCATATGCAGTTCGTGAATTGTGATTTTTAGCAAATTCCTTGGCTCTACCCAAATCTCTACTATAGACTGCCTCTATATGGGCATTTTGGGCTTCATTAATCCCTGGTGCCATTTTGCCAGACGGATGACGACCCAGACTTACCATTCCCCAACCAATAGACATTATGCACTCCTTTCTGTTTTTAAATGTGTGAACACTAGCCATTTCCAACCATAGAAAACGCAAGTTAGATTGTCAACGGAATTGGTAATAATACTTGAACATTCAAGCATTCTCGACAAGGTATCGCTCCGCATCAATAGCCGCCATACAGCCAGTACCTGCAGCGGTCACTGCTTGCCTATATACCCAATCCTGCACATCCCCACAAGCAAATACTCCAGGAATACTAGTTTGAGTACCGTCGGATGTAGCAATATAGCCATTGTCGTGCATAGCTAACTTACCTTCAAACAGTTCAGTATTAGGTTTGTGTCCAATAGCTATAAACACTCCGTCAATCTGCTTTTCATAAGTTGATTGGGTCTCTACATTCGCTAGCTGAACTCCTGTTACAAATCCTTCACTTTCCCCGTTGATCTTTGATACAACCGTATCGAAAATAAAGCTGATTTTAGGATGATCCTCTGCACGCCTCTGCATAATTTTAGATGCCCGTAATTCCTTACGTCTATGCACTACATAAACATGACTTGCAAACTTAGTTAAGTAGAGTGCCTCCTCCATGGCTGTATCCCCACCCCCAACCACAATAAGCTCTTTATCTTTAAAAAAGAAACCGTCACAGGTCGCACAGGCTGACACTCCTCGACCCATAAGAGCAGTTTCTGACGGTAATCCTAATAGCTTAGCTGTTGCTCCAGAAGCTACAATAATTACTTTAGACTTATAGTTCATTTCCTCATCCACTTGGATAACGAAGGGTCTTTCATTGAAATCAATATTAGTTACAGTGCCCTGAACAAATCGCGCCCCAAATCTTTGGGCTTGCTCTTTAAAAATCTCCATCATTTTGGGTCCCATAATCCCTTCAGAAAACCCTGGATAGTTTTCAACATCGGTAGTAATAGTCAGTTGCCCTCCAGGAGTTATACCTTCAAGAAGCATTGGATTAAGCTGAGCTCGAGCTGCGTACAAAGCTGCTGTACAACCAGCAGGTCCAGAACCCACAATCACGATATTTTCTATCACTTCTTGTGTCATTTTCCCCCTTTACTCCAATTCGTAGAAGAGCATGATTAACTTATCTGGCTACGAATATAAGTGGCTGTTTTCATCAAGCCTTCATCTAGCGGAACTTTTGCTTCCCATCCAAAAGCATTTAATGCTTTAGTGCTACTTAGATAAATCTTAAAAACTTCCCCTTCTCGCGCGACTTGGTACCTCACTTCACCCTGCCAATCGAGAAGACTTCTCAACTTATCTACGATTGTGTTAACGGTTACTCCTAACCCAGATGATATATTGTAAACCCCTATACCTTCACCGAACAATGCTTTCATACTGGCTTCTACAACGTCATCTACATAAACAAAGTCTCGCTGCTGTTCTCCTTGACCATACACTACAATATCCTCCCCTGATACCATCTTCCCGGCAAATATGGCGATAACACCCGCTTCTCCATTAGGGTCTTGTCTTGGGCCATAAACATTGCCTAGCCGAAGTGTAACCACATCGAAATCACGCAGTTGGTAAGAGGTAGCAAAATGTTCCATAGCCATTTTCGAAATTCCATAGGGCGCAAGTGGATTAAGAACGTCAACTTCTTCGCAGGGGAGTGTCTTTGGCTCTCCGTATATGGCCCCTCCGGTGGATGCCAAAACCATTCTTCGTACTTGGTATTTCTTCGCGACCTCAAAAAGGTTTAGTGAACCCAGTATATTTACCCTGGCATCAAATGAAGGATTTTCTATAGAAAAAGCCACACTGGTTTGAGCAGCAAAGTGGAGAACCATCGCTGGCCTTTCTTGATCAAACACTCTGTTTAATTGGATTTGTTCGGTAATATCAATCTCATAGAACTTTGTATGCGCATTGAGATTACTTATTTTCCCAGAAGACAAATTGTCAATAACGACTGGTTTATAACCTTTTGCGACTAAGCAATCTACGACATGGGAACCAATAAAACCAGCCCCTCCAGTCACTAAGATTTTTTTTCCGTTTGGGTCTGTCTCCATCGTTTATTTCACTACTCCTAGAATGTATACGTTAAACATTCTTATAGTTTCTGCTATAAACAGAACATAAATTAAGTTCCACATATAAATCTTGTGACTTCAATATAATGCGTAATATCAATCTAGGGCGCGTTAGTTCTATAAATTATTATCGATGCTCGTTTGATCTGACTATCCTTTATAGATGGGTAAAGTTTCGACACTTCCACTTCCACCCCATCCACTTTTTTGTAGGACAAAACTTTATCAGCTATGACTTCCGCTAATCTTTCCAGTAAATGGTATTGCTCTTCTACAACTATTTTCTGTATAGCCTTGAAAACATCGGAATAGTTGACTGTGTCATCAATGTTATCTGAAATTCCCGATATATGAGTATCAGTTTCGATACTAAGGTTAACCTCAAACTGCTGTCCCAAAGTTCTTTCTTCAGGGCGATTCCCATGAAACCCGTAAAATCTCATCCCTTTTAAGCAGATCCTGCTGGTTGCATTGTTGCTTAATTGTGTCAACGGTTCCTCACTTCAATGCCATCTAGTCTTTGGCATGTGTTTCTAATTTAGCTAGTAACTTCTTTGCTCGTTCTACAATGGGAACATCGATCATTTTACCGTCCAAAGTGGTAGCTCCTTTACCCTCTAATTCCGCTTTTTCCGCAGCCTCCACTATTCTTTTGGCCTGCAATACTTGATCCTCAGATGGAACAAACAAGCGATTTATTGACTCGATTTGAGCAGGGTGAATCGCAAATTTCCCTGTATAACCAACACTAATCGCCTTTTTTATATCAAGCTCCAAGCCGATTTCGTCACGGAAATTAACATTCGGAGTATCAAATGCCATAACATTTGCTGCTCTCGCAGCAACAGCTACAACATACCTTGGATAGTCGATCTCTTGGCCAGCATCAGTTCTTTCAATCCCCATATCCTTAGTAAAATCTTCAGCTCCAAAGGCCAGCCCAATCACACGAGGAGATGCAATAGCGATTGAGTAAGCATTGATAAGCGCCATCGCACTTTCGATGTATGGGATTAATTTTATAGTACCGTTTTTGACTTGAGCTCCAGACTCCAAATCAGTAATTATACTGTCCAACTCCAAAATATCTTCTGGTCTATCGGTTTTCCCAACATTGATTCCCCAGATATTAGGACCAACCAAAGCTTGTAAGTCTTGTTTTCCGTATCCACTGTTTAAAGAATTGATTCTGGGAATTACTCTAAATCCAGCTTTGGTAAACTCCTCAACAATACCTGCGACTTTTTCTCTAGCATCATCTTTTTCTGCATTAGGAACTGAATCTTCCAAATCTGGAATGACGACATCTGGTGAAAATCCCAATCCCTTTCGCAACATATCAAGACGATTACCTGGAATAAAAAGCAAGCTTCGCATGATAGTTCCTGTTGGTACACTCATAACACCAAAGAGTTTACCACAATAACTCAGTTCCTTTTATCTAAACTACTACGAGTAAGATCCATAAGAAACCAGTATTATTTATGGGCTATAACGTAAGGTACTTGTCCTATGTCTGGGATAATGATATCTGGAGTAAAAATGCATTGGATCGGGTCAACATGCTGAACAATACCATCGAGGAGAACTGCCTTCATTCCCGCCTGTTTAGCCCCATCACAATCAAAATATATCTGGTCTCCTACATGCACCGCTTGCTCGGGCATTGTTTCCAATCTCTCTAAAGCTATACTGAATAATTCCGGGTTCGGCTTCGCTATCTGATGTTCATCTGAAAAAACCAACAAATCAAAATAATCAAGGATATCTAGACGCGATAAATAAACACTTAACATCTTTCCAGGAGTAGCTCCTGTATTCGAAACTAGGGCAACCTTCAATCCGTTTTCTTTCAACCATTGCAAAACCGATTTAACATCTTTATGAAGTCTGGGAGAACAACCAAAAAAAGCATTCCCGTACTTTTCGGCAATTTGATCACGGCACTGACTTTCAAGCGTATCAAGACTCAATAAATGCAATTCTTTTAAAAAGAGCTCCACCTGCTGCTTAAAGGAAAGGTCTTTGCCCGATAATTGACCGGCCCATAGAATCCTTTGAGTTTCGCGTAATGCCTTCCGTATGTCACTACTTGTGCAAATGTGCCCTTGGTCAGCTAATACTTGAGCAATTCCTTGAACCCTTAGTGAATTCCTTATTGTTCCTCCATCAGGAACATCGTTAATTAGTGTATTCCAAAGATCTAAAGTAACTAACTTTGTTTCATGCATACTTGTATTGTAAACCGTTTAAGCAACAACTCGTTCCAGGATACTTACTTTCGATAGAATATGGATAATACTAATGGTGCTTAAGTTACTTTAGTTTATTCTCAAAACCATGTTGCCAACAGAATACTTCAACAGTTAATCTGACAGCTGTATGTGGATTTCAAATATTCAACTTGACGGATTTCGCAACTATAAAGAATTATCCTTAGACTTATCCCAAGGATTGGTCTTTATTCACGGTAATAATGGCCAAGGAAAAAGTAACTTACTTGAAGCGATCCATCTTTTATCAATTTTTAAGTCTCTTCGGGCATCTCGTGAAGTAGAGCTCATTAACTTGGATATGCCAAGAACAAATAATGCCAGCTATGCCTTAATTTCTGCTGATGCTAATCGCGATAATACCCTGATCAATATAAAATTAATGATTGAAAATCACCCTAGCGAACCAGTACCTAATGAAAATAAAACTCTTGTTAAGAAAAAAATTCGGGTTAACGGTACTCCTAAAAGAGCATCAGAAGTTCTCGGTTTGATCCCATCAATCCTGGTTAGCCCAGATGACATTCAGCTTATTAACGGCTCACCTTCTTTGAGAAGAAGATTCTTGGACCTGATGATCTCACAAGTAGACCGGCGATATCTGGATGATTTGAGGCGCTACCTTAAAGTACTATTTCATAGAAACAGTCTACTGAAATCCCTCAATAACCAATCCTCCCTTAATGAACAATTAACTCCTTGGGATACACAGCTAGTCAAAACAGGAGTAAATCTTCTAACCAGTCGTATTAGAGCTATTTCTTTTTTACAAGATAGCCTTAAAACTATTTTTAAATCCTTAACCAATGAAACAGATGATTTTGCGCTCGATTACATATCAACTGTACCCATGCTGAAAGAAGAATCAGCGTTGGAATCCTCCTTCTTAGAAAAATTATTAGCTAACCAAAGTAAAGACATTGCCCTTGGATCCACTTCAGTAGGGCCCCACAGGGACGATATATGCTTACGCCAAAACGGGAGGAATGTAGCTACCTATGCTTCAAGAGGACAAGCTAGGATTCTCACCCTGCTGATGAAACTCGGTCAAGCAATATACACAGAGCACTGCCATGGCGAACAACCTGTCTTATTACTTGACGATGTTTTAGCTGAACTTGACGATTATTCACGCACACGGTTGGTAGAATACACAGGGCAATATCAACAGGTCATTATTACCTCAACGAATATGAACATAGCGAAACCTAAACACCAAGCCATATTTTTGTATGTGGAAGATGGGAACTTTAGCGAAACCCCATACGTTCTATGAATAAGAAAGAGTGGTACTGCTTGACACTAACTATCTTCCAAGTTCAGAATGCAATAAGCATGAGATGGCAAGCTTCTACAGGATTTTCACAATGAATAATCGTTCAAATCGGGTAGTTAATGCACTAACAATTTTAATATCTCCGGGTATTGGGATTAAACGATGGATTCTTTTATCAGCTATAGCATTGGGACTGATATTTCTTGGTGCCGGTTTCCTTGCTGAAATTGCTTTAGGGAATAATTTAATACACTACGCGAGGCTATTGACCCTTGGCTATGTATTCGATTCTGCCACTGGAACGCTGCCCCTATTGCGGGGAGGGCTATTTCTCATTTTTGGAGCACTGGTTTTTAGCATAGCAGCCGTTAAATTATATGCTGCCATTACTCGCTTTAAACCAACTACCTCTCCAATCGGTTTCTTAGATGAAGTGTATATCCAGAGATATTTGATACTAGGACCAAAAATTGTAGCTATAGGTGGTGGGACAGGGTTAAGTAATTTACTACGTGGACTCAAGAACTACACAACAAATCTTACAGCTGTGGTATCAGTAGGTGATGATGGAGGAAGTTCCGGTCGATTGAGAGATGAATTGAACATTCCCCCGCCAGGAGATATTCGCAATTGCATGATAGCTTTGGCAGACTCTGAAATTATTATGCAAAGCCTTATGGATTATAGATTTCCAGGTACAGGAGATTTGAGGGGCCACAGTTTTGGGAATTTGCTTATAGCCGCGATGGCTGACCTATCAGGTAGTTTTGAAAAAGGCATCCAGCAAGCTGGCCAATTTCTCGCAATCAGGGGCAGGGTATTACCAGCTTCCCTCGAGCGGGTAACTCTTGCTGTGGAAACTGTTAGTACCAGGAAAGTGATCGGGGAATCTAAAATAGGTGAACTTAGAGAACCTATTAAACGCATGTATATACTTAATAAAGTAAAGGCCTTCCAAGAATCAATCGATGCCATTTCAGACGCTGATTTGATAATTATTGGACCAGGAAGTCTTTTTACAAGTATTGTGGCAAGTTTACTTATACCAGGCATTAATGAGGCAATCTCCAAGTCATCTGCGTTAAAACTTTATGTCTCCAATCTAGCTATGCAGCCTGGTGAAACTACTTCTTTCAGCTTGGATGACCATATTCAGATAATTTATGACTACATGAAACCTGCCGTTCCAGATCTAGTTTTAGCAAATAACCACATCCCCGATAATTTAGACCCCGCTACAGCAAACTTGCTAATAAAACCTTTTACTGAGCATAAGGGAACAGCGCCAATCCTATTTGAGTCTCTACTAAACACAGATGACCCTCTATATCACGATCCAAGAAAACTGGCTCAAATTACCATGGAATCTATTTACGAGTCTAGACGGGATGCCAAAAGCCCTGTCCTACAATACGGCCAACCAGAAATCTATCAATGACCGGCAATATCATGACTTCCACAGCAACGACTCGTAATGGCCATAGTGTTCTAAAAATCTCTCTTGAGTTTCTTTGGCTAGCTGCAATCGGCTTAACACCTTTGGTTTTTGTATCTCACCTTTACACGGAATCGTTAATATTCCCTTATCAAATACCCAAGGTTACTGTATTTCGACTACTCATAGGGATAATTGTTGGGCTTTTCTTATTAGATCTCAGAAACTCTAATTTTGCATCCATACGAAGTCTACGAAACTATAATCCTATCACCAGATTTTCCGCATGGTTGAAAAAAGATCAAGCAAACTGGATTACTTGTTTCGCAATCGCTTATCTAGTCTCAAATATTACATCTACAGCCTTTTCAGGGTCACCCAGGGTTAGCTTATGGGGAAAAGATCCCGGAGCAGAGGGCTATTCCTTATACAACATTGTCTGCTACTTCGCACTATGGCTAGTGCTGCTAAGATATCTAAAGAACGAAAAACAGATTTTCCGTCTCGTTATAACTATAGTTATTTCTGGATGGCTAGTGGCCATCTACAGTTCACTTCAATATTTTAACCTTGATCCATTAGGCATAGTCCAAACTGCATACGTGCGGCCTACAGCAACGATGGGAAACGCGTTGTTCGTTGCAAATTTCTTGCTGCTTACCGCCCCTCTTACGCTTGCGCTATTAATTCAAGGTTTCGGGAAACTGAAATGGGTATCAATTTTCGCTTTCACAGCATTTTTTATGCCACAATTATTAGGACTTTTCGTATCACTCGGAAGATCAGCCATCATAAGTTATTCCTTTTCTGTAGGGGTTTTTCTACTCCTCGTTTGGGTTACCAATAGGCGAAAGCAAAGTTACTCCCTGAAGCCTTTTCTAGCTATCGGGGTTTTCTTTGTTGTAGTTTTAGGTTTCCTCTTAAGCATCGGTTCCGTTAGGACAGAGTTTAATGAGTTGACCCAGCCAATCACTGATCGACTAGGATCAACATATACAGAAACTATTTCGGGAACAATGGGAGGCAGAATAGAAATATGGCAAGCTTCCTCTGATTTGCTATCCGATAGACCGTGGTTTCCATTCGAGGAAAATGAAAGGCAGCTATCGAGACATGTAGTTGGTTACGGTCCAGATTTATTCCATATAGTATTTCCATTGAGGGCAAACGTTAATTTCGATAACGGCTCCGGCGGTGTTCCGAATTATGCTCATAATCACTTTATCCATACCGCGGTAGAACTTGGATTCTTAGGATTTATTTCCTACCTTGGTTTGATAGTTGCAATATTCGTGGTTGGAATTAGCAGAATCGGGTACGTTGCCTTAAACCGCCCCAATATCTCGTATATCTTTCTGGGCAGTCTTTCAGCACTAAGTGGTTACACAATTAACATGATTACCGGCATTCCTCGAATTTCTGATCTTGTGCTTTTCTGGTGCTTGGTTGCTTTACTGCTAATTTTATGCAAGAAAACTAATGGATTCACAGATTCTTCGGAGTCTCATAACAAACCACAAAAGCCACCTGCTTACAAAAGCATAAAAACTACCTTAACAAGTAGACAAACTGCCAAACATTCCTATGTTCTGGTAATGTGTTTCATTCTATTATCACTCAGTGTAGTGATATTCTCTTGGCAAAAAAATGCCAACTATTTCTCTGCAGATCGTCAAGCCTACACAGCAAGCCAGGAACTAACTCAAGACTACCGGCAAAGTCTAGCACTTATTGATAATGCCTTAGCATTAGCCCCAGATCTGTCCCGTTACTACGACTACAAAGCTCTCATTCTCCGAGAAGCTGCAAGTGGCGATACCAACGAAACACGCAGAGTCCAAACCCTCCAATTGGCCATCCAAGCTAGTGAGAAGGCATTAGATTTGCACCCCTATTACTATCCGGCAAAGCATACCCTAGCCTTCAGTACTCTCAATTTAAGTTTGCTCGGCCAAGAGCAAATGAAGAGTGACGCTATTAAATCCCTCAAAGAGCTGACTCAACAAAGGCCCAATGACTGGCGAGCCTATCTCGATCTTGCTTCTGCTTATATTGTTCTTGGAGAACCGCATAAGGCATTGGAAACCACTACAATCGTTTCGTCGATGCTCCGATCTGGTACTGGTCAACAGTCTCTAGTACCTCTATATAATAGCCTGGCCTATCAACAACTTGGAGACCTAGAACAAGCTTTCAGTGCAGCTCAACTTAGTAGAACTACAGGTGGTCTGACAGAAGCCCAAGATACCCATGCATATCAGCTCTTAGGAGAACTCCGTACCATGTTCAGCGAACCCTGGTTAGATGAGTTTTCTTCATAATGATCCCAGCTTCCACTAAGCATTATTACCCAACCCAATACCATGGTATTGAAACCCGGCAGCATGAAGAACACTCGGATCAAGTGTGTTGCGTCCATCAAAAATAATAGGAGTCTTCATGACTTTACACAATTTAGAAAAGTCTTCTTCGCTATACTGTGGCCAATCTGTCAAAATTAATATCGCATGAGCGCCATGGGCAGCCTCTATGGGCGACTCACAAAAAGTAATTAAATCAGAAACCTGATTTCTTCTCTTAAACTCTTCGACAGCATATGGATCGTGCACCTGTAATCTGACTTTTTGGTTAACCAGTCTCTGGATAACTGCAACTGATTGGGAATTTCGAACGTCATCAGTATTTGGCTTAAAAGCCAATCCCCACACGGCCAGTGTTTTTCCTCCTAATTCCCCTAGATAACGAACCACTTGAGAAAGGTAAGCATTAACTCTATCGTTATTTACTTTTTCAACCGCTTCAAGCAAAGAAAAGTCCAGACCGTTGTTTTTTCCTATCTGGATGAAAGCACTCAAATCTTTAGGAAGACATTCTCCGCCAAATCCTATTCCTGCACGCAAGAATTCAGTGCCTATCCTAGGATCCATTCCTATGACTTTAGCTACAGTTTCAACATTGGCTTCTACTTTTGCGCATAAATCAGCAATCATATTGATAAAAGATATTTTTGTAGCCAAGAAAGCATTAGCCGTATGCTTAGCTATTTCGGCAGATGAAAGGTCTGTAAAAACGAAAATATCTTCTCCTTGTTTTATTTTTTCAAGCAAAGGCCTGTATAAATCAATTATGACGGGCCTTAATTCAGGATTATCCAGTCCAACAACAATTCGTTTTGGATTAAAGAAATCCTCTAAAGCTCGTCCTTCGCGCAAGAATTCCGGAATAACGACCACATCAACTATTTTCCGATTGGATTTAACATCATGCCCATCATTCTTTCCTCCAACTAAAATGTCCTTGATTTTTCGTGAGGTATTTACGGGAGCAGTACTTTTTTGAATAACGATCTTGTAGCTAGCAATACTATCGTGTAATTCACGTGCCAGTTGCTCAAGTTGCGAAGTATCAGCCGAGCCGTCCGCTCTCTTTGGCGTACCAACACACATAAAGAGAATATCAGCCTGTTTCACAGCCAATTTTGTGTCAGTAGTTACAGAAAATTTCCCAGAATTGGAGTGTTTCTTCAATAAAGCTGCTACCCCAATCTCGTTAAAAGGAACATCTTCATTTTTAATCAACTGGGCCTTCTTAGGATCAGATTCCACCCCTATGACATTCCAGCCCAATTCCGAAAATCCTAGAGCAGTAGGTAAGCCAACATGGCCCAAACCAAATACCCCAATAGATAATGGGTTCTTCTCACTCATAACTGCCCAATCCTAATCCAATCACTAAGTTCTGACAATTACCCCACTATATACTATATTAGGAAAAGAAAACTCTTAGTCATTTCGGTATCCTGATTGCCAATCAAAGTTACAAAGTTTTACAATAAAGGTCTGTTTTCTAGTGCCTAGAGCACCGATTTCAGATTGTAAATATGTTCTTTAATCTGAACTAGTGAGGCTTTTAAAATGACATCATCTATTAAGCTAGGTAATTTGACTGTTGGCCCAAACAATC
>CAJWUJ010000014.1 GCA_913047625.1 uncultured Dehalococcoidia bacterium | reverse complement strand
CAGAGTCAATAGTTAGATAGTCAGGTCGTTTTCCACCGATATAATCTTTTGGCATAACATTCTCCTGTTGTAAGTTTTCTTGCAGCTGATTCTACGGTAGAAAAGCTTTCTGATCAAGAACATCTGTATGCATGAGAATATGTATGTAGGAAAAGCCTGTAGGGTGATATATTCAATATGTAAATATAGAATAAAGAATTAAGGAATTAGTATGGGAACTAGATCTGCTGAACTGATTTATAGCTTGGTTAGCCTTTCTGATGTGGTTATTTCCGGGGATGGAGTCACGATTGCCTTCCAGCAATCGTCACCAGATAAGGATACAGGAGAGCAACACTCCAATATTGCGGTTGTATCTTTGGCGAGTGGTGTAGAAATACATCGCACAACGGGATTAAAGGATAGATATCCTCAGTTCATCCTTGATGACAAGTTCCTCTCTTTTCTTAGAACAGATGGTGACGGCTTAAATCATATAATGAAGTTAGATCTTGCTAGCTGGACATTATTCACTATTGCAACTATCACGGAACCAGTTCACGAATTGTCTTGGTCACCAAATGGTAGGTGTGTTGCGATTGTTTCAAGTTTAAGAAGTGTACCGTTAACTTTAGATACCTCTGGGGTGAAGGTAATCACGCGGCTAAAGTACAAGAATGATGTTCTCGGCTGGATAAATGAGAGCTACAGGCATATTAGTGTGATAGATCCTGATAACGGAACTGTTGTTCAAGTCACTACAGGAGACTATGAAAATTATGCTGTTAACTGGTCTCCTGATTCAGAGAAGATCGCATTTATTTCTCAAAGGGATAAAGACCGTGACTTAGTAGACTTTTCCGGAGTATATGTAATACCCGTATATGGGGGAGAACCTGTTTGCTACTCCGAAGATTTGTTTACGGTTTCATCGCTTGTTTGGAGCCCCCAAGGAGACCGATTGGCAGTGGTAGGTTCCCACAGACAGCTAAGTGGCGGAACCAGTATACAGGGGTGGATCTATATTGTGAGTGAAAACAATGAACCTGAACTTCTCACTGGTGACATGATTAAGCCTATGGCTGGTTTTCCTCCACAGGGGCCATTTACTAATTTGGTTTGGACTTCGAGTGACGATATTGTGTTTATAGGGGAATCTAGAGGGCGAGGCTTTGTGTGTCAACTTGATCTTGTCTCTAACATGAAAAAAGTTTGGGGTGGTGATTTAAAAATAAATACATTTTCGATGGATAAGCGTGGCAAAAATATTGCATTGATTGCTGGTTCAGTTAATGCGCTAGGAGATATTCATATTTTGGACAGAGAATCTGAAAGTGTTAGGAAGATCACGGACTATAACAGCGATTATTTTCGTGACCGTGCTATCAGCACGGAAAAATTTGTTGTGACAAGAGGCGGTTTTGACATAGAGTCCAGAATTTATTTCCCACCTGACTTTGATCCAAACGGTCAATACCCTCTAATACTCGATATTCATGGAGGACCAAATGGAGTCTTTATGGACACTTTTGATCCTTTGCATCACCTTCTATCCTGTTCCGGATATATAGTGTTAGCTGTAAATCCTCGAGGTTCATCAACTTACGGTGAGGATTTTGCCACGGCAGTTCTTAATGATTGGGGGTATCACGATTATTATGATCTTATAGCAGCTTTAGACAAAACACTGAAAAAACCGTACATTGATTCTTCAAAGGTTGGTATTCATGGGTATAGTTATGGAGGCTATATGGCCAGCAAGATAGTTGGTTATATGGCTCACAAATTTAAGGCTGCAGCGGTGGGGGCACCGTGTACAGATCTTCCAAGTATGGTAGGAACATCTGATATTGGAGTTAGCTGGGGTGAGATGCAATGGGGAGGGAAACGTACGGAAAAAATGGAGGATATGATTCAGCGTTCCCCTATCAATTATGCTTCTAACGTCGGATGCCCAGTTTTATTACTGCATGGAGAGGAAGACTTGCGGTGTCCTATAAGTCAAAGTGAGCAGTATTTTGTGGCTCTCAAGAGATATGGGAAAACGGTTGAATTTATCAGGTTTCCTGGGTGTTCACATCGGTTTATTCGGATTGGAGGCGATGCTAAGATGGCTATACAGTACTTCGATCGTGTTTTGGCATGGTTCGATCATTATGTTTTGGGTACTCAAGTATAAGAAGAAAAACGTAGAAGGAGATCTGTTTTATGGGAAAGGATGACTATGGAGTGTTTAGTCTTGAGGATAGGGTGGCTGTAGTTACTGGAGGAAACGGAGGGATAGGATTAGGTATAGTGAAAGGATTAGCTGAAGCTGGAGCTACAATAGTTATAGCTTCCCGTAATCAGGAAAAAACTGACAAAGCCGTAAATGAACTTTTGAGCATGGGGAAGAAAGTTACTGGATTACAAGTGGATGTGACTGATGAAAGATCTATTGCATCAATGGTGGATAGTGTGATCAGCCATTATGGTAGGATTGATATCCTAGTCAACAATTCAGGAACAGGGATTAGAAAATTGCCACAGGATTCAACCCTAGAGGAATGGCGGCAAGTTTTCACGGTTAACGTTGAAGGAACATTCCTCTGTTGTCAAAAAGTCTATCCTCATATGGTTAAACAAGGCGGCGGTAAAATCATTAACGTAGGATCTATGGCTTCGGTATTTGGCAATGATTGGCTTGCTTCCTATTCAGCCAGTAAAGGGGCGGTTGCTCAGCTCACAAAAAGTCTTGCTGTTGCTTGGGCACAGAGTAATATTCAGGTTAACGCAATTCTCCCCGGTTGGGTTTATACTACTCTTACTGCACCGCTAAAAGACCAATATAGAGAAAGGTATGATCACATCATATCCAGAACACCTATAGGTAGATGGGGTGAGCCCGAGGAAATGGCTGGGTGTGTGGTTTTTTTGGCAAGTAATGCCTCTAATTATATTACAGGGACACTGATTCCTATTGACGGGGGTTTTTCGGCAAAAGGCTAAATAAAATCGAAACGTCTTGTCAGGAAATTTGGTACCCCTGCCGGGACTCGAACCCGGGCGCACGGTTTAGGAAACCGTCGCTCTATCCTGCTGAGCTACAGGGGCACATTTTATTCGTATGTTATCGTGGCTTCAGAACGGCCTTCAATTAATGGCCCTGACTCGATCAATAAGATTAGGTAAATTTGCAAGGACAAAATCAACGTCTTCCTGAGTATTGTCTTTGCCTAGGGTGAGCCTCAAACTATTTTGGGCTAGATCTGCTGTCAGTCCCAGAGCTAGAAGTACATGGGATGGCTCTAGAGACGAAGTTGAACATGCGCTTCCACTTGAAGCAGCTATTCCCAATAGATCTAGACCTAGGATGATTGACTCTGCAGGAGCGCCTTCAATAGCAACATTGACATTGTTTGGAAGGCAGGCGTTTGCCTTGGTATTGAGTATGACACCAGGAATATTCTTAATGCCGTCTAACAACCTATCCCGAAGTTTTTCACAATGAGAGCTGTGTAGAACTCTCTGTTCCTCAGCAATTGAGAGAGCTTCTGCACAACCAACGATCCCAGGAATGTTCTCGGTACCTGCCCGTTGCTGTCTTTCTTGCCCCCCGCCTAATTGTTGTGGAACTAAGGGACTTCCGTGTTTTGTGTAGAGAATACCTACGCCTTTTGGTCCATAGAATTTATGTGCCGAAAGACTTAACATGTCTATATCAAGTTTCTTGACATTTAAATCCAAAAATCCGGCTGCCTGTACAGCATCGCTGTGAATAAGAATAGTTCGCTCTAGGTCAGTAGCACGGGATCGAATTATGGAAGATAAATTGGGAATATCCTGAATGATGCCTATTTCGTTGTTAGCTAACATTAGGCTGACCAAAATAGTGGTTTCTTTAATGGAGTGCTTGAGGAGATCAGGATCAACGATCCCATATCTATCCACTGGTAGATAGGTTACGTCAAAACCAAGGCTTTCTAATGCTTGGCAAGTTTGGATAACAGCTTCATGTTCTATCGTGGTGGTAATGATATGGTTGCCAGTGGTTTGCAATGCTAAGGCACCACCTTTTATAGCGGTGTTATCAGATTCGGTGCCACCACTTGTGAAAATAACTTCAGTGCGTTTACAGTTAAGGACTTTTGCCACTTTTTCTCGGGATTCATCAAGGGCTTTACGGCTAGTTTGTCCTATTTGATACATGCTAGAGGGATTGCCGAAATTATTCTTTAAAAAAGGGACCATTTTTTGAAAGACCTCATCACGCATAGGAGTGGTGGCCGCGTGGTCCATATAGACTTGTTGATTTGACATATTTAGGTCAGGCTCCCAAAGATATGTAGAAGTAACTAACTGGATAGAATAGTGGAATATCCAATGATCTTATATGCTAATTTAGCTGCGGTGTAAACACAAGATTCAGCCCCTTGATTTGGGTTGAGCTCTGTAATGTCAAAGCCGACAATATGACGATTCCAGATAAGTGTTTTTAGTAGTGGCAGTAGTGAATGCCACATGACTCCCCCGGGCTCTGGTGTTCCTACAGCTGACATAATACTTGGATCCAAGATGTCTAAGTCTATACTGATATAGACATTGGGTGAGATTAAAGTAGAGATATCCTGCCAGGCAGGAAGGCTTCCATCACTGCTGAAGAAAACACGAGGATTTTCTGTTTTGGCTATAGCATCCGATTCTTCTAAGGAGAGTGATCTTGTTCCGAGTACAACTGCTGGGCAAATTTCTGCCACTCTACGAGTCACACAAGCATGACTGAATCGTGACTCTTGATAAGTGTTCCTCATGTCGGCATGGGCGTCAAATATTACTACCGAGAGATCAGGGTATTTTCGAGCCATAGCTGCTACTGCTCCTACAGTGATAGTGTGTTCTCCGCCTATAATACCAACTAGCTTATTGAACGTGAGGTAATGGTGAACCGCAGACTCAATTTTAGAGACCATCGCATCTGGACTTGAAACATCTACCGGGAGTTCATATGCAGTGTGGATGCCTAGATCTGAAGGTTGACATTGAAGTTCTAAGTCGTAGTCTTCTAATTGATGGGATGCCTTGATGAGAGCAGCTGGAGCATCTCTAGATCCTGATTTATAGGAAGCCGTACCATCATAGGGGACAGGTAGTAAAATTGTTTTCGAGTTAGCTAGGCTACTCTTGTTCAAAGGTAGTGATAAAAAGTTATTTGGGTTACTGTCTTCTGGGGAGAACATATTAGCGGTGCTACGGGTCATTTGATTATTGGCGCGACTTAATGGTCAGCCTATCGAGAAATAAGTTGCTGTTTATAGTGGTTCCGTCCATATGATCTAGGCCTCTCTTAAGTGTCCAGGATTTAAAAGATTTGATTTGGAACAATCGAAGAAGATGGCTACAAGCGTTATCTGTGTCAAAATCCTTACACGAAAACACATCAATATTCAAATAGCGACGCTCGGGAAATGTGTGTATACTAATGTGACTTTCCGCAATGATTACGAAGCCCGATAGTCCCCAGTCTTCTGGCACAGGGCCTCGGTACGTGTGAATCAATGGTTCACTAATTTTGTTCATACCGATATGGTCAGGGTATTCGTTTAGAAATTTATAGACAAAATCAGTACTGGTGAGATGGTTATATTTGGCTTCATAGCCATCAATTACTAAGTGCATAATAACAATAAGGTTGCGAATAACGAATGTGATTTAGCTGGCTTAGAATATCATTGGTTAAACTATCGAAGCAATATAAAGATGAACGATGTTGAAATTATAGCAATTGGTACCGAACTTCTGATGGGAGAAACTTTGGATACCAATTCCAATTGGTTGGCTACTCGATTGCCAAGGCTGGGTTTGTCGTTGAAATTTATTACTCAGGTTGCTGACAATAAGGCAGAATTAGTGGATTTACTAGTTCGTGCCAGGGAACGGTCTGACTATATTTTTACGATAGGTGGACTAGGGCCTACCCAAGACGATTTGACCCGCGAATCGATAGCAGAAGTTATGCAGGAACCCTTAGATATTGATCGAGGAATTGAGAGCAAATTGCGACAATATTTTACTGAACGCGGTATGGAGTTTCCTATAGCTAATCAAAAACAGGCAACATTTATTCCCTCATCCTCATTCTTGATAAATTACCACGGTACAGCCCCTGGATGGTGGGTTACAAAACATGGTTCGCATATCATTGCATTACCAGGCCCCCCGGCTGAATTGCAGGCCATGTGGATCAATGCGGTTGAACCAGCTATCAAGAACCTTTTGGATGATCAAGTAATTGTTACCAAGACATTTAAAACACTCGGAATCAGTGAGTCGAAACTAGATGAATTGATCAGCGAATTGCATAGTATGGGAAATCCCTATATTGGAACGTATGCAAAAGCTGATGGCGTTCAAGTTAGACTTATTGCGCAGGCAAAAACAGAGGAAGAAGCTCAGGCAATAATAGATCCAGTAGCTTCCCAATTAGAGGTGTTGCTTGGTCCTTATATCTGGGGAGCAGACGATGACAGTTTGGAAGAAATGATAATGGACATTTTGGATGCAAAAAAAATGACATTGTCTGTAGCGGAGTGTGTATCACAAGGTTATCTTCAGAGTCGGCTAAATCAAGTGGCTGGAACAGAATCTCGGTTCATGGGAGGGTTTTTGATTTCTTCAAACGATGCTTTGGTTAGGTTAGGGGTGAAAAACGACCTATTGAGTAAATACGGGGCTGGCAGCGTTCAAGTGGCAGAAGCAACTGCTAGAATGGCTATAAAACACTTTCGATCAGATGTGGCCTTGTCTCTGGTAGGTAACTTTACAATGGATTCGATCGAGGTAAAAATGGGAACCTTTTATCTATGTGCAATTATTGAGGGAAAAATGTTGTGTAGTACTATGGAAATTCCCTTAAGAAAGGATATTTTTCGTAGAAGAGTGGCTGCAAACACTTTTCTCTTTTTACATCGTGCTTTAACCGAATCTTGATGGGGTATATCTGCTATACCGTCAGTCTGCGGTACAGGTACGGGAGACGTTGAGGAAGTTGGCTGATGTCCTCTAGAACTTCATATGCCATGTCTTGGCACATGGTTTTGAGGTAGTCATGTCCGGCTTTATCAACTGTCAAAGCAAAAGGAACGATGGATTCTCTTCGTGCTTCCAGTAAAGCCATTCTCGTATCATGAACAGCGTACTCTTTTTCAACGCCTTCTCGGCTGTAGCCCCTATCTTGAGGCCTACCGTCACTAATCAAGAATAGAATTTTGGTTCTCGAGTCCACAGTTTTTAGCTTTGATACGGCATGGCGGATTGCCGGACCCATCCTAGTTGCATGTAGCGGTGCTATCTTATCAATACGTTTCTTTACTTGTTCGCCGAATTGCTCCTTCAGATCTTTAATAACATAAAACTCCACATTCTCCCGACCGTAGCCGGAGAATCCGTAGATTCCGTAAGTGTCACCAATTACTTCAAGGGCATTGGTTAACAAAACCATGGATTCTTTTTCAATATCAATGATCCTTTTGTAGTTTCTGCGTCCCCCTTCGCCTCGTCTGGATCGTAGCCATATCATATATTCAACAGGGTCATCTGGGGCATCCCATTCTGCTGCTCGCTTGGACTCATCAATAGCTTCTGCAGTGGATGCACTCATATCCAACAAGAAGACGACTGATACATCTCGCTGGACTTTATTACGGGCCCAGTAAATCCGATTTGACGGGTCTTGTCCTGCCTTTCTATCTATTATTGCTTCAATCAAAGCGTCTAAATCTATGTCCTCTCCATCTTCTAGCCGCTTGACTTTTCTAAACATTTCAGGCATTAAGGACTCAAATTGGCGTCTTATTTTTAACATCATTTGCGAATAGTTGCGGAGAGACTCGCTGTAGAATTGGGCGTCACCTTCTCCTGCCATTTTTTCTCGCACAATACACCATCTCGGTTTATAATCATCAGCTCGAAAATCCCATTCATCATAGACGTAGGTGTCAGGTTCTTTTGTAAAAAGAGGGCCTCCTTTTTCTTCGTGGTGAGACAGTCTACCTTGCCCTTGCCCTGGAGTGTCTGGGGCAGGATCCAGTCCTGCTTCCTTCATGATATTTTCTGCAAATGACCCAACGGGATCCATTTGTCCTGTTTCTTGATCTGGCTGTTGTAGTTCGACGCTTTTGCTTAACATCTCTTCTATTTGCTCTTTGCTTAACTGTTGGGTTGCGTCTTCCGAACTGGCTCCATCTTGATCCTTTAGTGTTGAAAGTAGTTGTCCTAGCTCTGGTTTGAACTCACCGCGGTAATCAACTTGTTGAGGTGAGTCATATTCTTCATTTGCAGGTTCAGAGTCACCTTCGGACTGATTTTGAAGATCAGAAACCAACTGTTGTAATTCCTCTTCAGTATACTCAGCACCTTCTAAGTTTTGATTTTCCCAGTCTTCTTCTGGTATTTGGTTATTGGGCATAAGCGATATAACTTGGTAAATTCGTATAGTGGCCTCTGAACTATCTTCAACAGTAGAGTCCGAATTGAAAACTTTTTGGACGATAGCCCCAAGTACTCGAGCCTCTTCAGTGTACATTACTGGTACGGGAATAACCCGACCAGAATCTAGGCTAAGTCTAAGTAAAATTTCGATCAGTGCCTGCTGTAAAGGCATTTGTTCAATTGGAGGCCTCTCAAGAAGTGCCTCTTCTTGAACATCTCTATAGGGCGCCCTTATGCCGGGATAACGTACCTTAACAAGGTGATCTAATCTTCCGTCTTCTACAGCGGTGAAGATATCTAAGGCTAGTTTACGGTGATGAAATAGGTCAAAGAATCTCTGCATATCAGTGATCCAACTCGTTTCGATGCTGTCCTCTGGAGACGAATGACTTTCGATGTTGGATATTTGGGAGCTCTCGGCATTTTCGGAGGTCAAGATTCTGTAGGTATCTGAAAATGTTGGCCTTAAGTTTTCAAATAATATGGAGTCTTTTTCAAAATCAAAGTTGAAACTACCAAACTCTAGGTGTGAAACTTGATGAGTGGTTAGTACTTTATACCACGCAAAGTTTTTGTATTTTTCATGATATCTGTTGATATTGCCAGGAAGGTAAATAGTTTTACCTTCTGTAGTTGGTTGCCGTTCTTCTGCCCAACCAATCCCTTTACTGGCTAGTTCAGCAGTTGATTCGACCTGGACATCGCTTCCTGACAATGCCTGAGAATAAAGCTCAATAATATGTTGCACGGAACTTAAATTAAGGATAGAAGATAAGGACTCTATGACTGATTCAGAACGTGATGATTCAATTCTAAAGTAAGATAAACCCCCTTCGGGATTCTGTTTTAATGTAGTGATTCCTTCTTGAAGCCAGTCTTCGAGTTGAGCGATGGTTATCTTGCTAAGAACAATGGGAGTGTTTTTTATAAAAGGCGGGATACTGTCAATCGATTCAACAATAAGCAACTCTGCCAGCGCAAATACTCGATCCTGGTGTTCAGGGTTAAGTAAACCCAAAGACTGAGATGCTTCGATGAGGAATTGGGATACATTGTTTGAACCAGAAGCGGCTAACCGATCCGCAAAAGAGAACAGATGGTCTCGTTGTTTCCCGTTTAGCTGCTTAGGTAATCGTGGAATTGCCTCCAGGCATCCCTTCACTTCTCTCCAGTTTTGATCTGCAAGGGAGTTAAGCATTTTAATGAACTGTTCCCGATCACTATGTAATTGGGGTAACGAACGTTGACCCAGCAGAATACATTCGGTGGCTAAGTCATATGATTTTTGTGCTAGAGTTGCTATCACATTGACGAACATCTCAAGCTCGTAAATGGTTAGGTTCTGTAAAAACACAGGGCTGGATTCAAAAAATTTAGAAGCTAGAGTTGTAGATTTCCACGTTCCATTGTATAAATTCTGTCCCATAGAAGCCCATGTTTCAATATTACGATGCTTGATCAGGGGGATACTCATAGGAGAAGAGCGGAAATAGGATACTCCAATACTCGGGGATTCTTTACTAAGGTTTGAGCCGTTTCTTGCCCAAATCAGAAATTGGGGAAATGGCACTATTTGGTAAATTTCAAAACTTGCTCTAAAGTATTCTGTTGCAGCTTCCCAAGCACGTATTGCTTGCTGTGCTATCTTTAATCCTTCTTGGGCCCAAGCGATTTTATCCTGCTCTTCTAAACTTTCTCCAAACAGGTTTAAGGATCGCTTGTATTCATCAATCACTGGCGCAGGTAGTGCGCTGATTTCGTTTTCTATGGCTGCTAAGTTATGCTTTACCAAGAATTTGTTGTCTCCATTTTGTAAGATTGCTTAATTACTGAAGAAAATTCCCTCAATATTCTAGCTGTGGCACCCCATATGTAGTGAGAGCCATAGTAGAAGGAGGGTCCGCCAGACTCCAAAGATTCCGTAGTGTGATCCCAGTCAGCTAGCACGCTTAGGGGCAATTCTATGATTTCTGCAACTTCATCATAATTGATTATTAGTGGGCAAGGATAACGTATTTCTCCGACAAAAGAATCAATAAGAAATCCTGTTCTGGTGGTTACTGTATTCAACTGACCAAGAATCTTGATAGCAGAAGGTTCTATCCCCAACTCTTCTTGGGTTTCCCTGAGGGCAGTTTCGAGTGGTGTGCTGTCCCCGGATTCTTTAGTTCCCCCAGGAAGAGCTATTTCATCTTTATGAAGTTTGGTTTTGTCGGATCTCTTGATCAGTAAAAGATACGGACTGTTTTTGACATTAAATACGGGCAAAACTACAGATGCCTGGATGAAAGTGTTTTTTGGTTTAATAGACATCTCGAGGCTGTTAAGTATATTACGCACATTTATAGGCTTAAACTCAAAATTTGTAACAGTATTTTGGATACGATCCATATTCATTCCAATTTTATGTAGATGTGGATTATTGCATTGGATTCATTAGGCCTGTATTACTCAAAAAGGGAAGATGCAACTTCTTGGATACTTTGTTGAGCCTCAGCATCGTCTGTTATTGACCATACTACTGCAACTTGGCATGCCCGCCGAGGAGGGATTCCACGAGCGATAAGTCGTCCTGCGTACACTAGTAGCCGAGTGCTTACGCCCTCCAAAAGACCACTTCCCTTTAGGTTACGTACCTTTTCTCCAAAAGTAGCCAAAGACTCAGCAACGACTGAGTCTACACCACTTTCATGAGCGATGATTTCAGCCTCAAGATCTTTGGGAGGATAGTCGAATTCCATTGCTATGAATCGTTGTCGTGTACTGTGCTTTAAATCTTTAAGAGCACTCTGGTAGCCAGGATTGTATGAGATAACCAGCAGAAAACTTTCTGCTGCTTCGAACACCGTTCCAAGTTTTTCAACTGGTAAAATTCTTCTGTAGTCAGATAATGGATGAATAATAACAGTTGTATCTTTTCGTGCTTCTACGATTTCATCCAGATAGCATATAGCACCACGTTTGACCGCCCTTGTTAAAGGACCATCCATCCATTTTGTTTCATCTCCTTGAAGAAGATATCGTCCGACAAGGTCACTAGCTGTGAGATCTTCATGGCAGGCGACGGTCACCAAAGGAATTCGAGAATCTTTTTCTGATTTTGATTGTTTCTTCCCTCCGGTCGTGGGGCGAGCTAGGTGGTATGCCATGTACTCAATAAATCTAGTCTTACCACAGCCAGTAGGCCCTTTGAAGAGAATAGGCATCTTTTCTTCATAAGCCGCTTTGAACAGGGAGATTTCATCTCCTACTGGTACGTAGTAGGGCTCTTTGTCTACTGTATACTCTTCAATGATATGTTCTTTATATTGTGTTTCACTTCCCATAATTTCTCACTCTATTCCTGATTTAAATTGTTTGCGATGATTAGTTTACGGACTTGGTCTCTTAGATCAGATTTATCACCATTATTTGTTAGAATTTCGTTTGCTTTTTCCTGCCTTTGGGCATCGCTAATTTGTGCGTTTATCCTTTGAGTAATTTGTTCCTCTGTTAAGGTAGTTTTTTCCTTCAACCGATTGATAATGATTCCCTTTGAGGCTTGTACTACCCACACCGAGTCTACCATTTCAGTCCATTTGGCTTCAATGAGAACCGCTGCTTCAATCACTAAAAGCCTAGTGCCAACCATCTTCTGTTCTTCAATAAGTTCCTTTAAGTGATCGAATATTCTCGGATGAACAATTTGATTCAGCTTGCTGAGTTTATTTCTGTCAGCGAAGACTATTTCTCCTAGTTTCTTTCTGTTAATTTGTTGCTCTGGAGTCAGGATACCAGATCCAAAAGTATCTATGATGTCCTGCCAAGCTGGTTTGCCAGGAGAGTAAATTTCGTGAGCAAGCAGATCAGCTTCTACCGTAGAAGCACCAAGATCACGTAGGATACTCAGCACTTCGCTTTTTCCTGTTCCAATACCTCCTGTAAGTCCTATAGTATACATGGTCATGAGTTGCGGTTAGGGATACCAAATAATCATTCTATCAGTCGCTTTTCAATAGGGTCAAGAAGTGTTCTAGCAACTAGGCTGTTTGCCAGAACATGCTTGTGCGATTAATGCTATAACTACAGCTAACTCCTATCGGACACACCAACTGAAACGCTAACTGCAATTGGATTTTCCAAGATCATGATTTATTGACACCTAAAGGAGCCTTTGTTAACCTTGGTCGGGCGTGGTAGGGTCATATCTCCTGCCTGAGCTTCGGACCTATTATCCTGCACACTGTGCCTTTTTTGGAGTTTTAATGTGGCGAACGTAGTTTGTCTTCGATGTAGAGAATGTAAACGGGAATTCCCAGTGGAACCTGGGAATGTCTGCGACTTTTGTTTTGGTCCGTTAGAAGTTGTTTATGACTACTCTGCTATAAAGAAAATAATAAGCCGTGAGAAGATTGAGGCTGGCCCATTCAATCTGTGGAGATATCAGGATCTGCTACCGGTAGATGCTGCCAATGCTATAGATATCAATGCGGGCTTTACGCCTCTAATACGATCCAAAGGATTGGCGGAATACCTTGGTTTAAAAGAATTGTATATTAAGAATGATAGTGTGAATCCTTCATATTCATTTAAGGATCGTGTTGTGGCTGTCGCAAGTACAAAAGCCATAGAATTTGGGTTTGATACATTAGCTTGCGCATCCACTGGCAATTTGGCATGTAGTGTTGCAGCTCACGCTGCTAGGGCTGGGGTAAAGTCTTTTGTGTTTATTCCCCATGACTTAGAGAAAGAGAAGGTTGTGGGAGCCGCTGTGTATGGGCCGACTTTAATAGCCGTAAGAGGGTCATATGATGACGTGAATCGAGTGTGTTCAGAGGTTGCTGATCAACATCATTGGGCCTTCGTCAACATTAATATGAGGCCTTTTTACTCTGAAGGGAGCAAGACTTTAGGGTATGAAGTTGTAGAGCAATTAGGATGGAGAATTCCTGATCACGCTGTGGTTCCCGCTGCATCAGGATCGTTATTTGTAAAAATATGGAAAGGATTACATGAGTTAAACCAGCTTGATTTAGCTGGTGATGTCAAAACCAAAATGCATTTGGTTCAGGCCGAAGGCTGTTCACCCATCGTTCAAGCTTATCAATCTGGAGTTACACATGTTAAACCTACCAAGCCCAATACAGTTGCCAAGTCATTAGGCATAGGTAATCCTGCTGACGGTTTTTATTCTCTTCAGGTCATGAAAAATTCAAAAGGTAGTGCTGTTTCTGCCCCGGAAGATGAAATAGCTGAAGGTATGAAACTATTGGCTCAGACCGAGGGGATTTTTACTGAAACTGCAGGTGGGGTAGTTATATCAGGATTGCGGAAACTAGTACGGGATGGACGGATAAAACCAGACGACTGTACGGTCGTTTATATTACTGGTAATGGATATAAAACTCACCAAGTTGTAGAAGATGTTGTTAACCCTATCGAAATAGCGCCGTCTATCGATGCATTTGAGGAAGCATTAGCAACTCGAGTGGGTGTATGATGAGAGGAAAAAGTATTAATAGATATTAATCGTCTTAGGCTACGGAGAGAGTGCGATGAAAAAAGTCAAATTTACGTTTCCTACTGATCTGATAAAAGAACCACTAATTTATTTATTGAGTCAGAAATTTAAGTTAATAACAAATATCCGAAGGGCTGATGTTCGTCCGGATGTCGGCTGGGTTGTCCTTGAGATTGAAGGAACTGATGAAGAGATAGAGTTAGGACTAGATTGGATAGGTAGTCAGGGTGTAAGGGTTGACCCTGTTGGTGGGGATATTATTGAGGGATAGATAGGGCAAAAAGCAATTACTTATGGTCAGAATTTAGGAGGTTAATGGAATATGAGTATTACAGTGAGAATCCCTAGTCCCTTGCGTCGCTTGACTAATGGTGCTGACAAGGTTCAAGTGGATTCTGAGGATCTTTCAGGTTGTATTGATGATTTAGAAGGGCAATTTCCTGGTCTTAAGGAGCGATTGATTGACGAGGATGGCAACCTGCGACATTTTGTCAACGTATATGTAAACGGAGAGGATATACGATTCATTGACGATATACGCACTAAAGTGCAAGCTGGAGATGAGATTAGTATAGTGCCAGCGGTAGCAGGTGGTGCTTAAGAAATTGTTAGTTCTAGTTAACCAGATATGTGGAATGCTACCTGGTTATACAGCCAACAGTGGTTTATGGGTGGTTAGGTACTGGGGTTAAGCAATGGAGGATAAACAGTAGAATGGATATTAAGGAGATGCCTGTTGAGCCTGGATTGGCTCGAGAAATTATTCGTAATGGTGACTGGCCAAAGCCTACTCCTGGATTAACTCCTGGTTCTGCTCAGGTTAATTTAGCCATATTGCCCAAAGAACTAGCCTTTGATTTTCTTTTGTTTTGTCAACGGAATCCGAAGCCATGCCCTTTATTAGAAGTTTTAGAACCTGGGCAATGGGAACCGAAACTTACCGCTCCCGGGGCAGATCTTAGGACTGATGTCCCTTCGTATAGGATCTATCGTAATGGCAAATTGGAGAACGAGATAGATGATTTAATGGACTATTGGCAGGATGACTTCGTCTCATTTTTACTTGGGTGTAGTTTTACTTTTGAAACTGCGATGCTGAGTGCAGGCATAAACGTAAGACATATAGAAGAAGGTAAAAATGTGCCAATGTATCGCACCAACATTGAAACAGCGTCGGCAGGTATTTTCCACGGTCCGTTAGTAGTGACTATGCGCCCTATTCCTTATAACCTGGTGTCTAAGGCTGTTCAAGTCACTTCTAGATATCCTGCAGTTCACGGATCTCCAGTACAAGTTGGTGACCCTGAATCTATTGGAATTTATGATTTAAGTACCCCTGACTGGGGTGACCAAGTAACTATTAATGATGGAGAAGTCCCCGTCTTTTGGGCTTGTGGTGTTACACCTCAGGCGGTGGCTTTGGAATCTAAACCTTCCTTGATGGTGACTCATTCCCCTGGATGTATGTTTATTACAGATGTTAAAGATGAACATTTAGCAGCCCTATAGCCTACTAAGCCAAAAATCACCACAATAATGAGATATATAACTAAAGAAGGTTGAATTTTCCTAACAAGATAAGGTAATAATCTCTTTACAGGCATAGAGCTCCTATTTATAATGTTTCCATAGGCTAAAAACCATCGTGTTGATTTTCCCTACTATTTCGAAACTGAAGGGATATTTAATTTATGACTAGTCACCCCACTCCTGGATTCATACAAGAATCGGACCCAATGAAGGCTTTACTTGAGGAAGACGATAGCTTTATTAGTGTTAATAATGGAGATATCGTCAAAGGTGAAGTTGTGCGGGTTAAGAACGGGGAGTTGTACGTGAGTATTGGGAACAAAATAGATGGAGTTGTTGCTCAGAAAGATATGAAAACACTGTCTGCAAGTGATCTGGCTGAAATGGAAATAGGGACAACTTTGTCAGTATGTGTATTGGATAATGGTGATGGTGGAGATGGAGTAGCGGAATTATCAATTGATGTTGCCAAAGCAGAAACTATGTGGGCTGAACTACAGGACTCTTATGCTAAACAAATGCCAGCTATTGGTAGGATTAGTGGTTTCAATAAAGGCGGGATGATGGTTGATTTGGGTGGGCTTACAGGGTTTGTGCCACTCTCTCATGTAGCTGGGAATGGATTAGCTAAGCAAAACGATTCTAGCGTTGGTTCGCTTGAGAATAGACTTGGTGAGAATGTGGAATTGGAGATTATAGAACTCAATCAAGGAAATGGTAGGTTAGTACTGTCTGAGCGTTCAGTTATAGCTAAGAAAAAGGCGGAACTAAAAGCACAAGCCCTTGAAGGACTGGCTCCAGGGGTTACTAAGAAAGGTTGTGTAAAAAACATAACCAATTTCGGGGCTTTTATTGATATTGGTGGAGTGGAGGGACTAGTGCATATATCTGAGTTATCTTGGTCAAGGGTAAAACACCCATCTGAAATTGTAACTACTGGCGAGGAAGTTGAAGTGGAAATATTGGAGATAGATAAGGATAAAGATAGGATACGGCTCAGTATGCGCAATTTACTCCAGCAACCTTGGGAATCTGTTTCCTCAAAGTATGAGGAAGGTCAGGTTATAGATGTTACCGTAACTCAGGTATTAACTTTTGGGGCATTTGCTCGTATTGAGGATGGTGTGGAAGGATTGATTCATGTATCAGAGTTTTCTGCTGGACATATCAATCATCCTAATGAGATAGTTGGCCCAGGAGATATTGTGAATGTAAAAATTCTGGGTATTGATTATGAGAGGAAACGGATCAGTTTAAGTATGAGACAGGCTGGGTGGAACAGTTCTGACACGACGGTTTGGCAAGCTTGATTTAATGGGAGAAAAATATGTCGAGTAGATTTGAGAAATTTTCTGAACGCGCAAGAAAAGTGCTGTCTTTAGCTCAAGAAGAGGCCCAGAAATTTGATCATAATTACATAGGAACTGAGCATATATTGCTAGGTCTTTCTAGAGAAGGGGATGCTATAGCGTCTCGAGTGCTAACAAATTTGGGAGCTGATCTCAATAAAGTGAGGTCTGCGGTTGAGTTTGTTATTGGTAGGGGTGAGAAACCTTCTTCCAGTGATATCGGTTTGACTCCTCGGGCTAAAAAAGTGATTGAACTTGCGGTAGATGAAGCTCGCCGGTTGAATCATCATTACATTGGCACGGAACATTTGCTTATTGGCTTGTTACGAGAAGGAGGAGGCGTAGCCAGTGGAGTGTTGGAAAGTTTAGGAGTCACCTTAGAGAAGGTAAGAGCAGAAACTAATAGAGTTATCGCGCAAAATCTCAGCCAAGCACAATCTGGATCTCGGTCTTCTAATAGAACTCCTACACTTGATCAGTTAGGGGTTGATTTAACCCAAGCAGCACGTAATGGAAAACTTGATCCGGTAATCGGGCGTAGTCAGGAAATCCAACGGGTGATTCAGATTCTCAGTCGCAGAACTAAGAATAACCCGGTTTTAATTGGCGAGCCAGGTGTAGGTAAAACAGCTATTGTGGAGGCTTTGGCCCAACGAATTGTGAGTGGCGATATCCCTTATACATTGCAAGGTCGACGTGTCGTAACACTGGATATGGGTTCCCTAATCGCAGGAACCAAATACCGAGGCGAGTTTGAAGAAAGGTTGAAAAAAGTTGTTGATGAATTAAAGCAAGTCGGTAATTGCATACTCTTTATCGATGAAATGCATACCATGATCGGCGCTGGATCTGCAGAAGGCGCTGTAGATGCTTCTAATATATTAAAACCTTCGCTTGCCCGTGGTGAGTTGCAATGTATAGGAGCTACTACATTAGATGATTATCGCAAACATGTGGAAAGAGATCCCGCCTTGGAGAGAAGATTTCAACCTGTGACTGTGGATCAACCTTCTGTTGAAGAGACTATGGAGATCATTCGAGGTATCAAGGTTCGCTATGAGGAACATCATGGCTTAGAGATAGACGAGGAAGCAATACGATCTGCTGCCCACTTGGCTGATAGGTTTATCGCAGATCGTTTTCTACCAGACAAAGCTATTGATCTTATAGATGAGGCGTGCGCTAGGGTAAGAATTCGCAGTAGTAACGCCCCTATGTCTGTTAAAGAAGCTATGCAAGTTTTGGAAACAGTACGAAAGGAAAAGGAAGAAGCTATAGGAGCTAAACAATACGAATTTGCTGCTGAGTTACGCGATAGAGAAGTGAAGCTAGGTAGTAAACTTGGGGATCTTGAGAAGGAATGGCAAGAAAGTCAGGATAGTGAAAGAGCTATTGTTACCGCAGAGGATGTGGCAGAAGTTGTAAGCATGTGGATGGGTATTCCGGTAACGAAGTTAGCTGTTGAAGAGACTGAGCGGCTATTGCATATGGAAGAGGCATTACATGACCGTTTGATTG
The DNA here is from genome assembly GCA_913047625.1 of uncultured Dehalococcoidia bacterium. Lineage (GTDB taxonomy): Bacteria > Chloroflexota > Dehalococcoidia > Lucifugimonadales > CAJWUJ01 > CAJWUJ01. Next base: position 18,529 of record CAJWUJ010000014.1, on the reverse strand, counting down.
GTCAAGATGAAGCAGTAAAGAGTGTCGCGAAAGCTGTTCGTAGAGCTAGGGCTGGATTGAAGGATCCCAGAAGACCTATAGGCAGCTTTGTTTTTCTAGGACCCACAGGTGTTGGGAAAACAGAACTTGTGAGGGCATTAGCAGAGTTTATGTTTGGTAGTGAAGATAGTATGGTTCGCTTGGATATGTCTGAATTCATGGAACGGCATTCGATAGCGAGACTCGTAGGAGCTCCTCCTGGATATATTGGCTATGAGGAAGGTGGACAGTTAACCGAAGCAGTTAGAAGGAAGTCGTACTGTACCATTTTACTTGATGAAATAGAGAAAGCTCATCCGGAGGTATTTAATATTCTGTTGCAAATATTTGATGATGGGCATTTGACTGATGCAAAGGGTAGAAAAGTTGATTTCAGGAATTCGATTATTATCATGACAAGCAATATTGGTTCTGATCTCATAAAAGATGACTCTAGTGTAGGCTTTACTGTAAAGTCTGATGAGTCAAAAACTTCGGAGCAAAAATATGACCGTATGAAAGAAAAGGTTATGGACGAAGTTAAAAGATTCTTTCGGCCAGAGTTTATTAATCGGATAGATGGTATGGTCGTTTTTCATACTTTATCGAAGGAACATATTGTTCAGATAGTGGATTTAATGTTGAAACAACCGCATCAAGCACTACTAGAGAAAGGTATTAGTCTGGAAATCACTCAACCTGTTAAACAGTGGTTAGCTGAAAAGGGCTATGATCCTTCATATGGAGCAAGACCTTTGCGCCGGTTGATACAAGATAGTGTTGAGGACAAGCTTTCTGAAAAATTATTGGCTGGAGACTTTGGGCCAGGTGATACCGTAGTGTTGAATATTGAGGATGATGAAATCGTAGTTAATACCCAAGTGCCAGCGAGCAGTTCCGCCTCATAACTAGACTTATTGTCTTACTTTGACTGGGTCGATGCTGTATTAGCGCTAGCAGTCGTTATAATTTGATCTGCCAGGAACCTACAAATGCCTAAAGACCGTAGCCGTGCAGCATTTATGTGTAGTGAATGTGGTAATGAAAGCCAAAAGTGGGCTGGATTTTGTCACGTTTGTGATGCGAGGAACACATTAGTCGAAATACCCAAGCATTTGAGTAATTCACCTAGATTGAAGAATTACGGATTACCAGACTCACCTGAACTGCTAGGGAGTGTGTCCTCTAATGTAACTGAGCGGCGTAAGCTCATGAACTTCTCTGAAGTAAATAAAGTTCTGGGAGGAGGTCTAGTTCCTGGATCGACTATTTTGGTTGCTGGTGAACCAGGAATAGGCAAATCTACTCTTCTTTTGCAGCTTAGCGAAGGTTTGCGCTCATCTGTTTTATACGTATCAGGAGAAGAGTCAAAGCAGCAAGTAGAACTTCGTTATCAACGATTAGGAATTGGACAAGCCAGTATTTATTTTTTGGCTGAGACCTCTCTGGAATTAATCTTGCAACATATGGAGCAATTTAAACCAGATTTAGTAATTGTGGATTCCATTCAAACTATCGAATCAGAACTAGTCACATCTTCGGCAGGTACGGTTAATCAGATAAGAGAATGTGCTAACCTATTGAGCCACTGGTCTAAAAAAAATGATGTTGTGCTACTCATGACCGGGCATGTTACAAAAGACGGCAATATAGCTGGCCCTAAGGTGTTAGAACACATGGTCGATGTAGTCTTATACATTGAAGGAGATCCGTTAGGAGGTATGAGGTTTATTCGTTGCACGAAAAATCGTTTTGGCAGTACCGAAGAAGTAGCCGTCTTAGAAATGGGCACAGCTGGACTGAAAGAAGTGTTGGATCCTTCAAGGATGACTTTGGAGAATCTTAGTGATTCATTTCCAGGGTCTGCCCTTACTATCGTGTTGCATGGTTCACGTCCCCTTCTAACAGAAATTCAAACTTTGGTGACCTCAACAGTAGCAAGTCCTCCTAGAAGAACTGTTAATGGTGTCGAATTCAACAGATTAATTCTAATAGCTGCTGTGTTAGGGAAAAAAGGTAAATTACCTTTATCAAATCAAGATATTGTAGCGAGTGTCGTAGGAGGTATTAAAATAAGTGAACCCGCTGCAGATTTGGCTTTGTCGATGGCTATTGCATCAAGTTATTATGATGTTCCGTTGGATTACACTTGTTTGTTTTTGGGAGAAATAGGTTTAACTGGAGAACTCCGCTCAGTACCTCAGATTGATCGGAGAATTACTGAAGGAATTAAACTAGGATTTAAGAAAGTAATTGTTCCAGCAAAACAGAAGAATACTATTGCAGTCGCAGAAGGTATGGAAACTTTATATGCTGCTACTATACGAGATGCACTGGAATTGAGTTTAAAAGCTAGATTATCGGTTTAGAAAAGGTGAGTTGCTGTTAACGGCGAGTAAACAAGCTAGTTAGTGTCCGTATTAGGCGATCTATCAATGATTGACCTTTTCGGGTTGGATTGTGAGGATGGACATCCCATTCTTTGAACGAATAGTATTCCTTGCAGATTACACAATACCTTGGGTCTTTTGATGTTTCTCTATACCAGTCATCACTTCTCTTGGGCATTTTGGTTACCTTTCCTTGTTGGAAAACTGTATAATAAACTTGCTTCTTGTTTATTATAACGTGGATTTGTTGTTGTGTAGATAATGGATAGCCTATATACTTCGCTGCCGTTTTGAAACAAGTCGCCACTTTTTTGACCGTTCTTCTAGTGTAGCAGTATTGGTCGATTAAGGGCCCGTAGCTCAGTGGCAGAGCGCCCGGCTCATAACCGGTTGGTCCCAGGTTCAAATCCTGGCGGGCCCACCAGAATAAGGCGTACTGAGTCTTTGTGTCTTATAAGGTGAAATCTCAAGTTTTGCTAGCGTTTTATAGTAGTCAGTCGCGCTGTCAGTAACTTGGAGGGTTGGTCATTCCAAAATGTTGTTTCAACAATAATGAATATCAAATGACCAGATCGTCCAATTTTTTCGGAGATGTCTATAATCCGACTTTGTGCCCCAATGGATTCCCCAGGTTTGGCAAGCTGGAAAAACTCTATTTCACTACCGCCATTAAGTGTCCTCTCGAGAGGTATTTGAATATCTGGGAGTGCAAATAATCCTAAAAGTTCTGGAGTAAAACCGTCAAAAGCAATATTTTCACTAAAATTCTGGGATAGAACATCGTGATTTTCGACAGATGATCGAAAATAAGTTAATGGGAATAAGGGAGGGGCTACTAGACCTTGGAACTTCGTTGAGGATGCGTACTTATCACTTCGGAATATAGGATTAGGATCCATTGTTGCTTGAATGAATCTTCTAATTTCAGTAGTAGTTATTATGTCACTAAACCACACTAGTGGTCCTGTTTGACCAATGAGTTTCTTTATTGATGAAGTTAGGTAGCTTTGTTTAGTCATGCCACATACTAAATTTCTGAATTGGAACTTAGTGAATCATTAACTATATTATGTAACTTATTCAAGATAAAGTTAAGTTCTTGAGGTTTGTAACCGTCAACTGTTTGTGTAGATCCGCTAGTGAAGCTGTCTACAGCCCCATTAGTCTCTACGATTTGTCGTAACCATTGATTTTCTTGATCTGATGATGGCAGTAGATTCATCCCTTGTCGTACCGACAAGGCTGTAATTAGTCCATAGCTCCCCCAATTTGAAGTTCCAGCAATAATTAAAGCATTGGTCGGAGTGATTGATGGGTTTATCGGAAGCATCTCTTCTAGGAAAGTTAGAGGAACTAGTCCCATTCCTATCTCGTTACCGCCATCACCAATTCCTATGGTTGATTGGTGATGCATAAATAGGTAGTCTGTTTTAGCTGAAATTGAGTCAATGCTTTCACCAAATCGATTGAAATAAGAACGATTTTTATTGAATCCAACTCTTTCTATTGATACTAGTAATGATGGAGTTAAGTCTTCTAGTAACTTCTGGGCAAAGGATTCACTATTGTGGTGATCAGTAACCGGAAAATCAACTATGGTATCTTCGTTATTAGTCAAGGTTTTTAAAATGTCACAGTTGTGTCCATCTGATATGTATATTGGTTCGCCTCCCATCAGTTTTATGGTTTGACCAAGTGCCACAGCACCAATGGGACCGTCTGTCTCGCCACGCATAAATGATTTAATGGTGAAACCAGTTACTATAAGTATCGTTCCTAGATTTTGTTCAAGGAACATGGCAGCCTCTGAACAATAGTTATCTGGTAAGTATTGCCGCACCGCTGAAATTTTTCTTTGGTCTTTAGACAGAATAATGTCCTCAATAGAGGAGTTATGGTTATTGTTTATTTTCATTATGATTTAATAGTTAAGGGAAACCACCTGTGTGCGTTGCAAACAAATAGACGAATCCCTAGCTCTACAGCTATAATATCGACATAGCGCCTCGGTACCCCGCGCGGGAGTAGCTCAGTGGTAGAGCACCTGCCTTCCAAGCAGGATGTCGCGAGTTCGACCCTCGTCTCCCGCTCCATAAAACTAAGCACGAAACCATCGTATTCGGCAAATACTCTGGGAAGCTTGGTCGTTCCAATCCAACACTATTGCTGAAAAGGAGACTCTAGTATACCTCTAGTAGGGGTAATGTTGCTACCCTCTAATTGTGAAGAAGGTGACTATTCTAGGCATGGACTATCCTTTTGTATTACAGTAATTCGAGAGTAATTTAATAGTAAGTCTTTCCGTAAATAGCCGATTGCCGTTTGACGAGATTGGTCTAGGGTCAATGTTGGAGTGATTCAATAAGCGATAGCTAACCGTTGGTAAACCACTCACCGAAGTAAGCGGTTTCAACGGGTCCTTCCATCCAAACATCGGTTTTTCCGTCCCACGTATAAATAAGAGTCCCGCCAGGTAGATTCACATTGACTTCACTGCCAACTAGTCCTTTAAGCTGAGCAGCAACGACAGATGCACATCCTCCGGATCCGCAAGCCATAGTTGGGCCTGCTCCTCGTTCCCAGACTACTTGATCAATAGTGCTTGAGTTTTTAATATGGGCAACGTGAAAATTTACTCGTTTCGGGAACATTTCGTGGTGTTCAACTTTTGGACCGATTTGCAGTATAGGAAATGTTTCCACTGGTTGTTCTGAAAAATATACAGCGTGAGGATTGCCCATTGACACAAAGGAAAGTGGCAGACTCATATTTTCAATCGATAGAGTGAATTCAGACAATTGCTGGTTTCCGAGGGGTGCCGTTTTGGGGAGGGTAACTGGGATAAGATGTGGTTCAAAAATAGGTGAACCCATATTGACCTTTACACGTGAAATCACGCCATTTTCCCATATAGGAAAAACTGTTTGAATACCAGCCCCGGTTTCAATTGTTATGGAAGATGTCTTGGTTGACAGAAGATCTTCATCAAAAGCAAATTTTGTCAGGCATCGAATGCCGTTGCCGCACATTTCAGCTTCTGATCCGTCACTGTTGATTATCTGCATTTTTATATCTGCTACTGAAGAAAAACCAGCAATGATAATTCCATCAGCCCCAATTCCTGTATGTCTATTACACATTATTGGTGCGAGATTGGTCCAACTTTGAATAGTTGGATCTTCCTTGATAAGAATAAAATCGTTACCGATTCCGTGTAACTTAGTGAAATGCATGTTGCTCCTTATGTTTTAGACATGTTACTTCTGAGTTCAGCTATCTTGTCGGAATAATGCTGCCTAATTAATTTGACAATGTCCGGTTGAACATTAGAGTAACCGACATTCCATTCCATTAGTTGCTGGATATCAGCAGTGAGAGTCGGATGCCCATGAGTTAACGCTAATTTGGCTCTCCCTAGAGTTTTTAAAGTTGAAGCTATCTTTCCAATTTCTTCCCAAAGTTTTGGATGATTCGGTTCAGTAAGTCCTAGCGATTCTGACAGATCACTGGGACCCATTGCTATCAGATCAACACCGTCGACTGATGCAATTGCTTCTAAATTTTCCAGCCCTTCTTTATCTTCGATCATAAGAGACAACAAGATGTTTTCATTGGAAGTTTTGGTGTGGTCTCTCCATGTAACTGCGCCATAATCGGCTGCTCTAGATGTCGATAAGGCCCCCCTTGTCCCTAAAGGAGGGTATTTGGTAGCATTACGAGCTTGAATAGCTTCCTGTTGATTGCGAACGTGAGGAACTTGAATACCTTGTGCTCCTGCATCTAGTAAGCGGAGTATGAGATGTGAATCGTTTCCAGGGGTTCTAATAAGTGATGTAATTCCTGATATTTCGCATGCCCGAATCATGTTCTCAACTTGTTCTAAACTGAAGGTCGTATGTTCCATATCAATAAATGCTGCATCGAAACCAGCGACTCCCAACAACTCCACAATTTTGGGATCACATAAGCTAACGTAGGTTCCAAATGCTATTTTGTTTTGGCCCATTAATTGTTTAACCCGATTCGTTCTCATAGCACACTCACTTTGCATAATTTGAGTAGTTTAGATGAAGCATAGCATGGTAGACTTGGTGCAACAAGATTCACCTAAAGCAGTTAAAATCTATTCTATGAAAGTGAGATATCACAATGAGTTCTGCTGAACAAGATCAAAGCAACGAGTGGCAAGATGCAGGGAAAATTCAACCTGAACTCTTGGAGTCAATCTCATTCACTTTTCCGAACTCCAATTCTAAAGTGACATATACAACTGAAGAATTTACCTCAGTATGTCCTTGGACTAATTTGCCCGATTTTGCACGATTGAGGATCGAATATGGTCCGCAAGCATTGTTAATAGAATTAAAGTCTCTTAAGTATTACCTGACATCCTTTCGTAATGTTGGCATATTACAAGAAGAAGTAGTTAACCAGATTTTGGAGGATTTAAGGAGGTTAATAAATCCCACCTTTATGGTAGTTGAGGCATGGTTTAATGAAAGAGGTGGTATAGAAACTCATGTAGTAGCCACTTATCCTAAATAGTCTACGAGTTATTTGTTCATAATAAGGAGGTAGTCTTGCAGATGCGTAAATATCGGTTAATGGTAATTAAAGGTGATGGAATTGGACCAGAACTTATTGAATCTGCGTTGGATGTTCTGCAAGCTGTTGAAAAAGCTGTAGGTGGTTTTCAATTTGATATAGAGTTTCACGAGGGAGGGGCAGGTCTTTTTAAGAGAGAAGGTTATGCGTTTTCGGAGAAATCCCTGATGCAGGCCAGTGAATTTGACGCGATACTAAAAGGACCAGTTGGGGATCCCGGTCTTCGTTTAGATGACGGAACTGAAGCCAGTTCTATAAGCGGTATTCTCAGGAATGGCTTAGATTTATTTGCAAATGTCCGTCCAATTACTTTACTGCCTACTATTCAAGGAGTTAGAGGAGGAGACTCAGAAGATATAGATTATGTTATCGTGCGTGAAAACACTGAGGGATTATATGCCTCTAGGGGTAGGGGAATTGGTAATGATAGGGTCATGAATGATATTCTGATGCTTACAAGAGACGCTGTCGAACGGATTGCTAGATTCGCATTCAAATTGGCTAGGGAGCGTTCTTTAAAACGTACTAGCAATACAGCTACTGTGACTTGTGTTGATAAAAGCAATGTTTTGAGGACAATGGCTTTTTTCAGGAAAATTGTGACAGAGGTTAGCTCAGAATTTCCTGAGATAACTTTGGAATATATTTACTCGGATGCGTGTGCCCAAGCGATGGTGTTATCGCCAGAGAAGTTTGACGTTTTAGTAATGGAAAATTTCTTGGGAGATTTACTGAGTGATCTAGGAGGAGCTACCGTAGGCGGAATAGGGTTATGTCATTCTGGAAACTATGGGAGTAGTCTTGCGTACTTTGAACCAATCCATGGAACGGCTCCAGATATAGCTGGCCAAAATAAGGCAAATCCATTATCACAAATTCGTTGTTTGGAATTGATATTCGAGAAACTTGGTGAATTGGACGCTAGTGCTAAACTCTATGACGCTATCTGCTCATCGTTAAAATCCGGGAAGTTCACATTGGATGGTAACGGTTGTCCAAGCGACGGTACACTGAAAGCTACTAAATCGATTATTCAGTGCCTTTAACTTTGTCTTGGAACATTGGATTAGTTGTCAGTTATCTAAACAATGTTTTTGGGTAGCTTCTAGCTTCGTAATTCCTTCGGCAGTACAAAGCTGACATTTTCCTTCTTTATTTCCAAAGTGGAAACTTTTGCAGGGTTACATTCAGTGATCACGGCATCAATCAGTTGTTCTGGAGTAGAGGCTCCAGATGTGACTCCAATTTTGTCATAGGTGTCAAGCCAGGTGGGGTCAATATCTTCTGGCCCGTCAATCAAATAAGATGGGATACCACAGTTTTCCGCTACTTCTCTTAGCCGAGCACAGTTTGAACTGTTAGTGGCACCAATGACCAGAACCATGTCTACTTGACTCGCAAGTTGTTTTACTGCCTCCTGCCGATTAGAAGTTGCGTAGCAAATGTCATTTCTAGCAACCAGATTGGGGAATTTTACTTTTAAAGAGGAGATAACGTCTTTGGTGTCTTCCACACTAAGGGTTGTTTGAGTTAAAGCGATCGTTTTTTCTGGATGTGCGACCTTTAACTCATTGACTTGACTTTCTGACTCTATTAAATAAGTTTGATCTGGAGCTTCTCCCATAGTACCGATTACTTCATCATGCCCTTCATGTCCGATGAGAATAATGGAATACCCTTGTTTTTTATATTTAATTGATTCGGAGTGAACTTTCGTAACAAGTGGGCAGGTGGCGTCGATTATATGGAGGTTTTTCTTTCGAGCTTCGTCCCAAACAGCAGGAGAAACGCCGTGAGCACTAAATATAACAGTCGAGTTAGGTGGGATATCAGAGAGTTCATCAACAAAGATTGCCCCTCGTTCTTTCAGTTCATTGACTACGTGGGGATTATGAACTATCTCATGTCTGACGTATATAGGTGTACCAAATTTATCGATACACATCTTTACTATGTCAATAGCCCTCACTACACCCGCACAAAAACCTCGGGGAGACGCTAAAATAATTTCCATGCTTTTATCCTATAAAACTGTATTAGGAGTACTGCTCCTAATATAGTAGTCCATTTCTGGCTGGTCAAGGTTTAATAAGTTCTTTTAATACCTAAGGGATTAGGTGAGTCTTTATTTAAACCTATGGATTCTGTATTTGGGTATCAGCAACCAGCTGTAAGAATTCTTGATAAGTAGATACACCAGAAACTGCCCAAATAAATTCTCTAAGGGAGGGATATCTTTCTTGTAGTTTGACTAATTTATCAAAGGTATCGCTGATTGCAGCTGGATGATCTGTGTAGGTTCCGTGAAAGGCAAAATATGCTTGGTTTAGTTTCCTGATAGGATATCCTTTGCTCACTAGGAACAGACGTTTATTTTCCATAAATGCTTCAGCCTGATCGATCTGACCAGTTTGTAGAAGACTGTCAACCTTATTACGAATTAGCTTCATTTCTAGGCTGAAATCAAAGGAGGTAGAGCCGTGGATAGGTTTAGAGGAGCATGTAGTCATGTTTAAGTCGTCGCTATATGTAACCATTAGCTCTTTTGATATTGCTTCTCCAAAAATATTTGCAATTGTTTCATTCAATTCGTTCATTTGGCCGGATGCCAGCATATGTTGCCCAAGTGGTCTAAAAGCAAGAAAGTGATGAAGCCATTCGTGACTAATCAAATTTAATGTGTGTTCGATAGATGACACAGAAGAGATCATTGCAGGATATGTCGCTATGCCTCCAATATCGACTACTATAGCTGATAAGTCGCTATTAGTTTCTATTGAATTTTCTAGTGCTATTATTTCTTCTGTACTTATATCTGGCGATAGTAAAATATTTTCAAGCCTGAAAATATTTGATCTTGGCGATGTAACCAAAAGTTTTGGGAGTGGACTAAAACTAATGGCAACGGGGGGGAAATGTATTGACCCTATTTTATAGCCTATTCCATGAGAAGAAATGGAATCTTCAACTATGTCTTCTAGAAAGCCTTCTATAAAGACACCTAGATCACGTTGTTTATCTTTTAACTTATTTAACTCCTGCAGGTGATCAGGTACAGATTCTTGTAAAGATCCGTTTTTTGCAATTTCATACTTTACTTCTGTGTAAAGAGACCTCACTTCTTGTTGTAAGCACATAAAATCACTGAATTCCCTGGGGACTTGAATGCCATGAAGTTTGTATGAACTATTTGTCAGCTTGTTCCATAATTTACTCCCAATATTATTGATCTCCCATTCAATGATGCTAAAACGATGTTGCGAAGAAAGAGATTTCGTCGGGGTCATCACAAAATTGTCGTGCGATGCGATAACCATCAGGACTAGCGTTACAAAAATTAAAATAACCCGGTTGGTTTTCATGAATCTAACTTCTCAATGTGAATAATTGGAGTGGTTGAAGGGAGTTGGATGTAATCTATATGGCATAGTTTACCATTGCTTTAGGTAGGGCATTTTGTTAGGGTTAGGTTCCTACGTTAGCTTAGGGAGTAGTTTGAAGATGAATAAATACAGTACCGATAAAATTCGCAATATTGCTTTAGCTTCCCATTCAGGGACAGGCAAGACTTCTATAGTAGAATCAATGCTTTTCAACTCCAAAGTGATTACTAGAATTGGCAACGTTGAAGAAGGTAATACTGCCTCAGATTACGAACAAGAAGAAACAAAAAGAAAAACAAGTATTCAGACGACTGTTTTCCCATTCGATTGGAATGGTTTCAAATTGAATGTATTGGATACACCAGGATATGCAGATTATGTTGGAGAACTTATATCAGGCATGCGTGCGGCTGACGGCATAGTTATGGTGGTATCAGCTGTTTCTGGCCTTGAAGCAGGAACTGAGCAAGTGTGGGATAGTATTCGGAATGACAAAAAATCGTCAGCTATTTTTATTAATAAAATGGACAGAGAAAACGCTGATTTTCACAAGGTGTTAGAGGAATTGAATTCCAAGTTTGGGAGGATGTGTGTACCTTTGGTATTGCCAGTGGGTGCTGAGTCATCTTTTGAAGGTGTAATCGATTTGTTGGATGCAGAAAAAGTCCCTTCTTCAATGGAAGATCAAGTCGCTGATTATAAGGAGAGGCTGATGGAGGTCGTAGCTGAATCTGATGATGCCTTGAGTGATAAGTATTTAGAGAACGGTGAATTGTCTGAAAACGAGATTAAGGAAGGGGTCACACGAGGAATCGCTTCCGGGAACCTTGTTCCTGTTTTAGTTGGATCAGCCACGCAAAACATTGGAATTAATAGTTTATTGGATATTCTTGTAAGCTACTTTCCTTCCCCTGCATCAGTCCCATCTTTAGTTGGAAAAGATTCCAAGACTAGTGAGGAGATTGAAATAAAATGTACAGAAGCTGAACCATTACTTGCTAGCGTTTTTAAAACCATGGCTGATCCATTTGTTGGTAAATTGTCCTATCTTAGAGTTCATAGAGGCGTATTAAAAGGTGGACAAGAGATTTGGAATATAAGTAAAGGCCAAGCTGAAAGAATTGGACAGGTACTAATACCTTCTGGGAAATCACAAGAACAGACTAACGAAGTAGGAGCTGGAGATATTTGTGCGGTTGCGAAATTGGCTGCGACTCGTACAGGGGACACACTAGGCTTAAAGGACTCTTTGCTGACGGTGAATCCTATTGAATTTCCTACTCCTTACTATTCTGTAGCAGTCAGTCCTAAGAATAAAGCTGACGTTGATAAGATGTCTACAGCTCTAAATCGTTTGTCAGAAGAGGATCCCACAATGCTGGTAAGTCAAGACCAAAGTACAGGTCAAATCGTATTGTATGGAATAGGTGATACCCATGTTACAGTATTGTCTGAGAAGGCAGGGCGAAAGTTCGGTGTTGAACTTAGTTTGGCTGATCCAAAGGTTGCATATAAGGAAACAATAAGTAAATCTACGAAAGTCGAATATAAACATAAAAAGCAATCCGGCGGTCATGGTCAGTATGGACACGTCGTTTTGGGATTGGAACCCGTGGTTAGGGGTAATGGTTTTGAATTTGGTCAAAAAGTCGTCGGTGGCAATGTACCAAAAGAATATTTTCCTGCAGTTGAAAAAGGTGTAATAAAGTCACTTCAAAAAGGATGTCTTTCCGGATGTCCAGTAGTTGATGTTAAGGTGACTTTACTTGATGGTAGTTACCATCCTGTTGATTCGTCAGGTATGGCTTTTGAAATAGCAGGATCCTATGCCCTTCGCAAAGGACTAGAGGATGCTGCCCCTCTTCTTCTTGAGCCGGTTGTTTCTCTCAATGTAAAAGTCCCTGATTCATTTACTGGAGATGTCATAGGAGATTTAAACGGTAAAAGGGCAAAAATCCTTGGTATGAATCCTGAGTCTGGTGTTACTGAAATTGAGGCAGAAGTCCCTCAGGCAGAGGTACTACACTACTCCACCGATTTGAGATCCTTGAGTCAAGGAAGAGGCTCGTTTTCTTTAGAATTTCTAAGATACGATGAAGTGCCTAGTCACCTGACTGATAAGCTAGTGGAAGCTGAGAAAGATAACACTTAATAACTATGATTTGATGCAGATCATTAGTAGGTTCCCTACTTAAGATGCGTTTGTCATTGATTTGATCTGATCAATGAATCCAGGCAAAACCTCTTTCCAGTCTCCCACTACTCCGAATGCAGAGTCTTTAAAGATATTTGCTTCTGAGTCTTTGTTGATTGACACTATTATTTTTGCACCGCTGCATCCAGCCATATGTTGGCTAGCTCCAGATATTCCTACCGTTATGTATAAATCTGGAGTGATTGTCTTTCCTGTGAGTCCTACTTGGTAACTTGAAGGTATCCAGCCGGCATCACAGGCAGCTCGTGATGCTCCAGTAGCGCCACCCAATAAACTCGCTAAATCTTCAAGGTCTCTAAAAGGCTCAGGCCCTCCTAAGCCGCGTCCTCCACTAACAACGATCCGTGCGTCTTCCAACCGTACTCCTGAGACAGGTTCATCCACTTTTTCGATAGTACGGGCTTGAATCATTGAATCGCTGAGTTCTGGAACATATTCGTTAATATTTCCCTTGCCTTTTTGTTCTTGAACGCTAACCTCGATTGTTTTTGGTCTAACTATAGCTAGTTGTGGTGTGCCTATGTGAGTTATTTCAGCTAGGGCATTTCCTCCGTATATAGGCCGTTTACCAACAAGGTTCTTGTTGGTGTCTATTGCGAGATGGATGCAATCTTGAAGAAGACTGGTTCCGAGTTTGAAGGCTAGCCTCGGTCCTAATTCTTTACCAGTGAGAGTTTTTCCTAAAAGAATACTTCTTGGATTTGTACTGGCAGCTAGCTGGGTGATCGCTTCAACGTAGAGATCATCTTGATAATCTTCTAGTAAGCTATGCTGTGCCAAATAAATAGTATCAGTACCAAAGAAAAGCAGGTCACTTGTGTATTGAGAAAGATTTTCACCAAGCAGAACTACATTCAGGTCTTCCTGCAGGGAATCAGCTAGATTTCTCCCTACCGTTAACAACTCTTTGGTGGTTGAACTTAAAGAACCTTCGGTTAGTTCTCCAATAACTAAGATATTTTGACAATTAGCCATTCTAAATTACTCCTAAGAAGAAATTACGGTTATATGCTCAGATAAGTTTGGCTTCACGCAGTTTGAGAGCTAGGTTTTTACCAGCTTCTTGCCCATTTTCCCCTTCTATGATCGTGCATTCGTTTTGCTTTTCAGGGGTGGTTATTGTATTGATCGTGAGATTAGAAGTTGGAAGATCTTCATCTATCGATAGGTCATTGAGAGACCATAATATGGGTTGTTTTTTGGTTGCAGCCATAATTCCTCTTAAGGTAGGGTATCTTGGTTCTCCCAGTTCGCTACTTAAAGTGACTACTGCTGGTAAATTGCTTTCAACTAATTCATATCCATTAGGAAGGACTCTTTCTACTCGAACATTTTTAGCAGTTATTTCAACTTTTCTTCCCACTGTAATTATGGGTACTTTGAGCATTGATGCCACACCAACCGGAACTTGGGCATTGTCCCAGTCAGACGCTTGTCTTCCGCATAGTATGAGATCGAAGGATCCAATTTTCCTAATAGCAGATGTTAAAAGGTATGCTGCAATATTACTGTCTGGATCGTTGCCAATATCACCCGTATCTACCAAGATTAATTCGTCAGCTCCCATTGAAAGCGGTTTTTTCATTACATCCAAAGAGAAGTTGGATCCAATAGAGACGACTGTTATAGTGGCTTCTTCCACTGTTTCTTTGATGCGCAGCGCTGCTTCGATAGCTTGTTCGTCATAACCGTTGATGACTGGGGGAATATTGCTTGGGGATACCACCTCTTTAGCGTTCTCTGCTATTGTAAAAGCTGAGGGTGGTATTTCTGGATCCATCACCTGCTTTATAGCCACAATGATATGTACTGGCATTGAGATCTCCTCGGGATTCACTGAATAAGAATTTTTGGATAAAGGACGTAAGGGATATTTTACCGTATATTTATGTATATGCAAGACAGATAGACTAACCCTGCCTTGCTACGGTATAATGACGACCGTTTGATTTATAATAACTTTGATTATTTGGCCACACTTTGGGCTTTTGTAGATGCGAATGAGTCCTGTGGCATTCTGTTTCTTAATAGCACGCCTGAACATCTTTGTTGATTATGGAGGGGTTACGATAATGTACAGAAGAGGATTGCTTTACACTGCCCTTGTAGTGATTAGTTGCCTTATTCCCCAAGCAATATTTGCCTCTGTGGCTGATATTGAGGTTAATTCTCCCCTCACAAACATTGGTATAGATCCACCCCGTTCCTTCTCTTATGATTTGGGAGTTGAAGTAACAAATAATAGTGAGACAATTCAGACTGTTGAAATTCGCCTCATATCGGGTCCGTTTAAGGAATGGCAGGCTAGTGTTTTTAATCGATATAAGCAATTGAGAATAGACACCATGGAATTAGCTCCTGGAGCGGTGAGCGAAGATTTAAGTTTCCATTTTTTCGTCCCCCAAGAAGCCCAGTCAGGTACTTATAAATTCCTTACAGGATATTTCGACGGATCTGGCCAAGAAATTGATAAAATTGAGTATGTTGTATCAATTACTCGACCAGAAACAAGCACTGAAGATTTATTTACACTGGAACCAAGATACACTACGTTAACGGGCCCTGTGGGGGAGAGTTTCACTTTTAATGCTGAGTTAAGCAATAAGAGTACAGATGAACATGATTTTGACTTACGAGTTGAAGTTCCAGAAGGATGGCAGGCTTTCTTCAAGCCTTCATTTGAGGACACTCAAATTGCTTCTATTAGTATAGAGGCAAATGGTAGTACTAGACTTCAGGTGCTGGTACAGCCTCCTCTCAGTGCTGCTCCTGGTAGTTATCCGATAGTATTAGCTGCCAGTAACAAAGATCTTGGGCAGATTACCAAACCCGTCCAAGTAGAATTAACAGGTTCACCAGAATTGACTTTAACTACCATGAGTGGTCGTCTTAATTCAACAGTAATTATAGGTGAGAGCACTGATTTAAAACTCGTAGTATTTAATTCTGGAACCTCACCTTTGGACAACATTCGCTTGCTAAATCAATCCCCAGAGGGTTGGGTAGTGGAGTTCGACCACAATTTAATTCCTCGCTTGGAATCTCAAGAAGCCATAGAAATAACTGCTTCCATTAGTGCTGCCGAAGATACCCTCCCGGGAGACTATTCAATCAAAATGGTTGGGTCTTCACTTCAGGCTGTTGACACGGCGGACTTTCGGATAACAGTGCTGAAATCCTCTACTTTTGGATGGGTGGGAATTAGTGTCCTGATACTGGTTGCGCTTGTCATAGGTGCACTGTTCTTGCGTCTTGGACGAAGATGACCGAAGTAATCAAAACTATTAGTTTGACCAAGCAGTACGGAGAATTTACTGCTGTCGATAAGCTTGATTTGAGTATTGAGCAAGGGGAGGTTTTTGGATTCTTGGGTCCTAACGGGGCAGGAAAAACAACTACTATTCTTATGCTTCTTGGGTTAACGTCGCCTACCAACGGATCAGCGACTATTTATGGGTACGACTGTACAAGGAATCCTCTATCGGTAAAACGTATAACAGGCTATTTGCCTGAGAACGTGGGGTTTTACGGGGAATTATCGGCCGAAGATAATCTTCGGTACACAGCTAGTTTAAATAAAATAGACGGTGAAGAGTCCCGTCAACGTATAAAACAAGTACTTGAGGATGTTGGGTTGATAGAAAGGGCAAAACAACCAGTCCGGCAGTATTCGCGTGGTATGCGCCAAAGATTGGGTATAGCAGATGTTTTACTCAAAAGACCGAAAGTCGTTATTCTTGATGAGCCTACCCAAGGTATTGATCCTGCTTCTGTTCCTGAACTGCTTGAAATTATTCGCAAGATGAGTCAGGAACATAAAATAACAGTTGTTTTGTCATCACACCAACTACATTATGTGCAACGAATTTGCAGTAGGGTGGCTATTATGTCTAAAGGAAAGGCAGTTATCCAGGGAAATGTGGACGAGTTGTCTCAGAAAGTTATGGGCGGTGAGGATATTGTTGTAGATTTGGAAGTTGAAAAGTTAACTCCTCAAATAACAAATTCCTTATCAGCTCTGTCTGGGGTTACTAAGGTTACTTCTAACGGAAATATGATCACTGTTGAATGTAGCCGTGAGGTGAAAAAAGAATTAGCGTCATCGGTTATCTCAAATGCGGGTACAGTTTTGACCTTACGAAGTGCTGATTCTGTTCTTGAAGAAATTTATTTACGCTATTTTAGTGGGGAGAGATAATGGGAGCTGTTTTTTGGAAAGAGGCGGCCGATTATTTTGGTAGTCGACGATTTATTGTGTTGTTGCTCATGATTGCGTTTGCAGGAGTCTGGGCTGCTTACACTGCAACTCAAGCTATTAGAGCTGAGGCAGCTTTAGCAACTACTGAAGATGTTTTTCTTCGCTTGTTTACTACTTCAGGCAGTGGGTCGACCCTCTCATTTAACTTTTTCACTAGTTTCTTCGGACCTCTACTAGGAATGGCTCTTGGGTTTGATGCTATTAATGGCGAAAGAGGACGAGGTACTTTGGCTAGAATACTCTCGCAGCCTATTTATAGGGATGCATTAATCAACGGAAAATTTTTTGCGGGAGTCACCGTTTTGTCCATTGCGTTAGTATCCTTGATGTTAATAGTGATTGGTATTGGTATATTTACCTTAGGATTCGGTCCTACGTTTGATGAGATTACTCGGCTAGCACTGTTTTTTGTGGCTACTCTGATTTACTTTGCGGTATGGCTTGCTATAGCTATCCTATTCTCATTGCTGTTTGACAGGGCCGTAGTTTCGGCATTAGCTTCCCTGGGAATGTGGTTAGTTCTGACATTCTTTATATTCTTCTTTTCGACTACGATAGCGGATCAAATCGTTAGTGACCAAGTCGATGAGCCTGAAATAGCTGCGATGCATAAAATGGAATGGCAACAACGTATCCAGCGTATATCGCCAGCATATCTGTACGGCGAAGCCACTCAGGCTTTGTTGAATCCAAAGGTTCGTACTCTTGGAGCAGGCATTCAGCAATCAACAGAAGTTATGCCAAGTCCTCTTGCACTTGGCCAGAGCGTGGGTCTAGTTTGGCCTCAGCTAATCACTCTAATGGCCATTGCTTCTGTAGTCTTTGGTATAGCATACGTGCGATTTATGAAGGAAGAAATTCGCTTCTGAATTGACCGTTATTGGCTAAATGTTTTTTGGAGTAGGGTTTCTAGTACATGCCCTGAATTAGCGTGAGAACGTCTTGACCGTGGCTTTCGGTTTTCACCTTAGACCAAACGTGTTGCACGGTTCCTTCAGGATTGACTAGAAAGCTCATCCGTTTCATACCAACGACTATTTTCCCATACATGTTTTTCTCTCCCCAGGCACCGTAATTTTGGGCTGTAGATTTGTCTGGGTCGGATAGTAGCTGAAAATTCAGATTGAACTTCTCTATAAATTTGTTATGCGATTCGACACTATCCGGGCTTATACCTAGTACGGTTACTCCAGCATTAGATAAGGCATCATAGGTATCTCTAAAGCTACATGCTTCCTTTGTGCAGCCAGGTGTATCATCTTTAGGGTAGAAGTAAACTATAACTGTTTGGCCTCGAAAATCTGAAAGGCTTACTGTTTTCCCGCTCGAAGAAGCAAGGGAAAAGTCTGGAGCTATCGATCCTGTTTGTATAGACATTATGTCTCCTCAATTGGTTGAACTTACTTAGTTACTATGTTAACAAGCTTTTGTGGTACGTAGATAGTCTTGAGTATTTGTTTGTCATCTATGTGGCGATTAATTCTTGGGTTATTATGAGTGAGTGCAATAGCGTCACTTTCTGTTATATTTGCCGATACTGTAAGTTTGTCACGAACCTTTCCGTTTACTTGGACGACGAGTGTAATTTCTTCATCACGAGCTAGCTCTTCATCCCAGATAGGTAACGATTGTTGATGAATGCTAAATTGTTTCCCAAGAT
>CAJWUJ010000013.1 GCA_913047625.1 uncultured Dehalococcoidia bacterium | reverse complement strand
ATGCCAAAAGATTATATCGGTGGAAAACGACCTGACTATCTAACTATTGACTCTGATTCTCACGTTACAGAATACAAGGCAGAACACTGGAAACATTTTCCAGACGACTTAAAACCTTTCGCTCCTAGAGAATTTGTCGATAGTACAGGTGCTGGAGGAGCACAGGAAGTTGATAGGGATAACTCAGTCAACTCCTATATGAAATATAATCGCGTTTATGTTATAGAACATTCCAAGATCAGTCCAAACGCAGACTATCGATCAGGACCTTTTGGTATCCTTCCTGATTGGCATCAGGAAGGTGAGTGGGCAAACCGCGAAGGTGAACGTGATGGTAACGAGCGTTTAAAGGATATGGATATTGAAGGGGTCGATGTGACGTTTATTTTCGGTAATATGTCACAAAACCTTCTTTGCCTTATCGATAACCCTGAAGTAGCTAAATACTGGTGTGAAGCATGGAATAACTGGATTGCAGGGTTCTGCAAACCTGATCCGTTCCGCATCAGAGGAACTGCCTTGGTTCCAATGCATGACATTGATATGGCTGTCGCAGAAGTAAAACGTGCCGCAACTGAACTGGGATTGGGAGGAGCATATATACCTGCACAGTTTAAACGGGACTGGACATGGAAAGAAAAGTACTATCCCATCTACGAAGCATGCCAGGAACTGAACATGCCTATAGCATTACATCAGCAACAACAGTTCGGCGTTGCTCACAGAAGACTCGACAACGTCTTCTATAAACATCTCTTTATGGCTGCAGATGCACCATACTCCGTAGCAGGATTTATTGCCAACGGTACCCTCGATACCTTCCCGAACCTCAAAGTGTGCTGGGTCGAACAAGGATCAGGTTGGCTTCCATGGCTCATGGATAGACTCGAGGAACATATCGATATGTTCCCCCAATTCGTCCCAGATTCCGTCAACCGCAATCCTAAGGAATACTTCGGAAAACAGGCTTTCATTGCCTTCGAACCCGAAGAAATAGACTACGTCCCGTTCCTTGAGAAAAAAGTTGGACCCGACGGACTCGTCTTCGGAACAGACTACTCGCACCCGGATTGCATCTCACCCCGTTCGGTTCAGAATATTCTGGACTTCCCGGAACTCTCAGATGAATCCAAGAAACGGGTACTCTCTGACAACCCTGCCCGCCTCTGGGATATCAACGTCAACGGCAACGGCCATTAACGCCACATATCTCTGTGAAAATACAGTGTCAATTTAGGCGACAGGACATAACTAGCTGCACATAAACAGTACAGCTAGTTACTGCGTATGCATTCAATATAAGGATACACCTATGCCATTAGAAAATCTTAAGGATCGAATCCGTAAGGGAAAGTTAACACTGGGTGTTTCAGTTCCTTGGGACTCTACTAAAGAAGAGATCCAAAGGATATGGTCACAAGATAAAGATTACAATTTTATATCGATAGATAGTCAACATAATCCATTAGATGAGTCGAAAATCGCTTCTATCTCACACGATGCTGCTGAATTGGGCATTCCTGTCCACTTTAGAATCAAACATACAAATTACACATGGCAAATCGGTAACTGGCTGGATCTGGGACCAACTATGATCGAAGTTCCGCAAACCGAGAAAGTTTCAACTGCCCAAGAGGCGATTGATTATTTTTACTATAGCCCTGCGGGGAAACGTAGCTGGGGAGGGACAAGCAGAATAGAAATCAACGATCGTCCCGATCGTTTGGCATATGCATCCTGGTGGAACACCTTCGGTGTCCTATGGCTACAGGTAGAATCACTACAGGCGATCTCTAATATACCAAAATTCGCTCTACCTGGAATAGATTGTATCTCATGGGGGCCAGCAGACCTTTCCTTTGACCGAGAAGCTAATCCGCACCATCCATTGTCGATCTCTGATCAAGCGTGTATAGACCATGCATTTAAGTTACTGGAAAATAGCCATGTTCAGCTGGTGCTACGAAATTACAACTGGCGTGAACGCGACAAGTTTATTGAGATGGGTGCCAAAGTTATTTTGGAGCGGCCAAAGTAATAAAAAGCTGATCAAATAAAAGTAATGTATAATGATACTTACCTGAAGTACGTAAAGGAGATCTATCAGTGGTAAACATTCTACCCAAGCCATACAGCATTGAGGGTAGGCAGTTGGCTCTGGATAAAGAAATAGCTGAAAGCAATATATCGTATGTTGCCAAAGCCTCCCATGCACGAATGTGGTTCGCAGATCGTCTCAAAGAAAGAGACGAAATGGCTGCATATGGGCATCTTATATCTGAAGACACGAAGCAAGTAATACTAGGTTATCTAGGGACTGAGGTAATTGTCGATGATTACGTACTTACAGGAGTTGAAGCCTCTGGTGACAGCACATTGAATCGAACTCTTTATGTCCAATGGGGATTCGAAGAACGCAGGCACTCCCAAGTCTTCAGGCATACCCTTATTGACTCTGGTTTATATAGCCAAGAATTTGTTGATCAGTATATAGCAGAGGTTACTTCTGACCATTGGACTTTCAAAAGACAAACAGGTCACGAGGAAACTCTAATCCTACTTGCTGCTTACGCAGTCTTTCAAGAAAGGCACACTCGCTGGAATTATACCAATACGCGAGTGAAACTATGGGAAGAATATGGTTCGCCTATGGATGAAAACGGAAGAAGACTTTTCCCCGCAGCTGCAGGTGCTATTCGTTACCCAGAAATGGACGAGGGCGCTCACGAAGCAAACTTTTGCAACATTGTACGTCTCAATTTAAAGTATTTCCCGGAGCAGACCCTCGATGCTCTCATCAAAGTTTCCAAAGGCTACACTATGCCAATCGTCCAAATGCCAAACGGTGAAGAATTCTTACAAGCAGTACTCAATTCCGGACTAGGAAATCCAAGAGATATTGTGAAAGAAGTCATGACCCCATCCTTGAATCGCATGGGATTGGAAAGTAAGAAAGCATTAAGAAAAGCTATAGAAAACTACCAAAACTTGCCTATTAATTGCCTAGTTCAGCTTTCAGGCAAAACTAACACGGAAAACATACAAGAAGGGTTCGAAGTTTATGAAATGCTAGCATCAGGCGATTTCATCCTGAAAAAGGAACCCGTGGACTCCTTGCCCCAGTCCTCAAAGTAACTAATCGAGACTGTTTTCTTCGTCTGTATTCTGGATCTGCTCTTGAGCAATTTGATCCATGAGTCCCGTAAGGTTCCTATCAGCGCGTGTACCAGTAGAGTAGCTTGAATTCATATGTCCAATATGCCACGACCTATGACGATTACACCAGTACGAACACAAAGATTCAGCTTGGTTCACTAGAATATCGTTATTGTAAGCCGCACAATACTCATCCGCTAAGTGTTTACTGAAGTATTTCTCTTTCTTGTTGCAATTCATCGCAAGAAAATCCAAATTCTGGCATGTGGAAACTTAACAATCATCGTGTGTTTAGATAAAGGTCTATCATCTTGTAAATATAACTCTATAGAAAAAGTCCCTTCCTTCGTCCGATGACTGCACAGTACACCTTTATTTTCATCAATACAAAAATGCTCTGATGTTCTTTCATCCCAAAATCCCGCTAGCTTAAGAGGGTGATATAGTGTTTCTGCAACATTACGTAAATCAGCGACAATCTCTGTTGGACGAAAGGAACTTTTAGTAGCAATATTTACTTCCACTACTTTCTGGTTTAATTTTGAAGACATCAACCAAATATCCTTACATAGGGTACAATGAGTTATATTCCATTTTACCACTGGATTCTGATTCGTTGTCAGCCATAGTCAAGCGATAATTCAGTATTAATAAATGTATTACACTTTATCTAAGCAAGGAATTTACCTTGAATAATGCACCTTCTCCAGAAGTGAAGCAATTTATTCATGAACACAGGGTAGGCCGAATGGCCACCGCAGATACCAACGGACGACCGCATCTTATCCCGTTTTGCTACGCCTATTGTGACCCATTTTTGTATATGGCATTAGATCGCAAATCCAAGCAAGTTCCGATTCAGCGATTACAACGAGTACAAAACATCATGTCAAATCCAAAGGTTGCTATTCTTATAGATGACTACCTTGAGGACTGGACCCGATTAGCATTTGTATTACTTCGAGGACAAGCTGAACTCATTAGTGAAGGCACTGAACATGAATACGCGATCACCCTGCTAAAAAGAAAATATCATCAGTATAAAAAAATGGGTATAGACCAATGTCCAGTAATAAAAATCACCATTTCCTCATATTCAACCTGGAAAGAAAATGCAACCCCAGACCTTAACTTTTGAATTAACTCCAATGAACTGGAACAATTGGATCAGTGTCCGGTGAAACGAGGTTCTCAGTAATCCACTGTTCACAATATAAACCATCTTTATACGAGGAATCTTGAGACTCAAAAATCTGAGATGCTCCGGCCAAGGAAGATTGAACAGGGAACAATGCACTTGCATCAACAACAGAACCTTTAGACCCAGCCAGAATTAATGTTTTAGCACTGATATTGGTCGCATGATAAGCGAGATCAAAATAGGATAAAGTTTCCGCTACTTTATCTGAATCGTCTGGATACATACGCAAATAGTCATTGAGCTCTGCTAGCGCGGGGTACCCAGCATAATCAATAACCTTGCCAGCTAATTGAATAGAATCAACAAATAGCTTAGGAGCTGTCATCAAATATTTAATCCTCGTTTCTAAACTGGCTACAATTAATGCCAAATCATTACCTACGACAACTGTATTCTCATTGCTTACTTCTGGACAATCCAGCAAAAACTGGGCTCCTCTTAAGCAATCAGCAGTAACAGAACGAAAAACATATTCATAAGGTTCAGAAATTTTATTTGTGAAATGACCAGGGAACATAGCTGCATAAGGTTTATCCGCATTTCTTTGTCCCCGTCCTGCTAAAGAAAATGTGACGAATCGGCTTCGCGTAAAGTTTGATGTTCCTTGTGGCAAAAAATCCAGTACACTCGTATATGTAGCTGTATAATAAATTGCAGGAAACGGACCAGTCCCTTTCGGAATACTTAAATATCCAAACAACCTATAAGGGCCAATGCTTGTTATATAGACCCCAAAAGCCGTGGCATACCCTGTAGTTCGCAACGGAATAAGCTCTATTTCGGGATTCGCAGGGCAATTGTTTAAGTCATCGGTGACTGCGTCCCAATACTGTCTAATACGATCCAATACCTAGTTACTCCTCTTCTCTCAATCGCTAGATTTCACTACCGATATACTTCTCAAAGAATGCCTCTATTTTTTTCTGATGCTCTTTCCTGTTTGCATCATGGCCATGTCCATCATACGCAAACAATTCTTTTTGTTGACTCTTTAATTCACGAAACAAATGAAAGCCTGTTTCGGGAGGACAAACATTATCCTGAAGACCGAGATGAACCATAATGGGGCAAGTGATTTTATCGGCAAAGTTAATCCCGTCGAAATACGCAAGGGTAGATTCCACTTGCTCTTTTCTTTCTGGATATAGCCTCAAATAGTCATTAATTTCTTCATAGGGATAGGTGTCTGTTAGAAGCAAAGAATCCATAAAGCCTACCAGATACGGAGCCCCGACAGAAGCTACACTAACCTCTGGTCTCATTGCAGCAGTTGTTATTGATAAACCCCCTCCTTGGCTTATCCCCGTGACCCCAATACGATTATCATCAATTTCTGACCGGCTCATAAGGAAATCCACCGCACGCCAGGCATCAACATAAAAACCCCTATATGTATATGTATTTGGATCAACGATATTATGCGTGAGAAGCCCAGGATACCCGGGATCAAACTGTTGCTTACTACCTATCTTCCCTCTGGGAGCAACTGACAAACAGGCATATCCCTTTTCCGCCCATGTTTTTGGTATAGGTGGATCACTCAAGTAACCAGGAAACAATAATACTCCTGGCATAGCTGATGATCGTGTCCTAGGAATAGCATACCAACCAGAAATCTTAACGCTGTCCAAACTATTGTAGAACACTCTAAATACCTCGACCGTGGGACTACTCCTCAACGGATCTGCATAGATTTCTGGATCCAACGGAATATCCGTCAGCTGGTCAGTTACACCTTTCCAAAACGCGTCGAAATCCTTAGGCTTTTGTATTTGGCATTTATATTGCGGATCAACGGTATACGACATTTGCAAACTACCTCAGATGGGCACGATTCTATGTACGGAAAACTTGTGTGTCAAGGTCTCATATTAGTATTCTTATTGCCGATTTTGATTCCCTAGCATTAGCAAACTGATCTTCCTATATGCATATGAAGAATAACCAACCCTACCTGAGAATACTATAATTCACCTTGCCATAGTTTGTACTTGATGTATACAATTTCATCAATGATTAAATCTTTACTATTTCTAGGAGTCCTTATCCTATTTTGGATGTTCCTTGTATGGACTGGGACAGTGAGTGATCTTTTCACCTTATAGGAACCTATTAGCCATAGCTAATAATTTTACGTAACACTGTTGTAATACTATGTTAGATCCAGCAACTAAAAAAACAAGTCGCTTTGATCCCATACGGTTATTTTTTACCTCCAAAGGAAGAATCAACCGGCAGCAATATGTTCTTGGATGGCTTATTTTAGTAGCTTTATATATTCCCCTCGGTGCTTTCTTTCAGTTGATTTCTGGGATCGTTCTTTTTGAAAACATTTGGATCATTTCGCAAATTGGATTCATGGCCTTGTTCATCATTCCGCACTTTTTTATTATGATCAAACGTCTACATGACTTCAACACCTCTGGCCTTTTCACACTTTTCATTTTCATTCCTTTGCTAGGACAGCTGATAGCATTGCCAATCCTTATACTAATGTCCATATTTATCAAAGGCACTGCAGGTACAAACAGACATAATCAAGATTTACAACTACCAAAACCTCAATACTGTAACAACTGTAGCGCTCCAATTAAGCAACATTCCAAATTTTGTTCATCATGCGGTAAAAACATCACCCGCTAGCTAGAGCCATAGAACGGATTATTTAACTAATCACTTTAACAAACGGTACAGGTAAGTTACACTAATTGAATGCAAGACATAATTCTCAAGAATTTTCATCTTATAGATTGTGTATCAAGTGAAGCCGTACCTGACGCTTCACTTAAAATAGTAAACGGGCGCATTTCAAACATAGTATCCCACGGTAATAACATTGAAGCTAAGGGAGCAGAGGTCATAGACCTCCAAGGTCACTGGCTACTCCCTGGACTTTGGGATGTCCATGTACATCTGATGTTTCCTGATCTAGCTCCTCCCACTATTCCTGAGAGAGTCATTAAATATGGCCTAAATGCAACAGAAGGAATCATGGAAGGAGGGGTCACCAGTATCAGAACTGCAGGTACAGAAGACTGGATAGATGTTGCTTGGCGCGAGTCTTTTAATGCCGGTAATGCGATTGGACCAAGAATTTTTGCCGCAGGATATTTTCTAACAACGACAGCTGGGCATGCTAAAAGACATCCTTTCACAAGACAACTAGATGGACCAGCGGAGTTCATAAAAGGTGTACGTGAACAGATCATGCATGGGGTTGATCATATTAAGTTGAATTTATCTGGAGGAATAATGGGGCCAGGCTGGGACAGACACTGGCATAATTTCCTTCTCCCAAATGAAATTGAAGCCGCATTCGATGTTTGTCATCAAAGAGACATGCCAGTCATGTCACACGCAACAAATCCAGCAGCTGTAAAGGAAGCAATTCGCCTTGGAACCACATCTGTAGAGCATGGCTATATTATGGACGACGAGTGTATTCAAATGATGAAAGACACCAATACGGTATATGTTCCAACGTTAGGAATCAGCCATCTTACTCCCAATCAAATTACTAATGAGTGGGAAAGCAACTATCTGAAAAGAAGAAACATTTCAAATGAAATGCTGGCAAGAGCTGATGCAGCTTCCGGAGAACATCGAACATGGTTCCGCAAAGCTCTGGATGCCGGGGTGGAAATGGCACTGGGTTCTGATTTGGGCCCAATTAAAGATGCTGTTCATTTAGAAATGGGTTTGTGGATACGAAATGGAGCAAGCCCCATTCAGGCACTAAAGGCCGCAACTATTACGTCTGCCAAGGTATGTGGAATTGATAAAGACTTAGGTAGCGTGGAAACTGGTAAAATAGCTGACCTTATAGTAGTTCGGGATAACCCGCTAGAAAACATTAGCCATCTACGAACATTACTTATGGTTCTTAAAGATGGCCGAATAATCACAAACCGCTTATAATCTCGACCGTTCTAGCAATAAACTATTCGCATCGATTTAATCAACCAGCTGCAACCACTGGATTGCGTAGGACACCTATTCCAGTAAGCTCTACCTCTACCACATCTCCTGACTTGATATTCGTCCCAACACCATCGGTCCCCATCCATATCACATCACCAGGATGTAATGTCATATATTGGCTCATCCGGCTAATATATGTAGGTATATCAAAGATCATATTGTTAGTCTTGAAGTTCTGCACTTCTTCTCCATTAACGCGAACGATGGTATCCATTACATTGATATCAACATCTGTGTCGATCCATGGTCCCATAGGTTTGAACGTATCAGCATTCTTTGCTCTCCAGAGTGTTCTGTCGTCTGCCTGCCAAGTCCTTTCGCTAACGTCATTACCAATAGTGTAGCCAAAGATATACTCATCGACAGATTCAGGGGCTACATCTTTTGCAGGTTTCCCGATGACAACTACCAATTCCCCTTCATACTGAACCTTCTCTGAAGCGTCTTTAGGAATTACAATTGCTTCCTCGTGACCGATCAAAGCATTGTTGGCCCTATACCCAATATCAGCTGCTTTTGGGGGATTAATTGATTTACCTGTCATTTCTGCCATACGCTCTACATGATCCATATAATTGGTGCCAGCAGCGTAAAATGTCTGCGGTAACACAGGAACAAGAAGAGCTAATGATTCTAGAGAGACTGACTTCTTGTGTTTAGCGAAGTTGCCGAATGGGCTCCCATCTACGGGAATTACAGAATCATTTTCTACAATACCAAAAGAAGGCCTACCTTCCAAAATAAATCTACACCAACGCATGAATAAATCCTCCTACTATATAGCCTTGATGGTGAAAGCATTTACATCACCACCTCTAGATAAATATTGTTATTATGACTGCCACGTACGAAACATGCTAGCTTAATGATTTCAAAGTACCCCTCTACTGTAGCACAGACTCCAACTTCAGTAGATCCCAGGTCCAATGTGCCCGCACGTATCCAACATCCTGCTGAGCTTTTAAAAGCAAATTACATGCCTGCTTAAACCCTTCTGAAACTTGATTAGTAGTCAAATAACAATTAATAATGTTAGTATCCGTTACCTCATCAGTATAGTCATCCCTAAGGACTCTAAATATTCCAATGAAATCTTTATGAACCGATACATAAATATTGTGTTCAAAGGCCAAAGATCGAGGTGGGCGAAGATTACTAACCTCACGCAACCAGGTATCCAATGCTTCATCATTGCTAGAAGTCTGTGAAAGAGATATCTCCGTCAGTAAATAATCCCACTCCCGATGTAACTCTTCCATCTCATTTGTATACTGGCGATCAGACGGGGCACATGCACTTATCAGTACAAGCACTGGGATGAGAAGAAAAAGAAGCTTAAGCATATTCAAAATCCTCACGTTTATTTCTAGTATTCCTATTCGCATATGCATAACCAAATGATTTTAATAAAAAGGTCTATGCTTCCACACTTTCCCAACTACTTGATTGAAACGCTCGTTTTAACGCTTCGATAATCTTATGCAAAGAAACTCCTTCTTCAAAGCCAGGTGTAAATACCTGTCCATTCCGTATCGAGGCTGTAAACGCTCTCAATTCCTGCGCAATGTGAAATTCTGCGCTATCGGAATCCAGTCCTTTCACTACTGTAAGACTATCGGGAACCTCCAGTTCCTGTATTTCCCCTAGTCCAGTACTTTTCCAGACTCTAGCTGTAGAATACTGCACCATTCCGTTTGTTTCAGCCACTAATCTCCCCTTAGTTCCTTGAATTTCAAACCTGAATCCGCCACCACCACGAGCGCTAATACTCGTACTCGCTGTTCCCATAATGCCATTTGACATCTGCACACCAAAACAAGCAGTGTCTAAGGCTAAGACCGGTCGTATTTCTTTGGTATCTGTAAATTGTATTTCCTTGGTGAAAGTGTCAGCCCTACCACAAACTGCTGTAACATCCCCAAGTATCCATCGGGCTATATCCAACGCATGTCCTGTAGCTATTAGTATCACACCCCCACCCTGTTCTGACTGCAATAACCACCAACGATGAGATGGCATTGTCATTAAAGAATTCAAGTGATGGGCTAAAGAAAAAAAGAGCGGGTCGCCAATCTCTCCATCGTCAACGAGCTGCTTCATAAACAACAATCCTGGGGAAAATCGGGACTGAGTTGCAACAGCATGTTTCAAACCTGAATTCTCCGCGCTGTTTAACATCTCAATTCCTTGTGTAGAATCCAAAGCCAATGGCCACTCACAAAACACGTGTTTCTTAGCCTTTAAAGCATCTAAAACAATAGGGTGATGCATTGAAATCTTTACTGATACTGTCACTAGATCAATGTCTGCAGACTTCACTAGGTCGTGATAATTGGAAAATGCTAATCTTGCACCGCTCCTCTCCTGTGCTTTCCGTGCACTGTCTTCATGAGAAGTAGCCACTGCAACCAGCTCTAACTCTTCTAAAGCAGCGATTGCAGGCACATGAGCCTTGGCTCCCCAACGATCATTTTCTCCATTTGCTCCTACAACTCCTACGCGTAAACGATTACTCATCAATTCATTCTCCCTATTACTTTCTTGTCATTGATCCTTTCACTATAGTCTAATCACTTGATAGAGATACATTACTTAGAACTAAGGATGTATACTGTACCCTTAATGCTTAGCAAAGTTCTCTTATTGTAGACCACATACTAGGTTGAGCCAACTCGAATAATGACTACTTAAATGACACCTGCTAGATTTCTCATCTCTTTATCAGATCGCAATTATCGATGGCTTTGGACAGCTATGTGGTTTTGGTACTCAGCACGTTGGATGGAGTTAGTTGTACTCGCATACATGGTATTAGTCATTACAGATTCCCCCGCCATAGTTGGCTCAGTCACTTTTGTCCGATTAATTTTAGTAATGTCAGGGCCACTGCTCGGCCTTGTAGCAGATCTAATTAATCGCTACAAAATGATATTCGTAATCCAGTTGATTAACTTACTGTGCATGCTAACAATGCTTGTCTCTAGCTTAACGAATGTAATCAATCTTCCTCTGATTTATATCATTGCGGGCATTATGGGATTGGGATACGCTGCTGACTACGCAGCCCGCAGACCTTTTGTAGCTGACCTTGTCACTAAAGATAAATTAACGAATGCAGTATCCATCGATACAATCGCCCAAATGGGCAGCAAAGTAGCTGGCCCCTTACTGGCCGGATTAGTCTTGTCACAATGGGGTACTACTGGAAGTTATCTCATCATCTCTTTAATGTATCTAGCAGGCATTCTAGTTTTCGTTCCAGTTAACTCCACTAGCAATAAATCTCAAACCGGAATTTCAGCTAGTGCTCTGTGGCAAGGGATCCAGTTGGTAGCAAAACACAACATCCTCCGCAGCACCATTCTACTAGTAGTTCTCATGAATTTATTCATTTTCCCTTTTATGACTCTTCTTCCCACTTTTGCACGAGATGTTCTTTTTATTGACGAAGGTCGACTTGGCATTCTAGCTGCTGCTGACGGTATAGGAGCAGTGATTGGTACTTCGATCGTAGCTTATCGCAGTACATTAATTAAGAGCCACGGCAAATGGTTCGCCTACAGCGTCGCTATAGCTCCTCTGTGCGTTGCACTTTTTGCTATTTCTAATGACTACACATTGTCATTCGTCGCATTGATTTTTATGGGCATCTGCCTCGGAATCTATACAACAATGGAATTCACCTTAATCCTATTGCACACAGAAGAAAACGCCAGAGGCAGAGCTATGGGCATACTCACTATGGCAATTGGTAATATTGCCATAGGATGGCTTATAGGAGGATTACTAGCAGAAATATATGGTCCACAAGTGGCTGTTCTTGTAATGTCTGCAATTGGATTTGTTGCGATCTGGATAATACTGCTTACTTGTCCGGACCTGTGGAAACCAACTCGAGTACACTTTGAAGGGAGGCTTTAAAAGCACTAACTGTGCCCATATCATGGCCATATCTCCCATCACCTCAATTAAACCTTTCTATGGCTGGTACATTGTAGGGGTATGCTGGTATTGTTTGCTTACCGGGTTTGGACTGATTGCATATGCATACGTTCTATACTTTGATTCTTGGTTATCCACCTTTGAATGGTCCCGAGGAACTCTAGCCGCATCAGTGACAATAGGGATGCTGACTATTACTTTCTTATCTCCCTTGATAGGAAAAGGAACTGATAGATTCGGCTCCAGAATAGTTCTGATTATTGGTACCTCCGTTCTAGGGCTGGGGTTTAGTTTATTGCGATTCATGCAAGAACCTTGGCATTTATACTGTCTTTGCATGTTCTTTTACACAGGCTTCTCCGCGACATCAATGGCAACAATGAGTAGTTTACTCGGCAGATGGTTTGTTAATCGTAGAGGCTTAGCCATAGGAATAGCATACACTGGAGTCGGATTTGGAGGAGTCATATTTGCTCTTGTAACTAATTTTCTAATCACACAGTTAGGGTGGCGAGATGCTTCCACTACTCTCGGCTTAGTAGTCTTTTTTACACAATTACCCTTAATTATCTTTATTATACGATCCAACCCGTCCGATATAGGAGAAGTTCCAGACGGTTATTCAAAAAATCAAACCCAGAACTCAAGTGAAAACACCACCATTTTGACCGGTTTATCTCTCAGTAAGGCTGCTGTGACCGCAAAATTCTGGATTCTCCTGTTATTTTTCACTACTTCTTTATTTTCTGCTTCAGGAATTTGGACTCAGATGCAAGCGTTTATAGTGGATAACGGGTATCCTGCAAGTTTAGCTAGTACATTGATTAGTATTAATGGATTCATCGCAATCTTCGTTAAATTCGGTTATGGCTATTTTGGCGCCAAACTTCCTACTAAACCCTTGCTGTTATTTGCGGGATCAATGGCATTCTTCGCGCCCTTTATAATGCTCTTGATTGTTGAATTTAATGCACCCAGCAATTTCGCAGTATTATTGATTTTACCTTTAGCCATAGGAGGCACCGCTTTTAGCACGCTGATCCCTATAATCAGTGCGATTTGTTTTGGGATTAAACACATAGGATCAATATCAGGAACTTTTAGCAGTGCGTTCAGTCTTGGGATTGCCTTTGGACCCCTGTGCATCGGTCAATTGTACGATCTTACAGGTTCATACGCACTACCGGCATACATTTTCTGTGCGATAAGCATAGCCTCGATGATAGCTCTGACGATGGGTCCTAAACTTAGATACACATCACCAACGGATGTAATTATAAACTAGCTTCATAAAGAGGAAAGTTATGCCACCCGTTCTCCAGCAAGAAAGACTGCTTTAACACTTCGAAGGGTTCCTATATCCACTGTAGGATCCCCTGCCACAACCAGTAAATCTGCCTGCTTCCCTACTTCTAGTGAGCCTACACGGTCATCACATCCGATAGACTTTGCAGCCTCAATAGTTGCTGATAATAATACTTCACCTGGATTAAGCCCAGCCATCTCCATGCATTCTAGCTCATCAACGAAAGAACCAATGGGATAGGCTCCCCAGCCACTATCAGTTCCAGCTATCAATTTGATTCCAGACTCCAAAAGATTCCTAGCATTACCTACTCGGTCTTCAAATCCTTTTTCAAGCAATCTTATAATGTCTTGTGGAGTCATATTGGCTTTGTCCGGATCATTTTGCATATTTTTCTGCAACTCTCCCATTCTCTGAACAGTTTGCCGTTCATCTTCACTGTCATCAATGATTTGTTGAGCAATTTTCAATGCAATTCTTCGGACATGAATCGTTGGATTAACCGAAATGCCAGACTTAGCTATTTTTTCTGCTAATCGAGGATCGAATACCTGAGCTCCATCACTTGTGTTGAAAACCCCATGTATGATCATATCGCCGCCTGATTGCACGACGTCTTCCATTGCCTGGCTCGACAAACAATGAATAGCAGTGAGACGACCATGAGTATGAGCTTCGTCTATCGCTGAAGATAACTCAGCAAGAGTGTAGGCTGTCTTATGTGAAATAGTACCAGCCGTTCCTCCACCAGTAGCCATAATCTTTATGAAATCTGCCCCTTCACGAACAAGCGTTCTCACTTCTTTGCGAATCATATCCTCACCATCCGCTTCAGAACCCATCATCCAGCAATGACCGCCCGTTCTTGTCACTGGCCTACCACTGAGCAGCAATCTGGGACCAATTGCCAATCCTCGACTAATCCCTTCTCTCATCCTAAAAGTGGTAGAGTTTTTTGCACCAAGTTCACGAAGAGTCGTAGTACCCAACAAAAGAGCATTTTTAGCATTATAAGCAGCCCTTAATGTAAGGAGTTCATCAGGCAAAGACATAGCATCTTCCACAGAACTGCCATCTCCAGGCATAGTAAGGTGCACGTGACTATCAACTAACCCAGGAAGAAGGGTTGAACCTTCAAAACTATATTCTTGAGCGTCTTCAACATTGGAAAAATCACTCTGTTTCCCAATCGCAACGATTTTTGATCCTTCTATTTTTATTGCGCCTTTATCAAAAGACGTCCCTGACTTTGCGTCAAAGACTCTATCAGCTTTAATGATCTGGTTCGGTGATTTTGTATTCATAATTCAACTCCACCCCTAGCATACACCATAACAGAAACGCTATAAACCTTCTGTTATTGATGTATGGGCTAGGCAGAACTTCAGTACATTCTACAGATCTGGTTGAGGAGTAATTCTTAGATAAGGTTTTATTTCAGTAAAACCTTTGGGGAACTTGGCTGGAATATCCTCTGTCTTGATAGCAGGTACCACGACACAATCCTCACCCTGTTTCCAATCAACAGGAGTAGCAACCTGATAACCGGCAGTCAACTGCAAGGAATCCAAGACCCGAAGTACTTCCTCAAAGTTTCTACCAGTTGAAGGAGGATAAGTGAAAGTCAACTTAACTTTTTTATCCGGACCTATTACGAATAGCGTACGGACAGTAGCAGTTGCATCCGCATTGGGATGAATCATATCGTATAGCAACGCAACCGATCGATCTTTGTCAGCAATTAATGGAAAACTCACACTAGCATTCTGTGTTTCGTTTATATCCTTGATCCATCCTCCATGAGATTCAATTGGATCAACGCTCACAGCAATTACTTTCGTCTGTCGCTTCTCAAATTCCTTAGTTAAATTTGCCACCCGCCCCAACTCTGTGGTGCAAACAGGTGTGAAATCGGCTGGATGGGACATCAAAATTGCCCACGAATCCCCTATCCACTCATGAAAGTCAATTGACCCTTGAGTAGTCTCTGCCGAAAAATTAGGTGCTTCATCACCAAGTCTAATAGCCATAATAAACCTCCCTTTAATCTACTTTTGGCAAAAAAAAACCGCTCGGTTCATACTGAGCGGTAAAGTGATCGGACCGTAGATAATGCCTGATTACTGTACCCTATAAACGAGTACACCTGCATACGACATTGACCAGACACATAGATCCGAAATACATTTGATGAGGGAGTCTATCACTCTGGCAGAAGTGATGTCAAATCGCTTCCCTACTTCGCGTTGATCTCTACTGTAAAGCATCTACAAGAGCTAAAACATCTTCTGGAATAGACTCTGTAATAACTTGGAAATTCTCTTCAAGTTGCGCAATTTTCGTACTGCCTACAACGACTGATGTGATACTTTCTTTGTTTAAAGCCCATCCAATCATTAATTGCGTAGCGCTGTATCCAGTACGTTCAGATATTTTCGTAAGAGCGCTTACCATATTAAAACTTCGCTCATTCCAGTACTTCTTCATCGCTGTACCAGCGTGTTTTGAGGCCATATGAGTATTGGAATCAGGTGCACTATGCTGAACATAAGTTCCAGTCAATATTCCGCCCATAAGAATCTGATACGGCAAAACAGCTATGTCAAAATTTGCACACAAGGGTAAGAGTTGTTTTTCAATATCGCGATCTATAAGATTGAACACTGGTTGAACACTACTAAAACTATCCCATGAGTTATCATTACTAATCTCCAGAGATTGCTTCAACTGCTCTGCTGAAAAGTTAGAGCAGCCTATATATCGAACCTTCCCTTGCCTGACGAAAGAATCCAATACTTCGAGCGTTTCCTCTATTGGAGTCTCTTCATCCCAAAGATGAACCTGGTATAAGTCAATATAATCAGTCCCCAATCTTTGGAGACTCGAGTCTAAAGCCTTCGTCATATGTCCTCGCGACAACCCATACTCTGCCTTATCTGGTCCTACTGGCATTCCACCTTTTGTAGCAAGAACAAAGTCATGTCGATTTGTCGCCACTGCTCTCCCCAGAAGGATTTCAGATAATCCATCATTGTAAACATCAGCAGTATCAATAAAGTTGATCCCTAAACTAAGCGACTGAGCCACCAAAGTACTGATGTCACTCTCTGAAATATACCCTGCACCAAAAGAATTAGTACCTAAACATAACCGAGATACGTTAAGTTGAGTTTTACCAAGCTGTGAATAATTCATTGATGGATATTGTCCTCTCTTCACTGATAGTATCATAGATGATCAAAATCTTTCATCTCACTGTCATGTCTAAATCCGCGTGGAAACGTTATTCCTGTTATTCTCTGAATTCTAATGGTAAAATGAGCCTCGGTCTTAAACATGGACGACAGTCACCATATATCCCTTACAAACGATGCTCGATACAAATGGGTTATAGTAGCGATTTTCTTCTTCTATAACGGCATCGGATGGGGCGTTACTCAAGCTTCAAACGGCGTTTATTTTAATCCAATTGCAGACAGTCTTGACCTGTCCAGAACCTCTATGTCAACGACATTTGCCATTTTACTAGCAATGGGATTCTCAGGTTCTGTGGTGTGGGGAAAACTAACGGATGCCTGGAGTATTCGCTGGGTTCTCTGTATGAGCGGCTCCATGTTTTCTGGTGGATTTCTCTTAGCTTCTTTCGCTCAGAATTTAACTCAATTCATTATCTGTTTTTGCATCATTGGAGGATTGGGCTTAGCAGGAACCTTTTCTCCTTTGACTGGAACGACTATGAGATGGTTTCCCCCTCGCCAAAGAGGGTTTGCTCTCGGACTCAGCATTGCTGGAGTTGGCGTAGGAACAGCTATCATGCCTACTCTGGCTGACTACCTCATTTATTCACAAAGTTGGCAATACACCTTCAGAACTTTTGGTGTCATTATGTTAATCCTCACATTGCTAGCGACTCTATTAGCAAAAGAGCCTTCAACTCATAAAAATAAAGGTAATCAGAGAAAAGTATCATCCCTTGACCAGCCGGATTCTGGACCTTCACTGTCTGCTATTCTAAAACATCGAAGATTCTGGCTTATATTTGGGATGAATGTTGCTGCAGTTACAATCCTACAAATGTGCCTCGTCCATCTCGTTCCTAGAGCCATTGACTCTGGAATAGATTCCTCCACCGCAGCTAAACTAATGGCGATCCTAGGGCTAGCAAGCATTTTAGGTAAAACTGGTGGTGGTTATTTAAGTGACAGATTCAGTCCCAGAACAGTGTATGTCGCGTCCGTAGTCCTAATGATAACGGTTCTTTTGAGCATTAATTTAGGAGACATGCTCCTACTTTATGTCACTTTTGCAACTGGTTTTGGTATCGGCTACGGAGCATGCATCATGCAATCTAATTTACTTTCCGTAAAGTTTTTTGGAACAGAACACATGTCCACTATCACAGGCGCCTTATCGCAAGGCAATATGATGGGAGGAGTAGTAGGTCCTGTAATGGCGGGAATACTTTTTGATACATCAGGCAGTTATACCATACCTTTCATTTTAGCATCTTTGATTGGGATAATCGGTATCATCTTATGTATCATGGCCAGTGCGCCATACAAGTCGATACGGTAATCTAATCCTGTTGGACTTTAGCCTCCAGTATAAGGAACATAATTCCATAGCCTAAATAAGACATCATGCCAAATACCTCTAACTATTCTCCTGAAAATCCCTCCTACTACAAATGGGTTATAGTAGTAATTTTCTTCCTCTACTGCGGTATTGGCTGGGGCGCCACACAAGCGTCGAACGGAGTTTATTTTAACCCTATCGCAGAGGATCTCAACCTTTCTCGGACATCTATGTCTACCGCTTTCGCGATTCTGCTAGCGATCGGCTTTTCAGGTTCAGTACTATGGGGAAAACTCGCGGATTCATGGAATATTCGCTGGGTACTCGTGATAAGCGGAGGCTTATTTTCTGCAGGATTCTTTTTGGCGTCCTTCGCTGAATCCTTACTCCAATTTATTACTTGCTTTTCGATTATTGGGGGCATTGGGCTGTCAGGAACTTTTTCACCTCTTACTGGCACAACAATGCGGTGGTTCCCTCCTCAGCAAAGAGGATTTGCCTTCGGACTCAGCATTGCTGGAGTTGGTGTTGGTACTGCAGTCATGCCGTCCTTGGCAGATTATTTCATTCACACCGAGGGATGGAGGTACACTTTCAAGTTTTTTGGGGGCATCATGCTGGTTCTAGCATTGCTAGCCACGCTATTAGCAAAAGAACCCCCAGTACGTAAAAATAGCTCTACCCTTCAACGAGATTTGCTGAATGACGAAGATCCAAGCCTATCGTTAAGTAGCATAGTAAAAAGTCAGGGTTTCTGGTTGATATTTGGAATGAATATGACGACCTTGACTATTCTTCAGCTATGTCTCGTACATTTAGTTCCCAGAGCAATCGATTCTGGGATAGATCCGTCTATGGCTGCAAGATTGATAGCAATTCTAGGGCTATCCAGCATCTTAGGGAAAATTGGTGGTGGATATTTGACATATCAGTACAGTGCCAAGAGTGTGTACATCGCAGGACTAATTATCAATATGGTGGTACTAGTGGTGATAAATTTTGGAGACATGCTGTGGCTCTACATTCTTTTTGCGACATGTTTTGGTATAGGCTACGGAGCTTGTATGCCACAATCAACGGTTATAGCAGCTCAGTTTTTTGGTACAGAACGCATGTCAACTGTTGCAGGGGCCTTATCACAAGCTAACATGATAGGAGGTATTGCTGGACCTTTAATGGCAGGCATACTTTTCGACACGACCGGGACTTATACAATACCATTCCTCATAACTGCCGCACTTGGCGTTCTTGGTTTAATATGCTGCGCCATGGCCAAACCTCCAGCTAAATCACCCCTACGATCTAACTTGCCTACAGACTAGTTAAGTGATCAAATGGTGATTACATGACTACAATTAAGAATTTTGATCCTATCCATATAGAAATCCTGAAAAACAGACTGGAAGGAATCTCGGACGGAATGGCGCTTACTGTAATGAAGTCTTCACGGTCTTCCATTGTGAGAACAGCATTAGATTTTTCTACAGGTATCCTCAATCAGGACGGTGAATTAATTGGACAAGGTCTCTGCCTCCCTATTCATCTTGGAGGTATGATGCCCGCACTGGAAAGCTGTTTAGAACGATATAAAGATCAAGTGCGACCAGGAGACATTTTCATTACGAATGATCCATACGAAGGTGGCAGCCACTTACCCGACATTTTTCTTTTTAAACCTGTTTTTCATTCAAATATTCTCGTTGCTTATGTCTGTGCGATGAGTCATCACACTGATATAGGAGGTAGGGTAGCAGGAGGAAATGCATGTGATAGCACAGAAATTTATCAAGAAGGATTAAGAATACCTCCTTTAAAACTCTTCTCTGAAAGAAAACCAAATGAGACGCTATTTCGCATAATCGAGAAAGCCGTACGCGTCCCTGAAGTTGTAGCAGGAGATTTAATGGGGCAAATTGCCGGACTCGATTATGGAGAACTGGAATATCAGAAGCTAACCGAGGATATTGGTGCTATCAAAGTACAGGAGTCAACGAGGAGCCTTCTATCCTATACTGAATCCATGACTCGTCAGGCGATAGAGAAGTTGCCTAATGGCGAGTGGACTTATACTGACTATGTTGATGACGACGGATTTGTTGATCAACCAATACCAATTACTGTCACGGTTAATAAATCACATGATGAAATCCACGTAGATTTCAGAGGAACGGGGCCTCAATGCTTGGGTGCAATACAACCGTTATTTCAAACCACTAAAGGGATGGTATACGCTGCAACCAAAACAGCTCTTGGATGCCTAGGGTTCGATATTCCGAACACTGCAGGATACTTCAGACCGGTTACTATTACTGCTCCAATTGGAAGCTTCGTAAACCCACAGATCCCAGCTCCTGTAGCAGCTCGCAATCTAGGATGTATAAGAATATTTCAAACCATGATGGGAGCATTTCAACAAATTCTCCCTGAACATTTATCAGCATGTTCGGGTGGCGCAGAAGTTTCAATAACTTTAGCGGGATACCACAAAGGGAAATCCCCTTGGAAACCCTGGGTTCTTGTAGACGGTTGGCTAGAAGTTGCTTCAGGGGCCTACCCAAACAGGGACGGATTCGAAGGCCAGCATTGTTTTTCAAGCAATTTAGCAAATACACCTGCAGAAACTATAGAGGTAGAAATCCCTGTTATGGTTGAAGAAGTAAGTCTACTTCCAGATTCAGAAGGAGCTGGGGAATATCGAGGCGGTCTAGGAATGAGGAAAACGTACAAATATCTCCAGAACGACACTCTGGTAACACTCAGATCAGATCGTATGAAATTCTCACCTAAAGGGACCCATGGAGGTCAGTCTTCCAGCAACACCACGGTAACAATTAATCACAACCAAGAGGACAAAGAAAATATGCCTTCAAAGTTCCTGCGTTACATGAAAGCAGGAGAAACCCTCCAGATTGATGTCCCTGGTGGTGGCGGATGGGGAGATCCTTTCAAACGTCATAAAACACTCGTACGCCAAGACGTTATTGAAGAGAAAATCAGTGCAAAGCGAGCCCAATCAGTATACGGATCCTCCCACTAATATTCTAATATTATTCAGCTTAGCAATAGTATCAAGGACTTTAAAATCTATCCAACGGGATCACTTAGAACTCAAAGTTCCTACCCGTCAGGGTTTTATTTAACTATAGCGTCTACCCCAGCCTGAGAAATAATCTCATCTGCCTCTGGATCTGCTCCACTAGCACCGATAGCACCCAAAATCACATTATCCTTAATGATGGGAACTGCGCCTTCGGCAGGAGTAATAAAATCATTCCCTAAGGATATAACAGTCCGAACAACAGGATTATCTGCTATCGTTGCTTGCAGATCTTTTGTAGTTTTACCCCAAGTTGATGAAGCAAAAGCTTTTGATCTAGCAACATCTGCCGTATACCATCTAGCTCCATCCATTCTTACACAACAAATCAGGTCACCCCTTGCATCAACTACTGCTATCCCAACTGGACCCCTATCTATTTCAATTGCCTTTTCCTTTGCAACTCTTAAAGCATGTTCTGCTTGCTCACATGATAAACTCACTGAATACTCCTTACGTTAAACTGGCTAGAATCATAGCATAAATACCATAGCCTGTTCACGCACTCAACAATTTGAAACAAAACAGTTTTACATAGTACCATCATAAAGAGGTTTTTATGGGACAGTATATTTATCTAGAGCGTATGGATATCAGACACGATCATCAGAATATATTATTGACTCATCATGTAAAGAAACGTCTGAAGGATTTATCGGAAATACAGGGAGTTGAACGTATTAAAACCTATCTCACCACTGATAAATCATCCCCAAAGTACCTGACGTTATACGAAATAGCTACACCAAAAGTACTGGATTCGCCAAGCTGGCTAGCTATCGAAGAACACAGACAATGGTCAGCTCTATTACAAACTTATAGTATGAATAACAGTAACATTATTCTAAAATGGGTAGGCAGTGCCCAAAACCTCTTGTTAAATACAGGTTATCTACATTTCGCAATGGCCGACGTAGAATCCTTTAAGGAAAGTACATTCAATCAACTCTACGATTCTCAACATTCTCCATTCATGTGTACTTTGCCTGAAGTTCAGCAATGTTCACGGTATCTCGCTTTAGCAGACATCCGTCCCAAGTACACAGCAATTTACGAAATCAATGATCCTAATATTCCAAATACCGTCAAGTGGCAAGAAGCTGCTGATAAAGGTGAGTGGAAATCAGTAATTCGCCCATATACTTTCAACAGACATTTCATTACCTATACTGAAATGACAATACAATAGCGTCCTGACTTATTACTCAGATAATTGACTAAAGTAATGAGATCTTGAACTGCAAGTAACCAAGCTACTAATAATTCCGTTTGACATCTAGTGTATTTGCGCAAATAATGAATTTCTTGGATCGCTTTTAGGTCTGACTTCTAAAGACTATTTCCAAACAACTAAACTGGGGGTGTGTCAATACACCAATGAGTAAATTATTAGATAAGCTAGAAAAAAGCCAAAAAGACTATGGTGGTAAACTTGGTTTCAACAAAAACACAAACGAAAATATATACCCTCAAATCCTGATAGTAGGCAAATACCCATCTTACTCTTTTAAATCTAAAGAAAGTGAACAGCTAGTATCTCTAATGGACGGTATCGTGTTTCAATCAAACCTGCCGAACCAAGTAAAAGATACGTTATCCAGTCTACCTGCCTATATTACATCGCTACCTTGGGGTGTTTGGCCACCATCACTAAAAGCTACTGATGTAACATATCTGAAGAAAAACAACTGTGATTTCATAGTATCAGATATAGCAAATACTCCCTTAGAAGCACTACACGAAAGTACAACTGCTCGTATTCTTCAAATTCCTAACACTTTAGATGAACGAATCCTACGATCTCTAGATGATCTTCCGGTTGATGGTTTCCTGTTACAACTATCTTCCAAACTGGCAGTAAAACCCTTGGAAACACTACTAGAAATAACAACTCTTAGAAGCATGGTTTCAAAGTATCTATTTGTGGAATTCCTTACCGCACCCACAGAGAAATACGTCGATATACTTAAAGAGGTGGGTATTGATGTTCTAATAGTAGACCCAACCGCAGTAACCAGTAAACAGCTTACTACTCTTAGAACAGCCTTAATTGACCTACCAAAAAGAGTTGGTCGCGGATCCAAGTCAGCAGCTACAGTCTCACAGCTATCCTCACTGGATCATGGCATCGATTACGATGATGACGATTTTGAATATGACTAGAAAGTAACCTTCCTCAGGAAAATAATATTGAATAAGATTGTTAAGAAACCACGTTCAATAGAAGGAGTATTTCGGCTTCCCCCGGATAAATCTATCTCTCACCGAGTTGCATTATTTAATGCCATAGCAGGCGGATCAGCACAAATATTTAATTACTCCACATCATTAGACTGTCAGTCTACCCTTGCATGTTTAACTCAATTGGGGGCATCTATCGAATCACATACTACCCCAAACCAACAACACAATATAAAAATACATCAAGCCGTCCTTAACGAAACCAGTAAACTGCTAGATGCAGGAAATAGCGGTACAACACTACGATTACTCACTGGTTTTTTAGCCAGTCAGCCTTTCTCTACCACAATCACCGGAGATTCCTCTTTGAGAAAAAGGCCAATGGGAAGAATCATCGAACCACTGACTAAAATGGGAGCAAATATTTCTGGCGAATCCAATAACACCCTAGCTCCATTAAACATAAGTGGCCAACAGCTTAACGGAATTGAATATTACATGCCAATTGCTAGTGCACAGGTAAAGTCAGCAATTTTATTGGCAGGCTTATTCGCAAACGGGAAAACTATTGTTCATCAACCCTTGGCGTCACGAAATCACACTGAACTTCTCCTAGCATCTATGGGGGCATCTATTGTAGTTGATGACCTAACAGTCTCTATTGAATCAAAGGGCAAACTGCAAGCCTGTGATATAACTATTCCAGGAGATATCAGTGCTGCATCTTTTTGGCTAGTGGCAGGAACAATACACCCAAACGCAAAAATTACTCTTGAAGGAGTCGGTGCTAATCCATCACGAATCCAATTCATTGAAACACTCCAAGCTATGGGTGCACGCATTACAATAAACCCATACACTCATTTGAACCAGCAGGAACCCGTTTGCGATTTAACTATAGAATCAAGTGAATTACACTCCATTAGCATCGGGAGAGAATTAATTCCCGGGCTAATTGAC
Organism: uncultured Dehalococcoidia bacterium; assembly: GCA_913047625.1. Lineage (GTDB taxonomy): Bacteria > Chloroflexota > Dehalococcoidia > Lucifugimonadales > CAJWUJ01 > CAJWUJ01. The sequence goes on along the minus strand of CAJWUJ010000013.1, from coordinate 15,616 downwards.
GAAATACCAGCCTTGGCCCTAGCGGCATGTTTTGCAGAAGGCACCTCCACTATTGAAGATGCCGGGGAATTACGTTTCAAAGAATCTGATAGGATCAAAACAACAGTGTCTGAACTATCGAAACTAGGTGCAACTATCCGAGAACTTCCCAACGGCATTAAAATATCTGGGAAACCAACATTAGATGGAGCAATTTGCAGTAGCCATGGAGATCATAGAATAGCCATGATGACAGCTATTGCAGGACTACTGTCATCTGGAGAAACAATTGTTCAAGAAGCTGAGTCTGCGTCAGTGTCTGACCCTACATTCTGGCACCGAATAGATGAAATACAATCATCATAACTATTATGGATTCAGAAAAGATCATATTACCTCCCAATAACTGTCGAGTAGTGGTCATTTCAGGTCCCAGCGGCGTGGGCAAAGACTCGGTAATTAGAGAACTGAAGAAAAATGGTCAGTATAGGCATTTTGTTGTAACAGCCACAACTAGAAAGAAGCGCAATAAAGAAGTAAATGGTATCGATTACATTTTTCTGACTCCAACACAATTTAATAATTTGCTGGAAGAGAATAAGTTTCTGGAACATGCTGAAGTTTACGGATATCAATATGGTGTACCTAAATCTCAAGTGATAGATGCTTTAGAGAAAAACCTTGATGTGATCATTAAAGCAGACGTACAAGGAGCATTTACCATACGTAAGTTGATTCAAGATTCTCTGTTAATTTTTATCAGTCCGCCTCACTACGAAGCCATTGTTCAACGCCTAACCAAACGAAAAACTGAATCTTCAGAACAGTTCTCGATACGCCTTTCCGCAGCCAAGCAAGAACTAGACCAATCCAAGTTATTTGATCACGTTATTATCAATCACGACAACAAACTCCAAGAAACAGTTCAGTCAATCGAATCAATCCTCAAAAAAGATGATGACCAGTTCTAAAAACTTTCAAATACTCCTATAATGAAATCATGAAAATCCTAATCTCTCCTCAGGCATTTAAAGAAAGTCTCTCGGGTATGGAAGCTGCTCAGGCTATTGAAGAAGGAGTTCTTCGAGCCCTTCCCAAAGCTCAGACCACCTTAATACCTATTGCTGATGGCGGAGATGGGACACTTGAAACAATTGTTGCCACTACTGGAGGAACTATCCAGCAGGCAACAGTAGAGGATCCCTTAGGAAGACCAATTACATCTTCTTGGGGAGCCTTAGGAGATGGTCAAACTGCTATGATAGAAATGTCACGAGCCTCGGGACTTGCTCTACTACAGGAACAAGAAAGAAACCCGAAGATAACCTCTACTTTTGGTACTGGTCAGCTAATTCTGGAAGCCCTCAATAATGGCTTTTCTAAACTAATCATCGGGATAGGCGGTAGTGCTACCAATGATGGCGGTGCGGGAATGGCACAGTCTCTGGGCATAAAACTCCTTGATAAACACGGAACCAATCTACCACCTGGAGGTTCTAGTTTAAAGAACCTAGATAACATCGATGTCTCCAGTATGGATCCGCGAATCCACGAAACGACCATAATGGTTGCCACTGATGTTTCAAATACCCTATGTGGCCCTACTGGAGCTTCAGCTGTGTATGGACCGCAAAAAGGGGCTACTCAATCAATGATAGAAGAACTAGACCAATGCTTAAGCCATTTCGCAGATTCTATTAAAGAAATTCTTAACATAGAAATTAAACAGATTCCGGGATCCGGGGCCGCTGGGGGTTTAGGAGCAGGACTAATGGCATTCCTTAACGCAGACTTGCTACCAGGCGTAGATGTTGTTCTGGAAACACTACGGATTGAATCATACTTAGAGGAAGCAGACTTGGTCATAACTGGAGAAGGCCAAATGGACTACCAAACCGTATTTAACAAAGCCCCCATAGGAATAGCAAAGAGGGCCAAAAAGAAAAATATCCCAGTTATCGCAATAGCTGGATCACTTGGTAAAGGCTATGAACAGGTTTTTGAGCATGGAATAGACGGAGTTACGGCAGCAGTATTAGCGCCGATGCCTTTAACCAGGGCAACTGATGAAGCTAAATCATTGGTAGCATTGGCAGCAGAACGTGCTATTCGGCTTATTGAAGTAGGAAGAAACTTCGATCAATAAACCTGTATAAAACTTTCTGACTATCCAATTAGTAGCAACGAGACTTCCTTGGGTCCATGCACTCCTTTGACAATAGTTTGCTCAATATCGCCAGTTCTACTCGGACCTGTAATGAAGTTCATATAACTACCCATATCGCCTTCTTCTTCAAGAAACGTTAATTTCCTGATCGCGAAGAGATCATCTAAAGTGTCGAGGACTTTATCAACTTCAACTAAAGCAAGATGATGAGGAGGAGCTAGAGAGGTTAGCCTACTAAGTGTTATTCCAGGCAAAATGACGCATGATCCAGTTTCAGCTATCGCATAGTCAACTCCCGTAATTCCGATATCAGCCTTAAAGGAAGTTAATTTCAATTCTTCTCTGTTCTCTTCGTCTGAAAAAATAATCTTAGTCTTGTTCATCAAACTACCAATTTGTTTATCCTTCAGTATACGAGCTACGATTTCCTCCTCAGAACAAAGAACCTCTTTAGGGTTTATCGATGACAATAAATCAATCGTCTTTTGAATTGCCTGTTCGATGTTCTCAACACGAAAGAAATTCCATCCAGCAATTGCTGCCGTTTTAGCAAACTTATCCAAGATTTGAGATCTGTTCTTTTGAAGTCTAATCTTAATTTCAGATACAATCGTCTGCTGATTACTCAGAGAACGATCAATACCCTCATAACCCGGATATGTATCCAAGGCATCTCGGTTAATACATTTTTCCACATGTTGCAAGAATTCTTTCTTATCCATTGTTAATCCTATCTATTCAGCAGTTCCAACATCCTTCCAACGATCCCGAAAAGACTTAGTTGGGATAAGAGGAAGATCCCGGCTACGAGTCCATCGACCAAAGAAAGGAATTCGATTTTCGAGTTTGAGCATCCTTAATATTTTTTGCGCTCCGCTACCAATACGACCAGATGTTTTATATAAAAACTTCGACTTAACCATATAAAACCATAGTGAGAAAAACACCCGTTCTTTTACACCTGGCTTGTCCCCTGCACCTTCATTTTGAGTACTTTTATTACGCAGTCTTAAGAGCATATGAGGTATATTTATTTTGACTGGGCAAACCTCCTTGCATCGACCGCAAAGAGTAGATGCAAATGGAAGATCTTTCGACTGATCTAGGCCTACTAACATGGGAGTGACTACTGCCCCAATAGGCCCAGAATAAACCCAACCATAAGCATGACCACCAACATTCTGATAAATGGGACAGTTGTTTAAACAAGCCCCACATCGAATACAGTTCAATGCTTCTCGAAGATCAACATCTTGGAGCATTTTAGAGCGTCCATTGTCAACCACGATTAAATGGAATTCTTCAGGTCCATCCTTATCATGTTCTCTTTTTGGCCCACTGACAAATGTCGTATAGCTGGTAAGCCTCTGTCCTGTTGCTGAACGAGCCAAAAGACGCAAAAATACTCCCAAGTCTTCTAGCGATGGAAGCATTTTTTCCATGCCGGCTAATGCAATATGCATTTTGGGAGCAGAAGTACACATTCGACCATTACCTTCATTAGTCACTAATACCAATGTACCTGTCTCTGCCACCATGAAATTAGCACCTGTAATACCCACATCAGCAAATTGGAATTTTTCACGGAGCAAGTGTCTTGATGCTTCAGCCAACTCTGGAATTTCCTTGTAAAGTTTCGTCCCAGCTTTTTCTACAAAAAGCTTAGCAACCTCTTCCTTTGATTTGTGCATTGCAGGAGCAATAATATGGAAGGGAGTTTCTTCGGCAAGTTGTATAATATATTCGCCCAAATCAGTTTCAGCCACGTCAACATTCATCTCTTCGAGCACGTGATTTAATCCCATTTCCTCTGAAATCATGGACTTGCTTTTTATCACGGATTTAGCATTCTTGGCACTAATCAATGAAGCGACTATTGCATTAGCTTCCGCAGCATCTTTTGCAAAATGCATGACTCCCCCGTTTTTACGGACATTAGCTTCCATTAGATCCAAATAGTGATCCAAATAGGACATAGTATGAGTCTTGATAGTTCGTGCCTTTTCTCGCAGTATCTCCCACACTTCCGGAGTTATTTCCTCGATTGCATTAACCCGAGCCTCACCAAAATGATCAATCACTCTCACAAGTGATTTTTGAATTTGCGGGTTATTTAAAGCTTTCCGAGATTCGGACTTAAATTCTTTTGTCTTAATATCAGCCATTAATCGTCACCTTATTATCCAAAAGTTCAGCAAGATGAACTGCACGAGTTCTTAGTTTACGCCGACCCATTGCTCCCTTTAATTGCATCAAACAACCTGAATCGTTAGCAACTACAATGTCAGCACCAGAAGCTTGAATTGTATCCAGTTTCTTCCCAATCATAGCTTCTGAAATATCAGGGTATTTTACGGAAAATGTCCCTCCAAATCCACAGCATACAGTAGCATTTTCAACAGCAATAAATTCCAATCCTTGAACAGATTTCATGAGATTGATGGATTCATTAGTTGCCCCTAGTTCTCTAAGCAAATGGCAGGATGCGTGATATGTAGCTTTGCCGTGGAAGGAAGCTCCTACGTCATTAACTCCTAGGACATTCACAAGGAATTGGGAAAATTCATACGTTCGTCCTGCAACTGCTTGCATTCGCTTTTGCAATGCAGGATCTTCCTTAAAGAGATCTTCATAGAAAACTTTTATCATGCTCCCACATGAACCAGAAGGAAGCACTACATAATCTGAGTCTTCAAAAGTGTCCAGGAATTTGTGCGCTAGGTCCAAGGCCTTTGAATTAAAGCCACTGTTAAATGCAGGTTGACCACAACAAGTTTGGCCTTCTGGGAACTGAACATCTACACCGGCTTTTTGTAAAACCCGTACCATAGATAAACCAACATCCGGATAAAGTTGATCTACTAGACAAGTGATAAATAAACTAGCTTTTATTCTTTTAGACATTGCTCCTATCCTTTGTCTTTAATTAGCCGAATCCGCAAAGTTACCAATGTATGGATCGACAATTTCGAGAAAACCAGAAGTGGGAATTACTAAAGAAGTGGTGTGAGATCCTGCATTGAACACGATATTTCCGATATCACTTATACCAGCGTCGATATAGGTAGCTATACCAAATAATAAGCCTATAGGAGGAATGCTTCCTATATCCAATCCGGTTACTTGCTTCACCTCTTCAGAGGAGGCGAAGCGAACATTCTTGAACCCAAACTCTCGCTTGAAATCCTTCATTTTGATTCTCAAATGACCTTGTAACACAGCTAAAATTGCCTGATTATCTGCACTTAGCACGAGGGACTTTGCGCTCTCAGTAATCGATGTATTACGTACTTGCGCAGCTTGTGCACTGGTAAATACGGGCTCATGTGATAACAGTTTATACTGAATCTCCCTATTTTTTAATAACTGCAGTATTTCAGTAACAACTCTTTCCATATAGACCCCTGACTATGTGAAAATGCATTACATTCCTGAATACAGGAAACACACGCGATTAGTTCAACTGTTTTCTCAAGATTAAGGTACAGTCACGTGTTAAAATGCAATACACGACAATGTAGCATAACATTGATCCAGTGGACATAGTACCACCATCAAGAGCAAACTCTACAAAGAAATCCAAATGAACAAGAGTAACACCAAATCAAAAAACCTAATGATCGGGCTGTCATTAGGACACGGTATTAAACACTTCGGTCAGGGAGCCTTACTAGTCATGTCCCCTAGTATTAAAGCAAGTCTGAAAATATCAGAAATTGCCCTAGGTGCTATTTTCACAACTCAATCAGTAGCAAGTGTTTTAACCAACATTCCAGCAGGAATTATGGCAGATATGTTTAGAAAACATATCTCCCGGTTATTAGCTACATCAATGCTTTTAGTGGGAATAGGCTACATGGCAATTGGATTCTCACATTGGTACCCACTAACCCTGGTTGCAGTAGTAGCAGTTGGAGCTGGCACTAGCCTATGGCATGCCCCAGCCTTTGGTACATTAGCGGCACTATATCCTAATCAAAAAGGCCTGGCCATGTCAGCACATTTAACCGGTGCTCAAATAGGCAATACTCTTTCTCCAATCATTATGGGATTCCTTTTAGGAGGAACATTACTCTCGTTTCATTTTGAAGGCATTTCTTGGAATTTTCTTTCGATGTCATTAGCTGTCCCAATGGGACTGACTGCTTTGATAGTGCTCCTAAGATTCAAGCAAAGTACTATCCAAAATAAAAATAATTTGAAAATTAGAGAATATCTTAACCTGTCCAAAGATTTAATTAAGAATAAAGTAGTACTTGCAATGATCCTACTTGGTGCGATGAGAGGCGCAATTCACCAATCATTTGGCGTATTCATCGTCCTACATATGAGAGAAGTACTTGCCTATTCAAACTTTGTGGTGGGACTGCATGTCTCTTTACTTACAATGGCTGGAATTGTTTCGACACCCTTAATGGGTTATCTCTCGGACCGAATTGGTAGAAAACCTGTCATTACTACAGCCATGTCCCTAATGTCTTTAATCCTCTTCTCTTTTCTCTATGTAGACTCTGGTTTATTACTCACCTTATTAATTGGACTACTCGGTCTTTTTATTTTTTCAGTGATGCCTATTATTACCGCGGCAGCGATGGATCAAGTGGAGTCAGGTACTGAAGGATCCATAACTGCTCTAATTTTTACTGGGACAGGTGTAGTGGCTGCGATTTCACCTATGATTGCTGGGGGTATATATGCGGAACACCAATTCCACGGAGTCGTGATCTTAACAGGATTGATTGCAATTGGCTCAGCTATTCTCTCATTCATTCTACCTATAACAAGTTCTGAAAATAAAATATCAGGATAATTCACTAGTGAGTTATCTTGTAGCTTTATTCAAAAATATAGTGTACTCTCATGCTTGTGCTTCCTTTTCCAAAAAAGGATTGGATAATGTTTGAACACTAAGAGTTTGCTGAAACTTATTTATGTTTGCCATACAAGTTATCTTATCAGTTATAACCTCGTATTTACTCGGATCCATACCAACCGCCTACATAGTATGTAAGCGTAGAGGAATAGACATATTCAGCATTGGAACCGGTAATCCCGGGGCTGGAAACACATTCAGGAAAGTAGGCAAGAGCGAAGGCTTTTTCGTATTCCTAGTGGATACCGCCAAAGGCTATCTAAGTTTACTAATAGTCCTTTCTATCTTTCAGCTAGACAACGAATGGCTCATTTTTGCTGGTACCTTTAGTATAATCGGACACCTCTATTCAGTATTTACTAAGTTTAGAGGAGGGGGAGGATTAGCTACTCTCATTGGAGTCAGCTTGTACCTTGTGCCAAAGGCAATATTTATAGGAGCAGTTCCAACCATACTACTACTCTTGCTTATACGGGATGCAGTCTGGTCATCAATCGTTGGCTTTGTTGTTGCTGCAATAACAGATTTAGTATTTTTTAAATATCCTCAAATAAGAATAGTCAGCATGATGCTAATAGGTGTCGTCCTACTAATCAGAATGCTAGTAATGGAATATTTTAAGAACAAGCGTGGGGTCATTAACTATGGAACAGACTGACAAAAGTGATTTAACTACGCTAAGTAAGTCGCAGAAAAAAGTCATACGGGGATGGTGTTTTTACGATTGGGCAAATTCCGCTTTTGCCACAAGTGCAGCAGTTGCAATTCTTCCATATTACTTTGTAGAATTATTTGAAGCTTCTTTCGGTACTTCTTCTCAGATAGGATCTTTTTCCATAACTGGAAGTTCTATATGGGCTTTAGGAGTAGCTTTATCGACGGCAGTAGTGGCTGTAAGCAGTCCTATTTTAGGAATTATAGCCGACAAAACCCCGATAAAAAAACGGCTTCTCTGGATCTATACAATTATAGGTTCTAGTTTCACCGTCTTAAGCTTCTTCTCATCTTATATTCAAGACCCCTGGGCTTGGTTAATGCTTTGTTTCTTCATCGCAAACATCGGTTTTGCTGGGGGTTGCGTGTTTTATAACGCTTTTCTCCCACATTTGGCACCAAGACAATACATGGATGAAATAAGCAGTAGAGGCTTTGCCTACGGGTACCTTGGGGGCGGCTTACTTTTAGCTATTCACCTAATCGCCATCCTAATGTATTCAGACACTGAATACACAGATCTAGTCACACGTCTCTGTATAGCGTCAGTTGGAGTATGGTGGTTTGGTTGGTCTCTTTGGACTTTCAAAACAGTACCTGAACCTCTTCTGAAAAAGATTTCTGCCATGAATATAGCCCAACATACTGCCATGGCTATACGTGAACTCAAAGGAACTGTACAAGAATTATTCAAGTTCCGAATTATTGTTTTATATTTGATCGCGTATTTCCTTTTTAATGATGGGATCCAGACAGTCTTATCGATAGCTGGCGCGTTCGCCGCTGACACCCTAGGTGTAAGTCTATTATTCAATATGATTACAATTCTTCTGATTCAATTCATTGCAGCACCCGGAGCAATTATATTCGGCAAAATAGCAAAGGCGAAAACCACCAAGAATGCTCTGATTGCTTCTCTGATACTCTGGTGCATCGTAATAACGTTTGGCGTAGGAATCGCTCCCTTGGAACCACAGCAGCCTAGCGATTACGATTATGTAATCAGATATGAAGAATCAATCCAAACCTACAAACTAGATACACTTCCAGATCTATCAAGTTCTGAATCAGATAAATCTTGGGTAAGCCTGCACACAGCACTTATCAAAGAAAACACTATTTCTACCAAGAATCTAAACTTATTGATAAATGAGATTGATTCCCCCAACGAGTCGTCTTTTAGTTTACTAGTCGAAGGTGGAACCTTAGATGGAACATCAGTTATTGGACCTCAACATCCATCACATCTTGGAGACGGATTAATAGACTGGTGGCCAAGTACCCTTCGTAACTTGGTTTGGGGACCGCTTGGAATTTCCTCGGATATCCAGTGGCTACTGATGGGAGTAGTTGTAGGGCTAATTATGGGCGGTAGTCAAGCACTCGCTCGCAGTATTTTTGCCTATATTATCCCTATATCAATGAGCGGTCAGTTTTTTGGGTTTTTCGGATTAGTATCAAGAGTATCCGCTGTTTTTGGACCAATGTTGTATCTTTTCGTGACAGGGATATTTGATACCCGTGTAGCAGTGTTCGCTATATTCCTTATAATATTTATCGGCACTTTCGTTTTGAAATTCGTCAACGTAAATGAAGGCAGAGAACTAGCACAGCAAGAGGATCTAGAACGACTAAGTTAAGTTGTCTTCCGGAACTAAAAACCTCGCACCCTACTCTAGATTTCGAAAAATGGCGGGAGTGCATGGGAGTCGAACCCACCTGGGACTAGGAAGCTAGCCCCACAACGGTTTTGAAGACCGAGAGAACCACCGGATCCCTTCCACTCCCACAGGACCATTCTCCTCTTCGATGTAATGTAATGGGAATTTACAATTAAAGGTTTGGCACTAGCCCAGAGCATTATCCAAACGTTTTTTTATTTCGGCCCTTGGGACTGCACCAATTAATTGATCTACCGGTTTTCCGCCTTTAAATACCAGCAAGGTAGGAATACTGCGAATACCGTAGTGAATTGCTGTCTCATGATTCGTATCGACATCCACCTTCGTAAATTTTATTTGCCCACTGTATTCTTCTGCCAGTTCTTCAAGCACTGGAGCCACCATTTTACAGGGACCACACCACTCAGCCCAAAAATCAACTAAAACCGGAGATTCTGATTCAATGACTTGGGTTTCAAAATCGCTATCCGAAACATCTATAGGTTTTGTCACAAAACACCATCCTTTAAATATAAACCAAGTTTTGCTAAGCATCCATCCTTCGGAAATACCAGAATTTGAAGCACCAACATAACTCAGATTTGCTTTTTCTTGTCAGCTAAGTGTACAGATCATCAAAGTGTAACGTCAATATAGGGGACACAGCTCAATATAGCAGTAAAGCGACAGCCCCTTAAATCGAAATCATAGCAAATTATAAGCCGATGCCTCCGTCAATACCTATCACCTGACCAGTAATATAAGAAGCCTGATCACTTGCCAAATAGGAAACTAAATCTGCTATTTCCTCGGGAGAACCAAACCTTCCCATAGAAATACGTGACTTAATCTTATCTTGGACATCTTGAGGAAGCCGAGCAGTCATTTCAGTCATAATAAATCCTGGAGCGATGGCATTAACAGTAATATTCCTTGACCCAACTTCTCTTGAAACTGTTTTGGTAAGTCCTATTAGACCAGCTTTGGATGCTGAGTAGTTTGCCTGACCTAGATTACCCATTACTCCAACTACAGAAGATAGATTAATTATCCTTCCCCATCTATTTCGCAACATTGACCTTAGTATTGTTTTGCTACACAAAAAAGCACTCTTTAAATTGACATCTATAACTTGATCCCAATCGGCTTCATTCATCCTCAGTATTAAAGCGTCCCGATTTATGCCTGCATTATTCACTAGGATATCTATGCGACCGTACTGATCTACCGCTTGGGAAACCATTCTTTCTACAGATTCGTCATTTGAAACATCAGCCTCGACAAAAGACGCAGTACCACCTAAAGAATTAATTTCGTCGACAACTGAAGTTGCAGCATTATTTATATCAACCACCACTACTCGGGCTCCGCATTCAGATAACTTCAATGAGATCGCTCGCCCAATACCTTGACCTGCACCAGTAACCAATGCAACTTTTTCAGACAAATTCATTAAAATACCTCTCGTCTAATTAGGATTTGCAGTACCTGTCAATTCTTGCCGTATGGCATTAACTAAATTCAATTCTAAACACTGTTTGACTACATTGAATGACTTTATAATAGAATCTGCACGAGATGAACCGTGGCCAACAACGACCACACCATTAACTCCAAAAAGAGGTCCACCTCCATTCTCTGCCTGGCTTCCTAAAGAACGAAATCTTGATTTAATCAGATTACTATCCTCGGCAGTTAAAGAATCCTTTAAGGTATTGTAAAAAATATATTCCATAGCCCTCAAGAATCCTTCTCCAAATTTAAGCAGAATATTTCCGACAAACCCATCACAAACAATTACATCAGCTTTATTAAGGAATATATCAAAACCTTCCACGTTCCCTACAAAATTGATATCGCGATTTTTTAGCAGCTCGTAAGTTTCCTGAGTTTGTTTATTACCTTTCCCTTCTTCTCCACCTACACTAAGTAAACCTATGCGAGGATTATCAATCTTTAAGATTATCTTTGCATACACTGATCCAATAACAGCAAAATCCACTAGCTGACTTGGCCTGCAATCGACACTACTGCCCAAATCTAAAATAGAAACTTTCGGAGCTATACCAAAAACATTACCACCCAAAGCAGGACGGTCTAATCCCTCAAGCAGACCAAAAGCTAACGTTGAACTAGCCATAGAAGCTCCAGTAGATCCCATGCTTACTACAGCATCAGCTTTCCCTTCCAGCACTAATTGATTAGCTAATACTATTGAAGCAGACGGATTGGAACGAATCGCCTTAACAGGATGCTGGCCTTCTTGAATGACTCCTTTGGAAGGCATTACAGAGATCCTGGAAGAGTACTCATACTTATCCAGCTCACTACGAAGCAATTTTTCTTCTCCCACTAAAACAATATCAACGTTATGCGCAGATGACCCTTCAACTGCAGCTTTGACAGTTTCAGCGGGTCCAAAATCTCCCCCCATCGCATCTAAGGCAATACGGTAAATATGATCTTGTCCTTGCTTATTCATAGTAAGAACCCCTATTGAATTAATCGGACTGAAGCTTTGCCGGTAATGTAAATTGTTCCATCGTCACCTTTACAGCCTACACTATATAGCTGTACATCAGAGCCCGCAGCGGCTTCAATCCTATCCAGACTACCAAAAGTATACACGGTATCCCCTACAAAGACTGGTGCCTTAAATCGAACCTTCAGCCCACCAGTCTTCAACCACTGTTCTCCAAAATCAGACGTCATCATTTCAGCTATGAATGATAGTATCAACATCCCGTGAGCGACGGTTCGACCAAATGGTGTTCCACCAGCGAACTCTTCATCGATATGGATAGGATTGTAATCACCAGATGCCTCAGCATACGCTAAAACTTGCGCTTTATTGACAGTTTTTTTGATAGATACTAATTCTTCTGGTGATGACATGTATTACTCCACTGGAATCAGTAAATTAATTTTCCCTTTTACTACAGTATCGAGGTTTTTATTGACAAGAAAGGTTAAGGTTAAGAATTTCCACTGGCTTCTTTGAGTATTTTGCTCTACCTCAACATGGGAAGTAACCGTATCACCAACTTGCACAATCCCGGCACATTCAATTTCTTGACTCGAATGAACCGTTCCAGCTGGTAAATCTAGCGACCCAATAACACTTTTAAGTAACCAAGCCGTAACTGCTAAAGGTGGGACAGTAAGCCCGTGACTGTAAACTCTGTTAGTTTCTCCAACTGCTGTGATATATGCCTGTACATACTTAGAGTCAAACGTAACTTTTGTAGTTGCGAGCTCCATACCTTCTTTATAATTATCTATATTCAAATTTATCCTGCTACAAACATGTCAGATTTCCAGTTTATGGTAATATATTTCAAAGTATTACCTATTACCATCCATATTAAGCAATCTTACTGAAAAATTGCAACTAATCTGGATTCAGGGATACTAATATCTAGTGCATACTGGGTCAATCAAATAATGGTATCAAACCCAATAACCATCACATTATGGCATGACTATACCTGACCTTGGTGCTTTATCAGTCTGGGCAGATTGAATGAACTATCTAAATCTTTTTCCATAAAGCTTGATATAAGAAGCTTTATACTTAAACCAGATATCCCAAAAGAGGGTCGACTGAAATCGGGTACTTACAGTCAACTACCCACAGCTTTAAGCCAAGCAGCCGAGGAACTTGGTCTTAAAATAAAATCACCGTACTTTATACCTTACACGATATATGCCCTAGAACTTACAGAACTATCCAAACAATACGATCTGGCAAAAAGTTTTCACCTAGCAGTCTATAGCGCATATTGGGAAAATCAAGAAGACATCGGTAACACAACAGTTTTAGAACGATTGGCACTAAATGTTGGTCTGCCCCGCGTGTCAGTGCAGAAAGCACTCCAAAATCATTCCTTTTTACCAAAAGTAATTGAACAACACTACCAGGCAGAGATATTAGGATTCAAAGGCATACCGGCCGCCTTAATCGGGAAAAAACGCTTGATAGGAGCCGTCGATACCCTGCACTTTCAGGAAGCCATAGAAAACGAATCACGTTGTATCACTTAATAACTCATCAAGTGGTTAACTTTACAGATATATTCATCTCGGAAGCCAAGCTATCCAAGTAATCAATAACCTCGTTATGCAAAGGGATTCCATTCCTTTTTCTTTCCGCCATTGTAGTCGCTTCGATTTCTCCAGGAAATGATACTGCTTCGCCTTGTTTGCTAGAAGGAGTATCCAGAAGTTCCAATATCATTTCATCCATCATATTCTTAAAGGCATCTATTTCCCTGAATTTTGAAATATTAACCGCGCAAAAGAAATGTCCCACGTGCCTGTACGGGAGTACATTACCATAACCTATACCAGATAACACACCGGACAATATGTCTACTGCAATCCCTAATCCATAGCCTTTATGTCCACCTAAGTCTTTGGTACCGCCTAATGGGAGTAATCGTTTTGATTCTAATCCTTCAACTGGATCAGACGTAGGCTGACCCTCAATATTAGTAGCCCAACCTTCAGGGATCATTCCTCCATTCAATGCAGCAACATAAAGTTTACCTGCAGAAACAGTAGAAGTAGCCATATCCAACAAGAAAGGATGTACCTTATTTGTCGGAGCTGCAATACTGAGTGGATTCGTACCCAACATAGCATTCTTTCCATACAACGGGACTACTCGAGGTGCTGCGTTCGTCATAGAAATCCCTATCATATTTTTCTCGGCTGCCATGTGTGAATAGACTCCCGCTGCACCGAAATGTGTACTGTTCGTTACTGAAACAGCCCCGATACCAGTCTTAAGAGCTTTTTCGATTGCAAGTTCCATGGCGTACACAGAAACTACATGACCCATTCCACCGTCGCCATCCAGAAGAGCAATCGATGAACCCTCACTCAATATCTTTATGGTGGGATTCGGGGTTATAGTTTTATCCAATAACAAAGGCACGTAAATCCCCTTAATATAATTAGAAACCCCATGAGTAGTAATGCCCCAAAGATCAGCCTGCACCAATACATCAGCCACAGTTTCAGCATCCTTTACAGGTAGCTTCAGATGCTCAAAAATAGCTGCTACTTGAGTTTTCAACCGATCTGGGTCAACAAGTATATGATCATTAGGTATGCCTGCTACAGTCACAACCCCACTCCTTCGTTCATATGAAGCACATAAATTAACAAGTTCAGCGGATTGTATCACGTTAAACAAACCTTGACAGGAGTAATCATCCAGATATCATATTCATGAAAAGCCCCAAAAGTTTCCTCGAAAGGGTCATGTCTATATGAAGAATCTCACAGGCGCACAAGTTGCAGTAGAAAGCCTCAAGCGAGAAGGGATAAAGACCGCCTTCGGATTGCCTGGAAACCAGATCATGCATCTTTATGACGCTTTCTACGGGCAATCAGACATCGACCTAATCACTGTTCGACATGAGCAAACAGCTGTTTATATGGCAGACGGTTATAACCGTGTTAGAGGTGCTCCGGAAGCAGTGGCGCTCGTCGTACCAGGACCAGGTGTTCAAAATGCTTCCGCAGCTTTAGGTACTGCGTATGCATGTTCCTCACCCACAATGCTTTTGGCAGGTCAAATCCCTAGCAATTTTCTCGGATTACAAACAGGTCAACTCCATGAAATCCATCAACAAATTGAGACATTAAAGGGAATAACTAAATGGTATAGTACAAGTCACAAGGTTAGTGATATTTCCTCAGATATCAACAAAGCCTTTAAAGCAATGAAATCTAATCGGCCTCGACCCACAGCCATAGAAATACCTCCAGATATTTTGGCTGCCAGAGGCTCTGCAGCACCAAGTCCTGCTGCCCAACGTAAGACCCCCGCTTTAAATCTACACGATATTGATCAAGCTTCTGCAATTCTTGCAAAAGCTCAAAGACCCATCATATGGGCTGGAGGAGGAGTAATAATTTCCGACTCCGCAAAAGTGCTGACTCAACTAGCAGAAGTTCTTGGAGCAATTGTCGTGACAACACCTGAAGGAAAGGGATCAATACCAGAAAATCATCAACTGTCTGGAGGAGTCGGTTATTACGGGCACGGCAGTTCAGGATGGTATGCTGAAAAAGCAGATGTCGTACTGGCTATAGGTACAAGGCTAACACAGCAAATGCGTGGCCCTACCGCATTGAAATCTTCACAACAATTAATTCATATTGACATCGATCAAGAAGTAATCAACAAGAATCATCCTGCTTCAGTATCTG
>CAJWUJ010000012.1 GCA_913047625.1 uncultured Dehalococcoidia bacterium | reverse complement strand
ACGTGCGTTTTGCTTGCCTTCTGGGTGTACAATAACCCTGTAGATGAGGTTTTGAAATAGTCCAGATAAACTTGCTGTTACGGAGGTTGGCATGAGTACGAAGACTCTTACTGGTTGGCTGTTAGTCCTTGGTCCCATATTAACGTTTCTTATCATAGGTGTGTTGTATGCTGCTTTAATTGGAGATGGAGATGCAGGTCCTGATTCAGTTGAGGAATTGATGAAAAACAAACAGCTCTCCTTGATTGTTACATCTTTGGGATCCGTTGTGTTTGTCGGAAGCTTTATTGGTATGGCACTTTTAGCGAAGTCCATGAATAGTGGGGATACAGCAGGCAGCGCTTATGCGACAGTTGCCGGAGTTATCTTTGTGGGTATTACAGCAGCTGGTCTGATCGCATCAGGAATGAATTTTGCCATAATGAGCATTGCAGAAACTGATACGGGAACTGCTGCAATAGTAGATATTGTTGCAGATGGAATATTTTCCTCAATATTCTTTTACTGGGGTATAGGTAATATTCTTCTCGGTACTGCAGTACTTATACAAAAGCGACTACACCTTGTGGTCGGATGGCTTCTTGTTATCTTTGGAATCTTACCTGTTTTGTTTACGGTTATTGATGTCGATATCTCAAATAATGTTGGATTTATAGTATGGATCGGCGTATCACTGACAGCTACAGCCGCAGGTGTTTTTGTACTCAGGGGCAAATAAACTCTGTAAATACATAATGAGTAGCCCTTTAAATAAAGCAAAGGGCTACTCATCTTAATCCATGAAACTTAAAGAGATCATACTCACGTTCGCTGTGTGTACCATCGCATCAACAGTATTAGCTGTACTTATGTGGACGGTTGTTTTAGGTGCGGTGTTGACTTGGGCTCCGATCGCTATCAGTGTACCTGCAGGTTTTCTCGTGACACTTATTGTTAGGGGATCATCTCGGTCTTAACACTGAGACCTGTGTGTTGTTTTCACTAAAGAAATAGTATATATAAGTCTAACAACGGATCGGGGCGAAAAACTGGTATCCTCGGAACTATATATTATAACTAAGAAGGTGCGATATGAATGCCACTAGTAGCGTCGTTAATTTTATTGTTGATACGAAGCTAGATGATATTCCAGGAGATGTACGGCATCTGGGAAAACGTGCAATATTGGATACCCTTGGTGTGTCTCTTGCAGGCTGTAACGATGAGTCCATCCAAATTCTTGTAGCGGCACTGGAAGGACGCCTAGGCAATGCTCAGGCCAGTTTACTGGGTATCGGAAGGCATACCGATTCGTTATCTGCCGCTTTAATAAACGGTACTATGGCTCATGCCTTGGATTTTGATGATGTGAACGATTCTTGTATGGGTCATCCGAGTGCTCCGGTTCTTCCAGCTGTGATTGCCTTGGGAGAAGAGCGTAATAGTTCAGGAGGGGATTTGCTTGAAGCATTCTTAATAGGATTTGAGGTGCAGTGCAAGCTCGGATCGGCTCTTGGGAAATCCCATTACGGCAAAGGTTGGCATGCTACAGCTACGCTGGGAACCATGGGAGCGGCCGCGGCTAGTGCTAAGATTATGGGGTTAGACAAGAAGGCAGTTGAAACCACGCTGGGAATTGCGGCATCTCTGGCAAGTGGGATAAGGATTAATTTTGGTACTATGACTAAACCCCTTCACGTTGGTGAAGCAGCAAGGAACGGCGTATTGGCTGCGTTGCTTGCCTCCAAGGGTTTCACCGCAGCAGCAAATATTTTTGATCATCCTGCAGATTTCGGCCAGGTGTTTTCTGAAGATGGAATGGACAAAGCCTATCTCGTGGAATCGATGGGTGCTCCTTGGGATATACAGTCGCCTGGTATTACGGTGAAAAAATATCCAAGCTGCAACAAAACTCATCGGACTCTTGATGCGATGCTAGATCTAGTCAGTGTCCATCATCCTGTCCCAGAAGAAGTATCAAAAGTTGTCATCACTATTCCTCCTGGGGAAGATGTTCCACTTATCTATAGTAAAGCAACAACAGGATTAGAGGGGAAGTTCAGTATGCATTTCTGTATGGCTTCCGCTATAGTCGACGGAGAAATAGGGTTTAATACGTTTGAGATGTCGCAGGTGGCACGTAAGGAAGTCCAGCACTTATCGGATAAAGTTACCGTAGTGACGGATCACACCCAGACACCGGTAGTGATTGACTCTGGTGGGCATGTAGATGTCTCGGTAATTATGCAGAATGGGCAAACTTTTGATCGAAGTATAGAAAAAGCTACCGGCACGCCGACATACCCATTATCGGATCACGATTTACAGGAAAAGTTCAGAGTATGTGCTGTGAATGTTCTCTCTGACACCGAGATAGAGACTGCTATATCCGGCATATACGGATTGGAAGACCTTACTTCGATTAACGGACTTTTGGATGTGTTGCGTGTGGGAACGAAGGTTGGTTTAGGAGCTTAAAACTTGCTTTGTGAGCATTAATATTCCTTCGCAGTGACTCTCCACTGGCTTCACTAGTGAGTCTTCAATGAAATTAGTGGTCAGGGAAATGACATTATATGCAATGGTGGGTTCCTAATAGTTACCCGCAGAAAATAGAGTACGACAATGAGCGTTGAAGTTCGTGCGAAAGCAATGACCTGGAGAACTAGAGGAGATATTTATGCAAAACAACGATGATATATATAACAGTCCGTACGGACAGGATCCAGAACCGCCTAATTTTCTCAGGAAATATGGGCTTCGCTTGATTCTTATAGTAGCAGTGGTTTACGGGGTGATGACCATTCTTGGCGGGGGCAAGGAGGAAGAACGGGTAAATCAGATTGAGCAACCGTCAGAGCAGTGGGCTGAGGACAAAATTGATGAACTGTATAACAGAATTTCAGAGTTAGAAGCTACTGTCGACAGGTTGTTGCAGGCAGCACATAATCATCAGTAACTCTTCTGCTTCATATATCTCATAGGGAGAAGTCCGGGAATGATAACCGAATACACTGTTAAAGATAGTGCTAGTATTCTCACTGTCATAAATGATGCGGCGGTGAAATACAAAGGTGTTATACCAGATGAGTGTTGGCACGAACCTTACATGTCTCCTAATGAACTAAGAGAGGAACTTGAAGCGGGAGTTCGCATGTTTGGCTACGCTGAGAATAGCGTCTTGTTAGGAGTAATGGGAACACAGGAAGTTGAAGATGTCACTTTGATACGACATGCGTATACGCTGTCAGGATATCAAGGAAAAGGTATAGGAACATCGTTGTTGAGATATTTGTTTGAAATAAATAAAAGTGTCAGATTGCTTGTGGGTACCTGGCAGGATGCAACCTGGGCAATTAACTTTTATCTCAAACATGGGTTTGTGCTGCATACTAAAACACAGAAGGATCAATTGCTTGAACAGTATTGGCAAGTCCCCCTACAGCAGATGCAAACTTCAGTGGTATTGGAAAGGCAAATGGAATTAAATGGATAATATGGGCAGACGTGTCCTACCTTTGAATCAGGATAACGGTTTGGAATGTTTTGGTACCCCGATAAATGACTGAAGCCTTTCAATTGTCAAGAGTGACTCGCTATTTGACACGCTGGATTGATCTTAAGTGGCTTATGCTTTTTAACGTGGTTTTCCCTGTTTTTGTTCTTGCCATGGATTCCAGTTCATTATTCATTCTGCTGCCTAGATTGGCTGAAGAATTCAATACTGATGCATCAACTATTATTTGGGTTGCTATGAGCCATTGCATTGTCAGTGGGGGGTTACTTCTGATTTTAGGTAGGATCGGGGATGCTGGTGGTAAAAGTCGATTTATTATACTTGGCACTTTGATTTTTGCTATTGGTACTTGTTTTGCTCCTCTTTCTCCGAATATTTTTATCTTAATCGCAATTCGGCTGTTTATCGGTATTGGCTACGCATTCACTATGTCTAATAGAGATGCTCTACTAACGATGGCTTTCCCTAAAGATCAGAAAGGCCTGGCAATTGGAATTCAGGGTATTGGCATAGGTATAGGGCTAGGATTGGGTCCCCTACTGGCAGGTATTTTTCTGGAACAGTTCAGCTGGCAATTATTTTTGTGGTTCATGTCTCTTGCTGGTTGGTTAGCGGTTCTGTTCTCCCTGGTTCTATTACCCAGAGATAGTAGAACTTCGAGATCCAAAATTAATGTGTATCAGGCATTATTACTCTTTCTTACGCTTAGTAGTTTTATTGTCATGTTGAACCAATCAGCACGGGTCGGGTTAACTAATCCCGTTACTATTGGAAGTGCAGCTACGGGTTTGACCGGTCTTCTGTGCTTTCTTTTGGTTCGGAAGAACACGATAGGGTCAGTTATCGATTTTGATCTCTTTAAATCTCGAGCCTATTCGCTAGGATTGATCATGTTACTTGCTTTGTATTTGATTACTAATGCTGCTATAGCGATCACGCCTTTTCTCCTTATTCACGGCTTTGGTTACTCGGCCACAAAAACCGGATTATTGAGTACTTTGTTCCACGGCATTCGGCTTTTCTGTTCACCTCTTACAGGTTGGCTTTGGGCTAGGGTTTCATCAAACCTCCTTTGGTTATTAGGTAATCTGACACTCATTGCAGGTCTTTTCCTTTCGGGGATAGCAGACGGGACTTCCAGTCCTACTCTTATAATTTTTGCCGGATTTACTCTGATCGGCTGGGGAACTGCTATGATTGAAACAACCTCAGGTAGTGTTGTGGTAGTTAGTACGAATAGTAATCGACTGGGGTCAGCATCAGCATCAATTGCAACATTCAGGCAGGTTGGACTGGGATTAGGGTCTACTCTCGGCATGGCAATGTTTGTACTGATATCATCCTATCTGACAGGTACGAATGCGGCTGAAATCGCACCTCATACGGTCACACAGTCTGCACTGATTTCATCTATTAACACTGCTTTGTTTATTTGTGGTGCTATAGCCATTGTTGTTACTTTGTTCATGTTGTTATATTGGCGGCAGTTAGATAGGGAAATTGATCCTATATTGGCTGCTCTTAGGAAACCGTCCAATGGATGATTGCTGTCTGGGGAAGTTGCTTTAAAAATATTCTGTAGAGAATATTTTTGGCAAAATTACTACTCGTTGGTTAAGCGGTAGTGCACTTAAGGTATCAAACTTTTGCGTAAAATTCCTTGAGTGGCTGTATGTGTGCACGAAAGCACCTTTTCGTCTATCTGTTCAGGGTTTATAAGCGACTATCTTTACAGCAATCAAATCAGGCATATTATTTTCCTGAGACTGTGGATCCCCGTCATACTTCATTTTTATCTCTACAAACCCTGCTGATTCCAGCCTCGTCATATATGCCTCTGCTTCTTCGGCACCTGAGGCACACCTAGCCCATTGGTGAGAATCCTCTTTTAATTCTTGTGGCATAGGACCCAGTGTCACCATATCTGATATATGGAGTCTTCCTCTGGAAGTAAGTACCCTAAAAGACTCACGAATTACAGCATCTTTATCAGGCGAAAGACAAATAACGCAGTTTGATATAACTACATCTACAATTCTATCCGGAAGAGGTATAGCCTCAATAAATCCCTCTAGGAATTCTACATTAACGATATTAAGTTTCTGGGCATTGTTACGCGCAAGCTCTAACATATCTAATGTCATATCTAGCCCTGTGACATGTCCCGTAGGTCCCACTTTTCTAGCTGCCAGAAAACAATCTAGTCCACCTCCAGATCCTAGATCCAATACTCGTTCGCCCAGTTGTAGATCAGCAAATGCGATTGGGTTTCCACAACCTGCAGATGATGCGATGGCTTCGGACGGTACGCCGAGCAGATCATCACGGACATATATATTCGGGGAAGCACCTAATGATATGTCCATATCAGTTTTGGTGGTGCCATCCGCACAGCGAAGTGCTTCTAAGGGCTGGAGGGTGGTTAGTTTTGATGCCTGGCGGGCCCGTTTTCCGTAATGCTGTTTGACTTGATTCTTAATTTCATTTTGCTTATTGTTCATCGTACTTCAGACTAGGCTATTTTAAGGGGTGTCTTTACTTTTTTCTGATTAGTACAAGTATTACTACAAATACTAACATGAGTAGGATTACTGTTAAATATATTGGCACAGAGCTAAGATATCGACCTTGTTGTCTGGGATTGTTCCAGTTACTAATGTCATCTTGTGCATTATGGTCAGAAACAATATCCGGTGTATGAAAACTTTTTACACGGGATATGTTTTTATTTAAATTGGCTATAGAAGAAAAATCAAATACTTCCTTAGTACCAGTTGCAAACCAGAATTTACCTGATTGCCTGCTATCTGAAAATATTACTATGTAGTGTATTCCTGTTTCGGTTATATCAAATTCCTCTTCTATTAATATCCAAGAGTTGGTATTGGTGAAACGCTCGTGAAATGTTCTAATCGGTTGCTCATCATTGGTTTTGTAAAGAATGGCCCCATATCCACTCGGCACAGCAAAGGGCAAGTCGATAGATCTCAGATTTGGAGCCATTATTGCTACCATAGGTCTGAATGATGCTGTTTCCTCTAATACCGGGATACCTAGTTGAACTGGTATCGTTCGAGATTCGGAACTTGCAGGGTCAAATTGTAGCCATACTTGATTGTTATTTCCTAAAACTTGATATACAGCCTGAGAAATATCTATTCCGTCTAGTTGGAATGCTGTATCGGAAGAAATGTTAGACCCATCAGGAAAAGCTGGTCTATGAGCTTCTGCAGTACTTAGAGTATAAGAAAAGAAAATAATGAGACATAAGCTTACTCCTGTAAAGATTCTTGAGCGGAGTAGAAATCTTAGAGGACTCAAATTAGAGATAGTCAGTGATTCCATGATTAATTATTAATTTACCATAAGTCAGGTCGTAATTTTAAGTGAAGGTGGACCATGATCGTATCTCGTGCGTTTTATGCGTGAGTTGATATTTGATATCGATACCGTAAGCGGTATTTCAGGTAACAGTAGAGAAAACATAAAGATATTTACTTTAGAAACACTTGCCTTTTTCCCTCCATCCATTTATAGTTCCCACGATATATTCTATAACCTCATTTTTTGCAAGAAGGTGGCGATAACAATGAATAGCAAAAAGTCTACCTTGATAATTCAATTTAAATGTCCCGAATGTAAACAGTTGTTTGGTGTGGGACAACCTCAAATAGCAAACTTAGCGGTTGTTCAATGCCGTCATTGTCAGGCTGTTCTGCGGCTTAAAGGCAAAGATAAATGCATTGTTGAAGCTTCATCCTCAACATTAGCCTAGTGGTAGTTTCTAATAGATCACGCGATGTAGAGCGAGCTCTCTCTCGGTGGTTTTGATATTAGCTCAATGGGAGATTACTGATGGTTATCCAATTTGTTAAGGGATATTGGCTGGAACTCTCCACAGGCATTATTCTCATAAGTCTTGTGATCTTCTCAATATGGTTCTTTAGCGGTATTAGTGCTGATCTTCAGCAGATGGAAACAATGCTAGAGGAATTACAGACTCAGATTACTTTTACTCAGCAGAAACATGACGCAGAAGTTGCATATATTCTAGAAATAATTAAGGCACTTCATCCTACTCAATGAGAACTAAATAGATAATCGTTAAAAGACTGAATATACTAAGCTGGTGTAATGGGTAGTTGGAGAGAACTTTCTCGCAGAGTAAAGGAGGCCAATATGTCGTTCGCAATGGCAGGGCAATTGAAGATGCATTATATGGAATTGGGTGATGGGGATCCTATTCTTTTTATTCCTGGCGGGGGGATGGACTACAGTTGCTGGTTGCCTCTGGCAGACTTTTTAAAGACTAATCGTCGCTGTATCATGCTAGATAACCGTGGAGTGGGTCAAACTGAAAAACCAACACCTCCATATTCTATGTCTGGAATGGCTCAAGACGCATTAACAATCTTGGACTCTCTTGAAATTGATGCTTGCCATGTTGTTGGGCACTCGATGGGAGGATATATTGCTCAAGAAATGGCTCTTGCTGCCGGGAAAAGGTGTCGGAGTTTGACCTTGATAGGTAGTGGTACCGGTCCTACTGAGGTTACGATATTTCTGATGGAATTGCGCATGCAATTGGCTCGGAAGTTAGATCGGAGACTTTTTTTGGAGTCGGTGGCGGGGATGATGTTCAGTCCAGCCACTTTTGAGCACCGGCGGGAATTGGTGGATGGATTTATTGAAGGAGGGGAAAAAAATCCCCAACCACAACCTGTATATGCTTATGAAGGTCATCTCAATGCATGTATTGCGTTCTCAAGCAGAGATCGATACTCAGCTATTCAATCACCAACATTGGTTATGGTAGGGGATAGTGATCTTATCACTCCTCCTGGGCAAGCACGGGAATTGGCTCGACAGCTGTCGCATAAAGAAGCAGTGACGATTGCTGATGCAGGTCATATGGTTCTTGTGGAGCAGCCCAGAATACTTGCACAAGAAATGGAAGCATTTTTCGGATCTTTGTAAACTGTGCTGATCTACCCTGTGATAATCTTTAGTTGTAGAAAGTAAACCGTATTTTCTCGAGGGTGTTAAGATTAATGTTATTTTTAATGGAAAGGAACTCGGATGATTACAGTAAGACGGATTTATACTCCTAAGCCAGGTGGCGGGCAATTGACCCAGCATCTTCGAACACTTCAGTCGGCAACGACCGATGCAGGATTCCCACCTATATCGATTTACCGCAAGGTTATAGGGCCGCATGGTATTTTGGTAACAGATCAAAAGTGGCCTTCTCTTGGAATTTACGATGAAGCTAGATCAAAAGTTCGCAATACTAAAACTATCACTGATATTTTCAGTAAAATATATCCACTATTGGCTAGTACTCACGTTACTGAGATATACGAAGATCTAGAGTAAATTCCCCTGGGTACATTTTATAGACAAGGAATCAATTCTAGCCAATAAGAAACAAAGTATGAAAACCTTGGTTGTTCGATACTATGATTGCTAAAAGTTCCTTCCTATTTCTTTTCTCGTTTGTGCTATTGTTGTTGGTAGGTTGTTCCGATTCTCCCGAAGTCACTGAATCTGAAGCGTCCACTGAAATAAAGACCGTTATTGATCAATCGATATGGTCTAGTATTGTGGATGACAAGTGGCTGACTGTTCACGATTTAACGGAACTAGTTTATCCACAGTCGAGAGATCCGGCCATTGTCTGGGGTGAAATCATATCGTCTGAGAAGCATAATTTAGAGAAAAGACTTCAACAGGCAGTGGATACCGGTAAAATTACCCAAGAAAAGGCTCATGAAACACTCCGATTGTTCAATGATTATCAATGGGTTAAAGAAGATATGGCTGAGGGAGAAGCTGATTCATCCATTCCTGAATGGATGAATGGATATGCTTACACTTTTAAAGTACCCACAGGTTACACTGAAAATACGCGGGATTATCCGGTGGTTATTTATTTGCATGGAGGACAGGCAACATATCCAGGGCAATCAAATGTTTTTATGGATCAGTTCTATATGCCTGATGAAAACCCTTACATACTTGTAGCCCCTGCCAAAACTGAATGGGATTGGGACGCTGACAAAATTGTGGATGTAATAGAGGATTTTAGCGCAAATTTAAGGGTTAATCGTAACCGAATCTACCTCACTGGAATAAGCATGGGGGGTAGAGGAACATATATCGTTGCTGCTGCCATACCTGACGTATTTGCAGGATTGATGCCACTTTCAAGCCACCATGCACCCTATTCTTACGTACAATTAGCTCCATTGGTTGCCCACTTACCGATCTGGACTAGTCACGGCGATCAGGACTCTATTTCATCGTACGATATGGCTGCAGAAATGGTCCGTGAACTTGAGAAACGACAAGCGGATGTTACGTTCCGTACTGTTGTCGGAGGGGATCATGAAGGCTGGGATACTATTTATGGAAATCCCAAAGTAATTAATTGGCTTTTATCGCAACAGAAGGTTTCTTCTGCCCCTGTGACTATATCAACAACAGCCTCGAATAATAGCACTTGCCTTTTGACAGGGGGTGAGATAGTTCAGGATGGCTGGTCTGGTAAAGACACAGGTTCTAATTCATGTAACCAGTGTAGATGCATGAAGGGTGGTTTGGCGTGCACAAAGATGGCGTGTCATCAAAAATAAAAACAGAGGACTTCTACTTGGCTTATATGCACTAAGCAGTTCTTGCAATACTTTATTTTATTCTGCTAGATACTAAGGGTATAAATCAGTCAGGGTTCTTTGGAAGCCTGACTTCTACACCTGATCTTTCCTCTTGTAGTTTCAGTACGATAGAGCTGTCAAATGCTCCCCAACCTCTGTTTACTGCTTCGATATATTCTTGAAGAACCAGTTCCGAGACTCTGGCAGGCACACCGTATGACTTTGCTAAGTCTGTTGCGAGCGTAATGTCTTTTTTTGCAACTTGCAATGCGAATATAGGATCGAACTTTCCTTGGAATAATGTATTTGGAAGACGGGAATGAATATCAGAGTTCCTACCAATAGCTGCCCTCTGAAAGACTTCAACAATTTTTTCAGGTGCAAGTCCTGCTTTAATCGCTATAGACCAGTTTTCCATCATTGCTACTGAAAGGCAGAAAGACGCAGTGTTATGAGTGATCTTGGAGATCATTCCGTTGCCGATTGCACCTGTGTATATCATATCGCCCATAGTGCTTAAAACATCCTTGTACTTCTCGTAGGTGCTCTCTTTCCCTCCTACCATTAGCAGTAATTGCTTCACCCGTGCACCTTCAGTTCCCCCACTGACCGGGGCATCCAGCATTTCCACACCTTGCTCGTTCAGTTTTGCACTGATGTCTCGGACAAGTTCAGGGGAATTGGTCGTATGGTCAATGTATACGGATCCTTTTTTGGCACCTGCAATAATGCCGTCTTCAGCAAGAACAACTTGAATAGACTCTTTTGGGCCTGGAAGACACGTGTGGATTACATCACATTGAGCTGCTAACTCCTTAGGAGAATCGGCCCATTTGGCTCCCTTTTCTAACAAAGCTGTAGCCTTCTCTCTGGTAACGTCGTGGACTATCAGGGGATAGTCTTCATTTAAATTAATCGCCATTGGGGTACCGATGCTCCCAGTACCAATAAAACCTACTTGCATATTCAACCTCCGTAGTTCTGATTTAATTGTTAACTGTATTCCGCGTGTGTATGGAAATCAAGTTTTCTGAGTAATATTGTTCCACGGTGAACCTTAAAGTAAGATAGTATTGCGATTCACTAATATCGCAAATATCTTTCTCGGAGGTTTCTATGGCAAAGAACGGATATAAAATGATCGATGCTGAGTTGCATGTAATGGAACCAGTGGATTTGTGGGAAAACTATATCGCAGATGAATTCAAGGATCGAGCTCCAAAGCGAATGTCTGAGGGACAGTGGGATATTCGGACGCTGGTTGAAGGCGAAATGATGAATGACATGGCTGCATCAGGTCCTTATTCAACGTCTGGAAGAAACAAGGCTTATGAAGGCTTTAAATCAGAAGATGAAACTTTGGGCAATCGTTACAAGGAAGATATTGCTCGGAACTTTGACCCACAATCTCTTGTACTCGCAATGAAAAAAGAAGGTCTAGACCTTGCTGTTCTTTTTCCGACATCCGGTATGTATGTGACTGCCAAGAATGGTATGGATCCCCGGTTTGCTGCAGCCACGTGCGAAGCTTACAACAACTGGCTGTACGATTACATGGAGGCGGGAGATCCTACTATTACATTCGGTGCAGGTATTGTGTCTCCGCATGATGTTGAAAGTGCTGTTACTGAGACCCGGCGCTGTGTTGAAGAACTTGGATTTAAAGCAATCATGCTCCGTCCCAATATGTATAACAATACGCCGTGGCATAGTGAATATTATGATCCTCTGTGGAAAGTCTCTGAAGAATTGGGCATAGCGGTTACCTTCCATGAAACGACTGGTGCCCGATTACCTGCAGCTGGAGCTGACCGTTTTCCTTCTCATTCTCGTATTGCCCATGTGGCAACGCATTCCGTCGAACAAATGATGGCATGCCTTGATATTGTGATGGGAGGTGTAATGGAACGTTTCCCCACATTGCAATTTGGCTTTCTGGAGGGTCAATGTGGTTGGCTGCCGTTTTGGCTAGGTCGAATGGATGAACACTATGAATGGGGTGAGCCGTACGGTGAAATGCAGCATTTGACAATGGAACCTAGTGAGTACTTCAGGAGGCAGGGCTATGCAGCAGTCGAGGCTGATGAAGAGTTTGTTAGCCATGTAGTAGATGCGTTTGGTGATGATAATTTACTTACTACAACTGACTATCCTCACGGTGATTCGAAGTATCCTCATGCAACAGATACATTCTTGGGCTTAACGATGCCAGATTCCAGTAAAAAGAAGATTCTCTGGGATAATCCTGTCAGATTATATAGCCTATAGTCATTAAAGGAGCGTTGGGATTTATCACAAATCCCTCACGCTCCTTACTATATTCCTTTAACGTGTAACTCTTTGGTTAACTGTCTTTCTGGATCGTGGTCAGTATGCCAGTCACAAGAGTTGTAAAGAACATTCCCATCCAGCCTATGAATCCAATGATTTCGATATCGGGGCTGAAGGCCATATCTATAAATGCGATTAAGGACGTTATAACAAATAGTGTTCCAATAATCCGCTTGTATTTTTTGAGCAAAATCAACGAAATACCTAGTAAGAAAAGTCCAACAACAAGTAGTATGCCACCCATCTGAAATATTCTGGAAGCGGCAAGTATTTGGGTTCCAGTGTCAGTGCCAAACTTTTCTGTTGCGTCGAGTGCTGATACATCTGATGCCATCATGAGTACCCATATTGGCACAAGCAACACAAGAAATAGCCCACCTATTTCAGCGCAGGCGTTACTTACAGCGTTATCACTTTTTAATGAGCGCGCCAGCAAGTGAAGGCCAGTAAACATGGCCATTACACCAAAGACGTTAAGCATTGATGAAGTTGTTGCTTTACTAGATTCTGCAATTAGCGCATTTAGAGAATCAGATGGACTCATGCCGCTTGTATCAACGCTGTATACCATCCATACGCCCATAGTCAAGATGGGCCCAAGGATTAACATAGCTCCAATAACTTTAGAATTCACAATCATTTTTCCTCCTAGCTAATTATTATTTAACTTTCTAACAGTATTGCGAAGTTAGCTCATTATACCAGTTGGGATATTTGCGAAACCAGTGTTAGGAGTTCTGAACGATTGCGATAGCTGGGATATCTGGGAAGTTTTACGGCGATAATGATCATTGCTTATCATTTTGAATTACGGGTATGAATCAAGCATTGAGTATTGCGTCTCATGTAGTCGCAAAACTAAAAGCACTACTGATAGTGTCTTACAGTTGCTTAAGTTGGGGCAAGATGGTTTTCCCTACGAGCTCGATCATTTCCAATACTTCCTTATGGGAAGTGGCAGGCCAGGACAGCCTCAGTTCAAGATGCGTCACTCCAAGATCGCGATATTTTGCCAGGCTTTCAAGACAATCTCCTGGATCTCCTACTGCAAACGGGTCTTTGTACAACGGCTCCACTCCACTGGCTATTGCTGATCCTACTAATGGCAAACTATGATCTTTGTAGCCTGCGTATTTTTGTTCGATGCTGGGTTTTGCTTTCTGGATAGCTTTCTCTCTGCTGGGGGCAATGAAAACCTCGCGTATAACTGGAAGTTCATCTGGGATGGGATGATTGTGTGCATCCAGTGCCTCATGCCAAATACCTATATTGTGTTTTATTTCAGCATACGGTGTCAGGGGTAAGGCATAATATGAATGACCCAAGCGGCCTGCCCTTTTTATAGGGGCTTCTGTCATACCTCCAATCCAGATTCTCGGATAAGGTTTTTGGAAGGGGCGTGCCGTAGGACGGGCTTCCGACACGGTATAAAAGGTTCCTTTATGGGATACGACATCTTGTGTCCACAGTTTTTTCATAAGTGCGAGGCCTTCCTCGAATCGAGGGGCCCGCTCTTTTTGGGCCATGCCTGCTGCTTCAAATTCTTCCTTCCGGTATCCTAAGCCGACACCGAAAATGAACTTTCCTTCACAAAGATGGTCTAGTGTGGCAATTTCTTCTGCCACTTGTACAGGGTTCAGAATCGGAGTTAGCAAAACACTGGTGACCATTTCCATGGATCCCGCTTCAGCGGCAAATCGTGAAAGCACCGGTATTGGTTGGAAATGCTGGAACGGGTCTATCATCCAGTGGTGTCCCCAACCTAGAAAGTCAAATCCTACATCCCGCGCGAGACGGAACTCTTCAAGCTGGTTTAGCCATTGTTGTTGCAGGTCGTATCCTTTGAAAACAACATGTCCAACATGTACCCCAATCTTCATTTATTCACTCCTGCATATAATAATTAGTATGCCATTCCCCTAAAATTATGTTGCTAGATACTTTTATACAGTATCACGCTTGGCACAGAAATTATCACCAACCATATACTCTTAAATCTATGCGTCCTTTCTTATTGAATTGAATGCCTTCAGATAGTAATAATTCTTTCTGTAACAACATGCGATCTGGACGTCTCAGACTGATCTTTCCTTCATGATTTACTACACGATGCCAAGGAATATTTACTTGGCATTCTTTCAGGCTAGCAAGTGCAAATCCTACTATACGGGCACTAGGGATTGGCACCATGTCTGCTATGTCACCGTAGCTTGCTACATGACCGTAAGGTATCTCGCTAACAATCGCAAAGATCCTTTCGAATGTATTCAGTACTTCAGGTGACATAACGATAAAAAATGCCTAATCTATCATCACCAAGAACTCATCTCTATCATCCACGTAAGTTTAATAGATTCCTATTAGGCTTTTTGTCTAATAATTAGATTGACTCCAGCTACAACTGTTACAAGCATCCATAGCATCCACAGGAAATCCAGTCCTTCAAAGGTAGTAAACCATGAAGCAAACATCACCAAGGTTGATGCTGCAAGTATCCCACCTATGGATCTACTAACTTTGTCCGTTGCTTGTAACACTGTAGCTATACCTATAAAGCTCACATTCAACATAAGCATTGTCCAAAGAATATCGCCACCTGAGTAGTCAGCAACCGCACCTAAGATTATGGCGCCAGCCGTATCACCTTTCTCAAAAGCGTTCGTTGCGCCAACATTGAAGTCCATCGATATCATCATACCTGCTGCAATTACCGGTATCGCTATAGCTGCCACTGTGGCAAGTGTAGCCCCCTTCTTTCCTTCACCTTGTAATAAACGAGCCCAAAGGGTATAGCCAAGCGCCATTGCCATCATGCCGCCAAGACCTATCAAACTTACTAGTTTGGTCAGCGCCAAGTTTTCCATCGCTCCCTCTATATCTGCTAGCCATTTTGCTTCACCAATAGCACCCTCTGGCGCACCGGGAATGAGTGCATCCCATAGAAAGATCCATGTTGTCAACATGACTATTGGTCCAAGTGCAAGTAGATATCCTGTGAAAGTTTTAGATCCCATAATATAGACCTCCAATCTGATTTTTGCGGTTTGTAAAGGTATGTTTCTCTATGTCACCTCTTTAACCCTAATGATAACCATGATGTTGCCCAACTCGTCTCCTTAACCCGCTACGCTTTCTGCTATGCTCTTGCTGATTCAGTCTCTTAACGAATTCGGCTGTCGTTTCTTCTCGTTTTTCCTTTTTGGGCTTAGATTTGGCCATAATCGCCTCCCTTAATTTAGAACCTTTTGTACATTATAACTTATCCTCTGTACTTTTATGCCCTTGCAAACAGTCGTAATCACTTTGGCTTAGGTACTGAGTAGTCATACCTGTGTCGTAAGTCTTTATAAGTTGCAGCAAATTGCTAAAATAGACTATTGAATCATGCGGTTTCTTTCTGTGGGGTTTGAGTAATGTATATATTTAAGGATTTATTGAAGGGTAGGGCATCAACAATGATAAAGTATTTTCTATGTTTACTGATTCTACTAACGCTTATGTTTACAGGATGCGGTTCCAGTGAGGAAAAGCAAATCGAAGATGCTACTGAGGAAAAGCAAATCGAAGATTCTACTCAAGGAGCATCGTCAAAACAAAGTAAGGAAACAATCAGGATAACTGCTCTTCAAGATGGGGACTGTTTTAACGGACTCAGTGCAGATTTAGCAACAGAGTATTATGATGTGGAAGTAGTTCCTTGCTCTGATCCGTGGATGTATAAAGTGCTCAATAGCTTTAAAGTGGATGAGAATGGTACATATCCAGGTGAATATTATTTTTATGAACAATTTGACACGCATTGCGACCGACGAGCCACTTTGTTTTTATTTCCCTATCCCGAAAGCTGGGAATTGGGAGATAGGACTATTAACTGTCTAAGTGAATCCGGGCAGATCACGAAAGAGGAATCAACAACTCAGACTGAGCCTAAGCAGATAGCTCCACAGCAAGAAGAAGGCCAACTAGAACTAGTAGAATGGGACTGGGGGACAGATAGCTACTGGAAAACTCTTCACGGGATAGTGGCCAATAAGAGTGAGTACACACAAACATTTGTATGTATTACATTCGCTGTGTATGACCAAGAAGGATTTAAGGTTGAAGATGCCTATGCCTGTGTTGATAGTCTACGGCCAGGAGAACAATGGAAATTTGAAGCCTTAGTTACGGAAGATACAGCATATAATGCTGAACCCATTGAACTTATTGGCTATCCTGAATAATTTGCTAATTTATTGGTGGAGCCGAGGGGATTCGAACCCCTGACCCCCTGCTTGCAAAGCAGGTGCTCTCCCAGCTGAGCTACGGCCCCGGAAAAAGGTACAATACCTAAATAGGATGGGCATTAAGGGAAATACAGGATTGTGTATCCTATAATTATACGATTCTCGTAGTATTCGATCAACATGATACGGTAAATACTGTTTTTATTGCAGATAACTATCTAGCTGTGCTATACTCCCGCCTGCGGATTGAATAGAAGAGTGAAATAAAGAGGTAAATATCGTCAATGCTCACAAAAGAGGGCAAACAAGAAATCATAGAAGAATACCAAATCGGTAGCGACGATACCGGTTCAGTAGAAGTTCAGGTAGCACTCCTTAGTGGTAGAATTAAGTATTTGACTACCCATCTTCGAACCCACCGCAAAGATAATCATTCTCGCCGAGGATTGCTTAAACTTGTGGGGGATCGCAGGCGGTTGCTCACCTATCTTAATAAGCGTGATCCCAGCAGATATGCATCAGTTATATCTCGGCTTGGTTTACGCCGCTAGATGACCAGATTGCGTTGTAAGCTTTCTTAAGCGTGGGTGTGGAGGAGGACTAGATATGTCATCAGTTTATGAAGTGGCCTTTGGTCACGAAACCCTTTCCATTGAAACAGGAAAATTGGCTGAACAGGCTAATGGGTCAGTTGTGGTTCGCTACGGCGATGTCATGATGTTAGTAACCGTATGTGCGGCTCAAAGTGCACGTGAAGGTGTCGACTTTTTACCATTAACAGTAGATTTGGAAGAGCGGTTATATGCGGCAGGGAGAATTCCGGGGAGTTTCTTCAGACGTGAAGGTAGACCAGGTCCCGATGCGATTATTGCCAGTAGGTTGATTGATCGCCCATTGCGACCTTTGTTCCCAAAAGGCTTAAGGAATGAAGTGCAAATACTAGTGACTATGCTTAGTGTGGATCATATAAATCCTCCTGAGACGCTTTCACTCATCGGTGCGTCAGCTGCGTTAACTATTTCTGATATCCCATTTAACGGTATTGTTGGGGCTTGTAGGATTGGATACGTTAACGGTGAATATGTAGTTAATCCAACATACGAGCAATTAGATCAGAGTTCGCTCAATTTAATGGTGGCTGGTACGACTGATGCAGTTATGATGATTGAATCAGAATCATCCGACGATATTGATGAGGAAATGATTCTGGAAGGAGTTCAACTCGCCCAAAAGTATATTCAGGAAGTTGTTCAAATTCAGGAGTCAATGAAAGCACAGATCGGTATGGAAAAATTTGAATTCCAATCAGCTCTGGATGTTGATGAGGCTTTAGTAGAACAAGTTGCTGGTTTAGCTGATAATAAACTAGAGGAAATAATTGATGCCGGTCAGGCAAAAGGCGAAAGAAATTCAGAGCTCTCAAGACTAGAAAAATCAATTAAGGATCAGCTTGGTGATGAGACAAACGGCGCTGATTTGGCTGTTGCGTTTGATAAGCGACTAAAGAAAGTGATTCGAGAACGTATACTTGAACACGGTAGGCGTCCTGATGGTCGTGGGCTGAAGGAAATCAGGCCTATAACCTCTGACATTAATGTGTTACCTCGAGCTCATGGTTCGGGATTGTTCAAACGTGGTCAGACGCAGGTTCTCACTGTGTGTACATTGGGGTCACTCTCTATGGTTCAAAAACTTGATACTTTGAGTCCTAATGATACCAAGCGATACATTCACCATTATAACTTTCCGCCTTATTCC
This sequence comes from uncultured Dehalococcoidia bacterium, assembly GCA_913047625.1. Taxonomy (GTDB): domain Bacteria; phylum Chloroflexota; class Dehalococcoidia; order Lucifugimonadales; family CAJWUJ01; genus CAJWUJ01. Next base: position 22,958 of record CAJWUJ010000012.1, on the reverse strand, counting down.
ACTGGTGAAGTAAAGAGAGTTGGAACGGGTCGAAGAGAGATAGGTCATGGAGCTCTAGCTGAGCGCGCCTTGGTTTCAGTTATTCCTGATGAAGATGAATTTCCATATACCATTCGTCTCGTTTCGGAGTGTTTGAGTTCTAATGGAAGCACTTCTATGGCAAGCACATGTGGTAGTACATTAGCTATGATGAATGCTGGGGTTCCGATTAAAAAGCCGGTATCCGGTATTGCTATGGGTTTGATAAAAGGGGACGGGGACAACTTTGTTGTTCTATCTGATATTCAGGGTATTGAAGACTTTATGGGAGATATGGATTTCAAGGTAACCGGTACTCGAGATGGGGTTACAGCAGTCCAGTTGGATATCAAGGTTGGTGGTATAACCACAGACATTATGCGTCAAGCTCTTGCACAGGCCAAAGAGGGCAGACTTTTTATTATGGACGAAATGCTGAAAGGAATTGGAGATGGCAACGCTGAGGTTAGCAAGTACGCTCCAAAATTCTTCCGTACAAAAGTACCTGTGGATAAAATTGGAGGAATAATAGGCCCTGGTGGGAAAAACATTCGATTTTTGCAGGAGCGATTTAGTGTAAGTATTAATGTAGATGATGACGGAACCGTAACCGTTGGTTCTAACGATGAGGCTGACGCTCAGGCTGCACTTGACCATGTCAATGGCATGGTAGAAGAAGCGGTGATCGGAAAAATTTATGATGGAAAAGTAACCAGGATTATGACCTTTGGGGCTTTTGTTGAAATCTTACCAGGAAAAGAAGGATTAGTTCATATTAGTGAAATAGCTGTTACTAGAATAGGGGCTGTGGAAGATGAGCTCAGCGAGGGTGATGAAGTTACTGTAATGGTTGCTGATATTGATAATCTGGGTCGCATCAATTTATCTCGTCGGGTTGTTTTGGAAGATGGAACTCTTGACGATGTTAAGGCTAGATCGAGAACAGTGCAGAGGAATCGAGATTCCCGAGGCCCTAGATCTGGTGGTCGCCCTAATAGATATTAGGGATTAATATTCGGAATAGAAATAACTGGCTAGCGGTTCATATCGACTTTTATTACAATAGAAGTAGTAAAATACATATTGAGATTCTGAACACAGGACGAATGAGGTGTAAAGATGAATGGTAGTTCATCTCCTGCTCGAGTCATGGTTATTGGTGTTGCTGGCCGAATGGGACAAGAAGTACTGAGGGCCGTACATTCGGCAGAAGGCCTTGAAGCAGTGGCTGGTGTTGATGTTCATGGTGACCTGTCCACAGTTATAGATGCTGGAGTGTATCCAGGACTTCAATTATTCGAGGATACTTCCCAAGCTATAAAGGCTACTGGTCCTGACGTAGCAGTTGACTTCACCAATGCTGAATCCTGTATGCAAAATGTTAGTACTCTTGCCTCTGCTGGTATCCATATTGTAATAGGAACCACTGGGCTTTCAGACAGTGATGTGTTTGCAATCCGCGATCTCACTCGTAAAAACAACATTGGGGCCATGATAGCTCCCAATTTTGCTCTAGGTGCAGCTTTACTCATGCATCTCTCAAGGATAAGTTCTCCTTATTTTGAATATGTTGATGTTCATGAAATGCACCACGAAAATAAAATTGATTCTCCATCCGGTACAGCAATGGCAATTGTTCGGCATATTGAAGAGGGTGGAAACGGGTTTAAGAGACCAAAATCTCAAAAAGATTTAGTTCCTGGCTCTCGGGGGGGGGATTACAAAGATATTACAGTGTTTAGTTCTCGTATGCCTGGTAGAGTTGCCCATCACGAAGTGACATTTGGTACATTGGGTCAGACTCTTAGCATTAGGCATGATAGCATAAACCGGGAAAGCTTTATGCCAGGGGTTTTACTTGCTATTCGGCATGTTCTCGAAAATAATGGATTGATAGTTGGGCTTGAAAACTTGCTTGAACTCTAGTCAATTATGAGACCTTTAAATATAACTGTGGTTGGAGCTACTGGTGCTGTTGGATCCCTGTTTCTTAAACTCTTAGGTGATTCCACGTTGCCACTAGCCTCGGTTAATGTGTGTGCTTCCCAATCTTCAGTGGGGAAAACAGTTCAATTTCGTGGTAAAACTCTGAAGATCCAACTTGCGGACGAACTGGCTTTCCGAGATTCAGATGTTGCTTTTATTTCTGTAGACGCGTCTGTCAGTAAAGAGATTGCTCCTTTGGCAATAGCGCAAGGTGCCGTAGTTCTTGATGACAGCTCAGCATTTAGGATGAATTCCGATGTTCCTCTTGTTGTACCGGAGGTGAATGCAGAGGATTTAAATGGTATTCATAAAATAATAGCGATTCCAAACTGTGTAACAGTTCCGTTAGTTATGGCCTTACACCCATTACACAAAGAGAATCCTATCAAACGAGTTATCGTTGACACATATCAATCGGTTTCAGGATCTGGGAAGAAAGCTATGGATGGGCTGATTTCTGAAACCGCCGCCGTTTTGGAAGATCGTCTTATTGATCCACTTGTCTATCCGCACCGCATAGGTTTCAATGTTATTCCTCACGTGGAAAACTTTCTTGATAACGGGTATTCTCACGAGGAGAATAAGATTATTCACGAGACCAAGAAGATCATGCATAGTCCTGAGATTTACATATCGGCGACTTGTGTTAGAGTTCCGGTCATGATAGGTCATTGTGAGTCTGTTCACGTCCAATTTAACGATCCTATAACTCCTGATCGTGCAAGAGAACTCCTTGAATCTTTCCAAGGGATCAGGGTAGTTGATGACCTTGAATTATTGCAGTATCCAACAGCAGTTATGGCTTCAGGGTCCGACGACGTACTAGTTGGCAGAATTCGACAGGATATTTCTGTTGAGAATGGTTTGGTATTATGGTTAGCAATAGATAATCTGCGAAAAGGTGCCGCTACAAATGCTTTGCAAATCATCAATTGTTTAGTAGAAAAAAACCTTATTGGTAAGGAAAGTACCTAAGAACAAGAGTCTGAACTGTCGAATAGAAGACTTATTTTTTTAAGAATAGACTGAGAAAGCGATCTTCATAGAGATCGAAGACACCAAGCCTGTCTAGCTTTTCTTTCAACTTAGAAGGATCATCCCCTTGCCGAACTCTTTGAAACATTTCTTCGATTTCCCTAACAATCGCTGTGGGTAGGCCTACGCTATTTTCTATGTTTAGCAAACCCATATTACCCATTTCAGATATGTTTCCTTTTAAGGAATTAGCTGTAAATTGATATATGAATTGCAGTAGTGAGACATCCCATAGGTGATCTACACCTTGTATGACGACAGATTGAGTGTCGCCTTTACCTTTAAGATCAGCAAGTATCTTTTGAGAAATAGCCTCGACATTTTCTGACACAATATCAAGTCCTGCTGGTTCGTTACGATATTGGTATAGGATTCCTGGTGCACCAGGTCCGAGTGTTTGGACCAGGTTTTCAAAGTATTTTCTAGCGTCTGAGCTGAATCCATCGAGGTTAGCCATGTATCTTGGAGTTACGACCAGAGGCCTTTCAGAAACGACCGTACCCTCTCTTATTACTGATTCCTCTTGCTGTTCTTGTAACAAATCATCGTAGCTGGGTTGTGTGATCAAATAGTAGTTTGTTCGGGTGACGCCAAATGTGGCAAGGTGTTGCTTAGGTGTCTTGAGGATTTTAGTCAGTTTTATTGCTGCAAGTATGTCCTGCTCTTCTTGATTCATTGTAGCTACCGTATAAGTCTAACTTGGGTTCGAAAATTTTGTAAATGTTCCAGGTACTGTTCATCGAACTGATTAGAAATGCGCAACCATTCTGATTGGAATTGAGATAAAGACTCTGTCTCTATTTGCCGTGCAACGTTACTTGGCTGTTTGCTGCGTATTTCTTCAATTCTGGTTTGGAATTCTTGCTTCATGCTATTGTATTTCTCTTCTTTTTCTTTAAGCCCATGTTGTGCGTATTGAGTGCAGACGTATTGGACACGTGAGATAAGTTCCTCCATAGAGTCCTTATCATTTTTTATTGACTTTAATCCTTCCATAGCCAGTTCATTGGTTTTATATTCTTGTTCAGACCTCGGAAGACGAATATTTTCCAGTAATGTTTCAAGTATTCCTTTAACAAATTGATCTCTACCAGTCTCTTCAGTGTTGCTGATTACTTCGGGAAGATCACATGCTCCTTGAAGGTATTGTGCAGCCATTTGTTTCCCTTTGGGAACCCACTTCCATTCAAGAAGTTCCTCCTCAGAAGGAGCCTCCATTTGATCTACTTTCTCCAATGCTTTTTCCAAAGCAGTTTTTATTGGTTCTGATCCTTTGTTCTCTTTTTCCATAAATGTATCCCGTGACGTGTAGATTAAATTGAGGGTATTATATGCCAAATAGGCGTAGTTGTCTCGAGATTCTCTCTAGGTGTTGCATTGAAATCTTATAAGCTGGGATTGTTATGATAGTAGCTATTGACAAAGTATCGTACAATCGGTGTTAATATCCATTCGTATCATTTTCAAGGGGGAATAGGATAATGAGTGATATAGGGCGGTTACTGACTGCTATGGTGACTCCATTCGATGGGAGCGGAGCTGTTAATTATGCACAGGTTGAAAATCTTGCAGGATCTTTAGCAGACTCAGGTAGTGATGGGTTAGTGGTAGCTGGGACGACGGGTGAGTCTCCTACTTTAACCAGAGATGAACAGAAAGAACTTTTTAGTTTGGTTAGGGCTACCGTTCCTAGCAGTGTTTCAGTGGTTGCCGGCACGGGAAGTAATAGTACATCAGAAGCCATAAAATATACGGCTGATGCGCAGGAAGCTGGCGTGGATGCATGTCTTCTCGTGGTTCCTTATTACAATAAACCAACACAAGAAGGGCTATTCCAGCATTTCAGCGCTATTGCTCATAGTACGGACCTGCCTTGTATATTGTATAACGTTCCGAGTAGAACTGTAGCTAGCCTTAGCGCGGATACTACTGTTCGTTTGAGCAGTATCCCTAACATTATTGGAATAAAGGAAGCGAGTGGGGATTTCAATCAAATCTCTCGCATTATCAAAGGAACCGACTCAGATTTTCGTGTTTGGAGTGGTAATGATAATGACACATTTGGCATGATGAACATAGGAGGGTATGGAGTAATTAGCGTGGCTTCTCACATTATCGGATTGCAGATACAGGAAATGATAAAGTACATTACAGTGGGCAAGACTGCTCAGGCTGCAGAATTACATTTAGAATTGCTGGATTTCTTTAACGGAATCTTTGTTGTCGCTAATCCCATACCGATTAAATACCTTGTCAATAAATGCGGTATCGACGTGGGATCTCCGAGGCTTCCACTTGTTACGCCTGATGTTGAGACAGCTACCTTTTTAGACGCTCTTGTAGCTAGGTATCATGTTGACCTAGTTTCCAAAGTGTCCGTTCACTAAATAGCAACAAGGCTATGGTTTTATATCTCCGAGCATAGCCTTCGCCATGTCTTGATCTATACCCCTTGGCCAGCTGCGTTTCTGAGCGTCTGTGACATTAACGTTTAACTTGCCGAGCCCCTTTATTTCCATTAGCAGTTGATCTCCATCTTGTATCGCACCAATACCTTGGTGGTTAGTTCCTGTTGATATGATGTCTCCGGGTTCTAATGAAGTTATTGAAGAGCAGTATTCAATGAGTTCAGGTATTTTATTTGACATGTCGCTAGTATTAAAGTCATGTCGGATTTCTCCTTTATTCCACAACTTAACATCTAAATCATGCGGGTCATTAATTTCATCTTTGGTTACAATACATGGTCCCATTGGCCCAAATGTATCTGAAGATTTAATCATAAAAAAGCTCATTCTACCGGGTCCTAATGGGGCGAAACCTCTTGCTGACACGTCCATAAAGTTAGTGTACCCAAACACGTAATCCATTGACTGGGCAGCCGTAACATTCTTAGCTAGTTTCCCTATGACCACTGCCAATTCGGCTTCGTGATGGAATATAGTTGCAGGGATGTTGGGTAATTCTACCGTGTCTCCGTCACCGATGACTGAGTTAGACGACTTGATAAAAGCCTCTAGCGGGCTTGGTGGCCGGGTACCGAATTCCAGATAATTAACTGCCGCACAGATTATCTTTCCGGGTCGTGGTAGCGGTGGCCGGATCCTGACTCCTGATAGTGGTACGCCTTGGTTACTCTCAATTGCTTTTTCTATTTCGGGTTTTAAGTCAGAGAATTGAGCAATTACTCCATTGATTAGCTGTTGAGGAGCAGAGTGCTCTATTTGTCTCGAAACCTCATCAATCGCAACAATTTGATCACCTGTGATCACCCCTAGCTGATAATCATTGAAAAATGCAAATTTCATGTTAATACTCCTTGAGAATCAAGTTTTACCGAATAATTTTGCGGATAGATATTACTTCCTCTCGTTCCGGTCCGGTCGAGATGAGGTCTATTGGGACTCCAACAATATCTTGTAGTCTTGTGATGTACCGAACTGCTTCTTCGGGAAGCTGTTTCATGTTTCTGGCACTGGCGGTTGGGTCGGTCCATCCCGGCAATTCTTCATATACCACATCGCATTGCGCTAATTCCTCTGCACTTGAAGGGAAATAATCGATAATTTTGTTATTGAGTTTATATCCAGTACATATTTTTATAGATGGAAATCCGTCGAGAACATCAAGACGGGTTAGAACTAGAGAGGTGAAACCATTTACAGTAGCACTGTACTTGGCAGCTACCCCATCAAACCAACCACAACGGCGCGGACGACCGGTGGTAGCACCGTATTCTCCCGCAATCTCCCTTAATTTGGTTGCAGTGGATTCGTCCATTTCTGTGGGTAATGGTCCAGAACCTACCCTGGTAGAATACGCCTTAAAGACTCCGATGACGTTCTGTATTGCTGCTGGGGGTAACCCTAAACCGGTACATGCTCCTCCGATAGAAGGTGATGAGGAAGTAACGTAGGGATAAGTACCGTGATCGATATCCAGTAGTGCTCCTTGCGCACCTTCCAAAACGACTTTTTTACCGTCACTTAATGATTGACGAACTATCATTTCAGCAGGTTGAATGAACTTGGATATTTTACTGGACCAATCTTCACACTTGGCTATAATTTCCTCTGCATCCAGTGCAGGTGCTTGGTAGAGTTTAGTTATCACCTCATTTTTCTTGGCGATGGTTGACTCTAGTTTTTCGCGCAATCCTTTTTGGTCTAGAAGGTGATATACCCGTATGCCGGATCTGGCAACTTTATCAACATAGGCTGGCCCAATTCCTTTTCCTGTTGTCCCTATCGACTCTGTACCACGAGCCTTTTCCTCCAGCTGATCCAAGACGGTGTGATAAGGCATAACTAAGTGTGCTTTATCACTAAGTTTAACCCTGCTGGTATCTATACCTTCTGCTTCGAGAAGTTGAATTTCTTCCAGGAAGACATCAGGGTCTACAACGACACCATTACCAATTACACATGTAACTTGTGGCCAGAATACACCACAAGGTATAAGATGGAACTTGAATTCGCCTTGCGTGTTAATGACTGTGTGACCAGCATTGTTTCCGCCGGAAAATCGAACGACCAGGTCGGCAGAAGCCGATAAGTAATCGACAATCTTCCCTTTTCCTTCATCTCCCCATTGTCCACCTATGATAGCGTAAGCAGGCATTTCGTTCCTTTTCAAATGGTTTTGGGCACGTATCAAAAACCGTGGCAGTATATCAAATTACCGTTCGTTGATAAAGAGTGATTGTCATTCATGACAGTAATTCCACTTGAATACTGAGGTGTCGAAACTGCGTTTCTCTCCTCATTTCCTATACAGTAATATCCCGTTTGTTGTAGACGTAAAGTGCTAGTCCATATGTGATGATAGTAATTCCCAGCAAAACTAGAATATGCTCTAAGTTTAGTTGTCCCGAGTTTGATATTGCTCCTGGATCGTAGTAATGAAATAGAGATAGGAAGTCAATGTTGGATATTAAGTCTAGAAGTGAGGACAGTAGGTCAATAAAATACATGACTGCCATAATTGCTGCAGCAATGGATACAGTCCTTCCTCCGCTTGACAGTTTCGATGAAAGTGCTGCTGTAATACCACTGACAGCTAACGTTAATACCAGGAAATTTACCAGAACTAGTGAAATTACAGTAAAATCGATATCACTAGTGGTGTTTGTGAGCAGGGATCCTATATATGTACCAAGTCCTGCTGCAATTACAACTACTAACAGGCCAAGAACTAAGGCGGCTATTTTGCTGAGTAGGTAACGCCATCTTTTAATGGGCATTGCTCCGAACATCAATATAGTTCCGTTCTCAATTTCTCTCGCTACTAATCCAGATGCTATAGCTATGGCGAATCCAAGGCCAATCATAAAGTACCCTGGATCCCTGTATTCCACAGCGATGAATCCTGTCACACTTGATAGTCCCTCATCCAGCTTAAACATTGCTTTTATTCCGTCAGGCATCATCTTCATAAATTCGGTGACGCCTTCTAATCCGCCTATACCGTCCACAATATAGATGATTAGCATACTTACAAGGAACATTCCGAGAGATACGAAGGACACGCTATATCGGAATCCGTACAGCATTTGTATAAAAACGCTGGTCATATTTTGATATCCTTACTATTATTTTCATATGCAGAGAGGAAAAGGTCTTCTAAGCTCAGCTTTTGGTACTCAAGGTCCACAATGTTGTGGCTTGTAAGGTATTGAAGCATTCCCTTTAGGTTATCTACAATGTTGAACGACCAAATATTGCCTTCTTTTGAAAGAAGGGTTACTCCTGGAATTACTGGATCACTGTTAGGGAGAGTCTTGAACTCAACAGTCATATTTCTCGACTTGCCTTGTCGAAGTTGGTCAACAGATCCCTCAGATTGGATAGAGCCATTCTTAATAAGGGCAATTGTTTCGCATATTTCTTGAATGTCAGGAAGAATATGTGAAGACATCAATATGGTGGAACCCTCTTTCTGGAGTTCTTTCATTGCGGTGAACAACGTTTTTCTTGATATGGGATCGAGTGCCTCTGTCGGTTCATCAAAAATCATTAGTTCAGGCTTATGTTGCATAGCTTGTATCAACGCAATTTTTTTTGCCATTCCAGAGGAATATGTGTGTACTTTTCTTTTTAAGACTTGTTCTGGCATCTCTAGTTGATCAAGCAGTTGCTTTTGGAACATCGGAGTACCTTTGATACCTCTCAATTGGGCAGTGTATTCTAAGAAAGATCGTCCAGTAAAACTCTTGCCGAATCGAATAGTGTCAGGAACGAATCCAATGCGGGATTTAAGAGTGTACGACTTATGCCATGAATCTTGGCCGAAAATTGTGGCGTTGCCATCAGTCGGCTTTATAAAGCCCATTAAGATTCTAATTGTGGTTGATTTTCCGGCTCCGTTTGGTCCCAGAAACCCAAAAATAGTTCCCTGATTGACACACAAGTTAACACCTCGTAAAGCTTTCACTTTACCGTAATCTTTCGTAAGAGAATGAAGTTCAATAACAGCTGTCATGGTATTGGCCACGTGCAATAGTATCACATATCTTTTATCAGTTTAGCTATTTTGCAAATGAGTTTTTGCGCGGCTCTTTGGGGAGATGAGCCCGCTGACTCAACATCCTTAAGGAGTCTAGCTGATTCTTTATTATTTGCTAGATGGTGACGCAATATTCGAGAAAACCCCAATTCCACTTGACTAGTGAACTCTCTGCGTCTTTGCTCGGGCAGGGTTTTATTGCTAGATGGATTTTTGATGAGGCTGAGATGATGTTGCTCAATAGCTTCACATAGTTTACCTATCCCGGTTCCTTTATTAGCCTGGGTTTTAACAATTGGTGGTTTCCACACCTCACTTGTTTCAGCTAAACGTAAATGAGCACTGAGGGTTTTTGTCAGGGTGTCTGCTCCAGGTCGATCAGCTTTGTTCACAACATAAATATCCGCTATTTCCATAATGCCGGATTTTAGTGTTTGAATGGCATCTCCTCCTTCTGGGACGAGTAGCAATGTTACCGTATCAGCGACATAGTAAATATCGGAGTCGGTTTGTCCGGACCCAGAAGTTTCTATGATTACGATATCTTTACCAGACGCTTCAAGTAGGGCGACACTACTCCAGATGGCTGATGCTAGATGTCCCTTAAAGTCGCGGGTAGCCAAGCTGCGGATAAAAACACCATCATCTTCAGCATGTTGTTGCATCCTAACTCGATCCCCGAGGACAGCACCACCTGAAAAAACACTGGATGGATCAACCGAAAGAACCCCCACGGACTTTTGTTTTGACCGAAAGAAACTTATAAGGTGATTAATTAAGGAGCTTTTACCTGTTCCTGCTGAACCGGTTACCCCGATTCGATGCGAACGAAATTTTCCCGAGCCGATAGATTCTATGTTTCTATATGTTTCTGGATCCCCTTGTTCGAGTTTAGTAATAAGCTGGGCTAAAGTTCGGTTATCATTGAGATTGTTGAGAGAGTGTTTGAAACTCAAAATAGCCTCGCGTTTAATTGTTCCGAATTCAAAGACCCTTTAGGAGTTTGACTCTAGCATTCAGTGGGTTGTTAGTCAATCAGCAAGGGCGTCCCTATAGCACTGTAATTGTTGTACAGTCTTATCGGGAATGTTATACTGTCGCTGCACGACAGCTTATTAGTGTCGTGTGTTATAGGGAAGTGGGCTCTGCCCACTTTTTCTTTACTATAGGAGAAAAAATTTGGAGCGCGACCGGAGGATTTAGCCTGATGAAAAGCGACTTTTTGATAGCAGTTACGCAACTTGCTTCGGAAAGAAATTTGCCTAAGGAGATTGTAATAGAGGCAATCGAGGCAGGATTAGTTTCGGCTTACAAAAAAGACAATACTGGGATGCAAGAGATTGCTGTTCGTCTTGATCCTGGAAACGGTACTGTTACCGTATTTAATCTAAAAACGGTAGTAGAAAAAGTTGAAGACGATGAACTAGAAATTTCAATTTCTAAAGCTAAGAAGATCAAATCTGACGTTGAGTTGGGGGAAGTTGTTGAGATAGAAGCTTTGTCTCAAGATGCTGGTCGTATTGGTGCTCAAACTGCTAAACAAGTGGTCATGCAGCGATTGAAAGAAGCGGAAAGGGAATTGATTTTTGCCGAGTTTGAGGACAAACAGGGAACGGTAGTTTCTGGTTCTGTCACCAGAGTGGACGCAAGACACGTAGTCATGGATCTAGGAAGAGGAGAGGCGGTGCTGTATCCACAGGAGCAAGCTCTGTATGAACGATATAAAGTTGGCCAACGTCTCAAGGTATATGTTTTGGAAATAAGAAATACCATCAAGGGACCAGAAATTCTGGTTTCTCGTGCCCATAAAGATCTTTTAATGTACCTCTTTGAACTGGAAATCCCTGAAGTGCTCAACGGTATTGTTGAAATAAAGAGTATTGCCCGAGAACCAGGTTCCAGAAGTAAAGTGGCGGTGCAGGCAACACAGGAAGGAATTGATCCGGTAGGCTCATGTGTGGGCCTTAGGGGCATTAGGATTCAGAATATTGTTAACGAGTTGCAGGGAGAAAAAATAGATATCATTGAATGGGATGAAGATCCTAGGAAGTTTATATCTAATGCTTTGAGCCCTGCCCAAGTCCTTGGCGTGTATTTGAGCCCAGAAGATGGGACGGCTGAGGTTGTTGTTAACGAAAGACATTTGTCTTTGGCAATTGGTAAAGAAGGTCAAAATGTGCGGCTGGCTGCTCGCTTGAGTGGGTGGAAAGTTGACATTAGAAGTTCTACAGAAGTTGATATTAAAGAGTTGGAACAACAGGCAGCTGAAGTTGAATTAGAGAAAGAAGCTAAAGATGTAGCGCTTCAACTAGAGCAAGCCAAAGCTGTGGTTGAATTGGAGCAAGCCAAAGCTGTTACAGAAACGAATGCTGAATCAATTCCTGAGCAAGCACATGCAGAGGAAGAAACAGTTGATGCTCCTGATATTGAAAGTACTGACTCATCCATATCTGTCGAAGAGGAACTGGCCATTCAGGCTGTTGAAGAGGAGCAAGACCAAAGAGTGGAAGTGGTTGTGCCAGAAGTATCTATTTCAGGTGATATCTGGGAGTTACCTATTCGAGGACTTTCTTCATCCCGCACAGATACCACAGAGCTTAGATTTGCGGAAGATATTTTGCCTGAAGGCCGTGGTAGTAGATCTAAAGGTCGGAAAAAATCTAAGGCCAAGGAAGAAACTCAAGCAGCCAAGGCAAAAAAAGGAAGCGCGTCTAGAGGACAAACTTTAGAGGAAGAATATTAGAGCCGTTTCATAGAGTGAACAACATGGCTATACGAAAGTCTCCAATAAGAACATGTATTTCGTGTAGGGCACGATATGATCAGATGGATCTTTACCGTTTTAGTTTGGATGGTACTAACGTCAAGGTAGATCAAGATATGAGAGGTAATGGAAGAGGAGCTTACGTGTGCTCGAATAGTAAATGCTTGACTCTTGCTATGAATAGTGATCGCCTTGATAGGGCTCTAAAGGCATCCATTAGTGGCGAATCAAAAAAACAGTTAATAACGTTTATTTTGGACAGCTAATAGTTGCGAAACATGCTAGGGTGAAAAGATATGGTGAAAAAAAAGATCAGTAGTGCAGCCGGGAGCAGAACCGCTAATTCTAGAAAACGGGTTGTGGTTAAATCCCAGGAAGCAGATATTGTGGAAGTAGAGGAAGTTGAACCTCAAACGGTAACTGCTACGGAAAGCCCGTCTGTTAATTTGCCCAACTTTATGACTGTGGCTCAGCTAGCTGAAGTACTAAGGGTTACCTCTGTAACTATCGTTAAGCAATTAATGCGTCATGGGATAATGGCTAACGTCACCCAATTGCTTGATTACGAGACAATGTCGAAAGTTGTTGCTGAATTTGGTCTAAACGCTCAGCCTGATGGGGCACAAAGTGAATCTAAGGACATTGTAGCAGCTGTAGTACCAGGTTCAGAACAGAACAATATGTCTCTCAGGCCTCCTATTGTGACTATTTTAGGGCACGTTGATCATGGAAAAACATCTCTATTGGATGCTATCCGTGCGACAAATGTCGTTGATAAAGAGGTTGGTGGAATCACCCAAAGCATAGGGGCATATCAGATCGAATATAATGACCAAAAAGTTACCTTTATCGATACTCCTGGTCATGAAGCGTTTACAGCGATGCGTGCGCGGGGAGCAAATGTTACCGATATAGTTGTATTAGTCGTTGCTGCTGATGATGGTGTTATGCCACAAACTGTTGAGGCTATTAATCATGCGTTGGCCGCTAAAGTTCCTATCGTTGTAGCGATAAATAAGATTGACAAAGCTGATGCTGATTTGGACAAAGTAAAACGCCAACTGGTCGAGCGTGATATCGTTATTGAGGAATGGGGTGGGGATACTATTGTGGTTCCTGTATCGGCGAAAGAAGGAACAGGTGTAACAGACTTATTGGAAACCCTGTTACTCGTTGCGGAGGTTGCTGATTTGCGAGCAGATTGGGAAGTTCAGGCTGCAGGTGTAGTTGTTGAAGCAGAGCTTCATCATACCAAAGGATCGCTGGCTACTGTTTTGGTTCAATCAGGAACTTTACATGTTGGTGACCATATTGTTGTCGCTCAGTCTACAGGCCGAATTAAAGCGATGACAAATGATCAAGGAATTAGGATCAACGAGGCAGGTCCATCTACTCCTGTAGAAATAATGGGCTTGGATAAAACTCCAAGTGCAGGAGATTCCCTTGAAGTTGTTTCTAATGATAAGTCCGCCAAAACACTTGTACAAGACCGCATATCGGAAGAGAGCCTGAGACACGAGCAATCAGTGTCTCTATCGACTCTATATGCCAAGATCAGTGCAGGTAAGTTAAGGGATTTAGCACTAATCATTAAGTCTGATACCCAAGGCAGTCTAGAGGCTATTTGTGACGTTTTAGCCACAATCGAAACGGAACAAGGACAGGTTAAAATTATTCATTCAGGTAGCGGAGGCATTACTGAGAGTGATGTTGCTTTGGCAGTAGCCTCAAATGCTTTAATAGTCGGATTCAATGTTAGAGCTGATCGACAGATTGAGAAAATAGCTCAATCAGAAAGCGTAGAAGTTCGTTACTATCGAATTATCTATGAGCTGGTTGAAGATCTTCAGAAGGCCTTGGAAGGATTGCTAGAGCCAACTCTGCAGGAAACTACCATCGGTAATGCTGAAGTAAGGCAGGTGTTTACCAGTGGCAAGAGAACGGTTATAGCTGGATGTTACGTTACTGAAGGGAAAGTGACTCGCGCAAGCTCAGTCCGCGTGATACGGGATGGGCAAGAAATATTTAATGGTACCCTTAAGAGCTTGAAAAGATTCAAAGATGATGCTCGTGAAGTATCAACTGGCTATGAGTGTGGTATAAGAATAGACGGTTTTGATGAAGTCCAAGAAAGTGATACCCTCAGCTTCTTTATAGTTGAAGCTAAATGATATCTATCCCTTCTGCTGTTGGAATTAAATATTAACGACTGTTACCAGTGCTTGTAATACGGATTATCATAAAAAAGATAAGTGTGGGACATGAGTAATAGACGTATTGAAAGAATCAACGAACTACTTCGAGAAGAGATTAGTTTGCTCATTATGACCGAACTGAAAGACCCCCGTATAAATAGTATCGTGACTATTGTAGCGGTCGATACCTCTCCTGATTTCCGAAGATCTACGATACGCTTTAGTTCTCTGGATAACGAATCTGATCAAGAGATGACTAGTTCTGGATTAAATTCTTCCGCCGGGTTTTTACGAAAAAAGCTTAGAGAAAGATTGTCTTTACGCACTATTCCAGAGCTCGAATTTAAATTTGACGATTCTATCCAACAAAATATTCGGTTATCTCAATTGATAGATAGTACCACTGAATCTTAATCAGGTTTCTTTAGGTTGATGCAACAATCCAATAACAGTAGCGGAATTGTCGTTTGTAACAAAATGCCTGGCATTACTTCAATGGATGTTGTAAGAATCATGAGAAGAGCAACAGGTCTGAAGAGAATTGGTCATGGAGGAACTCTTGATCCGATAGCATCCGGCGTGTTACCAGTTTTTATTGGTCAGGCTACTAGGGTAAGTGAATATATTCTTGATAATCCGAAGGAATACATAACTGTCCTGTGCTTAGGGAAAACTACGGATACCTATGATGCTGATGGAGAGATACTACAAAAGCATGACTACTTTTCGGTTTCTAGAGAAACGTTTAGTCAAGTACTTTCCAACTATACTGGCCATATTTTACAAAAACCGCCTATGTATAGTGCTTTAAAGGTTGAAGGGAAACGGCTTTATAAATTAGCCCGTTCTGGCGTGGAAGTTGAGCGAGTACATCGGAGTGTGGTTGTTTCTTTTCTTGATGTCACAGAATGGAATCCTCCTTTTGTTACATTGCATGTTAAGTGCGGAAGAGGCGTCTATATCCGGTCGTTAGTGCATGATCTTGGTCAGTCACTAGGTTGCGGAGCGCATGTTGTGGAACTTACTCGAGTAAAGATTGGTAACTTTTCGTTAGATGAGGCACTCTGCGTTGACAATTCCAAAGAGGAGATTGTTTCTACACAGTGGAAAAGTTTTTTAAAGCCTATGGATAGTGTTTTAATATCCATGCCGGCATATGTAATAGAAACTGAACAGGAAGTACGTCTTAGGTCTGGAGAGGCTATCGAACTAATAAATAGTCAGATAGACAATGATAAAGAACGGTATTGCAGAATATACAATCGACACGGCTATTTCGTTGGCATTGTACGACCTGCTGGTGATACGAACTTATGGAAGCCACAGAAAATATTTGCAGCAGAGGAGCCATCAACCTTGGCTCCCAGTGCAACCTAAGATGATATTTTCTTTAAAAGCTGTAAGGGGTTTTCATTGAGAATTTGTGCAATTTCTTTTTGCCCGAGTCCTGCACCTGCTGCTATTTGAGTGGCATGCTCGATGTTCAGTAAGTCACTGGGATGATGCGTATCGGAATTTAGTACTAAACTTGCGCCAGTCTGCTGAGCAATTTTTGCTACATGGCCATTACTAAGAGAGTGACCTTTTCTAGCAGATAGTTCTAAAAATACATTGTTTTGGTTTGCAATCTTGCCTTCTTCTAATGTAAGTAATCCTGGGTGGGCTAGGATATCTACACTGGTACTTTTCACTCCGGCCATATTCGTACCGGATTCTACTGGTTCTACAATTGTTTCTCCATGGAGTGCGACAATTTGAGCTCCCAATCGTCTGGCTTGACTTGCTGCTTCGTCGATAAGTTGAGGCGGAACATGAGTTAACTCAACCCCTGGAATTGCAGTGATATTCCATTGTCGAGATGCCCTCAAGCAGTCTTCTACTAGAATTGAAAGGACTTGTTCTTGGTTGCCGAATCCTACGTGATCTGTAATGGCTATTGTATGGTAACCGCTGACTAAAGCGCGCCGAATCAACTCCATTGGGGATAAGACACCGTCGCTCAAGAATGTATGTGTGTGGAAATCGTACAAAATCTGCTCTCCAGAGTAATGAATAATGGGTCATGATATCATGCGAATTAGAAAGCTATCAATCATGCTGGTTGAGAGATTGTCAAAATAATGGTACAATTTCTCTCTGGTTTGTGCCTAAAGAAAACTATTTCTTGAATGGAGTATTGACTACTATTATGCCTGGTAAGATAAATGTGGCTATTATCGGCGTAGGGAACTGCGCATCATCTCTAGTACAGGGTGTTTCAAAGTACCGAGAAGCTTCTGACGATGGATTCATTCCAGGTATTATGCATACTGTCCTCGGAGGTTATCACATAGGTGATATCAACTTTGTTGCAGCGTTTGATATTGATAAGAACAAGGTTGGTAAGGACTTATCTGAAGCGATTTATGCAGCACCTAATAACACAGCGCGGTTTTTTGACGTATCACCGACAGGTGTGAAGGTGGAACGCGGTATGACTCACGACGGAGTCGGCAAATATCTTGCTGATGTTGTAGAAAAGGCTCCTGGCCCAACAAGTAATATTGTCGATATATTAAAAGAAAAAAAAGTGGATGTAGTTATTAATTATCTACCTGTTGGTAGCGAAGAAGCTACGCGCTGGTATGTTGAACAGGTTCTTTCTGCAGGTTGTGGATTTATAAACTGCATGCCAGTTTTTATTGCCAGAGAAGATTATTGGCAAGGTAGATTTAAAGAAAAAGGTCTACCACTGATTGGTGATGACATAAAATCTCAAGTGGGTGCTACAATAACCCATCGAGTCTTAACACAATTATTTCGGGATAGGGGAGTCAAGCTGGAAAGGACTTATCAATTGAATTTCGGTGGGAATACAGATTTCCTTAATATGCTTGAGCGAGAGAGATTGGCATCCAAGAAAGAATCGAAGACCAATGCAGTAACTTCTCAAATTGGATATGATCTTGGTCCTGATAATGTTCACGTAGGACCCAGTGACTATGTTCCGTGGTTACATGATCGAAAGTGGTGTCATATTCGTATGGAGGGAAAAACTTTTGGTGATTTGCCTTTGAATCTTGAACTCAAGTTGGAAGTATGGGACAGTCCCAACTCAGCCGGGGTAGTGGTTGATGCTATTAGATGTGTAAAGCTAGGACTCGATCGTAAATTGGTTGGAACCCTTGAGGGCCCCAGTTCCTATTTTATGAAGTCTCCTCCTATACAACATCCTGACGACCACGCTCGAGATCTAGTGGAAAAATTCATTAGTGAGAAGTAAGTACCAGTAGTGTAAAGACCTGAGTTATGTGTTGTTCCGTATTAGTGCGGAAGATACTTTTGTAAGGTTGTAATCTCCTTGAAAATATGTTTAGTTTCCCCTTATGACTATGCCTACCCAGGTGGTGTTGTTTCTCATGTGAAGCACCTGGCGAATCAGTTGACCCTGAAAGGGCATCAGGTCAAGATTATTGCTCCGGTTCATAGCGTTCCTGAAGGAAGCGAAAATTTGATTGCTATGGGTCGTCCTATTCCATTTCCTGGAGTTGATACTGTTACTAGAATATCTTTATCAGTTTGGTTAACGGCCAGAGTGCGGGCGGTGTTGAAAAAGGAACAGTTTGATATTATTCATTTACATGAGCCATTATCACCTTTCGTTCCTTTAGTAGTATTAAAAGAATCTGAAAGTCTCAATATTGGAACTTTTCATGCATTTCACGGAAGTAAGCACATATATCGATTTACTGGATTTCTGCTGAGGCCATTTCACAACAAACTTCACGGTCACATTGCTGTTTCTGAACCAGCCAGGAAGTTTATTGATAAATCATTTCCAGCTGATTATACGATCATACCCAATGGGATTGACTTCGACCATTTCAATAAACGCGTATCAAAGTTACCCCAGTTTGACGATGGGAAAATCAACTTACTATTTGTAGGGCGTTTGGAAAAGCGCAAAGGTCTACCGAACTTGCTGAATGCCTATGCTATTTTGAAATGGAGATATCCTCAGTTGCGACTGATAATAGTGGGTCCAGGTACTCTGAACTTTGATTGTCATAGCATTATTTCTGCTCGTAATCTTCAAGATCTGGTCTTTGTAGGAGGAGTTTCCTATAACGAATTGCCGCAATACTACCAGACAGCAGATATTTTTTGTGCACCATCATTAGGAGGAGAAAGTTTTGGCATTGTACTTTTAGAAGCTATGGCAGCAAGAACACCAACTATTGCTTCTGATATAGATGGATACAGGGATGTTTTGACAGATGGAAAAGAAGGTTTACTGATTGAGCCCAATGATCCTGAGGCGTTAGCTAACGGGATTTCAAAACTTATTGATGATCCAGAACTGCGTTCTAAAATGAAGCTTGCTGGTCCAAAAACAGCAGTAAAATATCGCTGGGAAGTTATTGCTGATCAAGTTGAAGAGTATTATCTGCAGCTCTTAAGTTCTCTGTAAAATAGGAGTATATTCACTTTATGATTATACGTAAAAAAATACAGCATCTAATTCTGCCAGTTTTGGTAGATCCATTAGCAAGGATTCTAATTTACTGCCATATTGGCCCGAATCTTATTACGCTGATAGGCCTGCTATTAACTATAGGCGTTGCTTATTTATTCTCCGTTGGCTATTTTATTGCAGCAGGCATAGGATTATTAGTTGCCAGTTTGTTTGATGTGTTGGATGGAGCAGTAGCTCGGATGAACAACAGTGAATCAAAACTTGGTTCAGTCCTTGACTCAGTATCTGATAGGATCGGCGAATCAGCTTTATTTCTAGGATTGCTGATTTTCTATCTTGATGCAGGAGACTCTGTTGGGGTTATTCTTGCCTTTACTGCTGCATTACTCGGTTTTCTGGTTAGCTATATGCGCGCAAAGGCGGAAATACTTGGAATTCCCGGCACTGTGGGGTTAGTAACGCGACCTGAACGAGTCATTCTTTTGACACTGGGAGCATTGCTGGGTTTAATGCCTGTATTCTTAGGAGTAGTCGCGGTTGGATCGTTGATTACATTTGTGCAGCGTTTCATTCAGATTAGCCAAAGCATGAAGGAAAGTTAGTTATCCGATCGGATAGTTGTGCGAAGATATGCTTCTAGCAGATCGTTCAGATTACCGTCCAATATGCTTTCAACGTTAGAAGTTTCGTAATTAGAACGGTTATCCTTTACCAGTTTATATGGGTGCAATATGTAGTTTCTTATTTGATTTCCCCATTCCGGTGATACATGTTCTCCTTTGATTGCAGCCTGCTTTTTCAAGTGAGCTTCGAGCTGGCGTTGCATTAAACGACCTTCCAGTATTTTCATAGCTGTTTCTTTGTTCTGAAATTGAGATCGTTCATTTTGGCAGCTCACAACAATTCCGGTAGGTAGATGAGTGATTCTTATAGCAGTTGAATTTTTTTGAACGTGTTGCCCTCCTGCACCACTGGCCTTGAATGTATCAATTTTTAGCTCCTCAGTTCTTATATTTACTTCAGCTTTGGTTTCAGCTTCGGGCATTACTTCGACGAGGGCAAACGATGTGTGACGTAAATGAGCTGCGTCATAAGGAGATAGACGGACTAGTCGATGAACGCCTTTTTCTCCCCGGAGATATCCATATGATAGATGTCCCTGGATTTCTATAGTGACACTTTTAATCCCTGCTTCCTCTCCCTGGGATATGTCTAATACAGAGGCCTTACGAGCGTTTTGTTCAGCCCATCGCAAGTACATTCGTAATAGCATTTGTGCCCAGTCTTGGGAATCTACTCCACCAGCACCTGCGTGGATAGTGATCAGAGCATTACGTGTGTCATATTGCTCAGAGAACATTAATTCAAATTCTTTCTTTTCCAGTTCCGCTGAAAGAGCTTGAATCTCTTTGTTAAGTGTTTCTGCAAGTGAGGAATCGGATTCAGCCATTGCCAGTTCGATAAGGCCTAGAAAATCCTGGGATCGTTGCTCTATGCTGGTCCACTGGGTTACTGTTTCCTGTAAGCGGGATAGCTTTTGCATTGTGACCTGAGCGTTTTGTGTATCAGTCCAGAAGTCTGTTGAGGTTGACTGTTTCTCTAATTTAGAAATTTCTTCGTGAATTGAAACGAAGTCAAAGCCTCTCCTTAATAT
Source organism: uncultured Dehalococcoidia bacterium (assembly GCA_913047625.1). Lineage (GTDB taxonomy): Bacteria > Chloroflexota > Dehalococcoidia > Lucifugimonadales > CAJWUJ01 > CAJWUJ01. The sequence continues at coordinate 2,346 of CAJWUJ010000012.1, read as the reverse complement.
GGTTGGATTTAGATATTAAATCTTTAATGATATTCAGTAGTTCTTGCACGAGATCACCAGATTCGGGAATATGGGTAATTTTACCAAAAAAGTGCTGCATGTGTCATGTAACGACTGATTATATCTTTTGAGACGACATGAGGACTATTTTCCCGTGGGAAATTCCTTGAGAAGTTTAATTCGGAATGCTATTCTAGAAGTCGTCGGGGTGTGGCGCAGTTCGGTAGCGCACTCGCATGGGGTGCGAGGGGTCGTTGGTTCGAATCCAATCACCCCGACCAAGATCTATTACAAATCTCTGTAGTTAAGCTTTTTTCTTGAAGGAGTGGTAAATGAAGGAACGGTTCCGTGATAAAACCAGGGATGAATTGGCATGGATGTTGAAGCACATAGGTGTCAAGGTTGAAATGGTTGAACGTGGAGGTATTCAAGAAAAGGCAGAGAATTCTTGGTACCAGCGGTCACTAGGTATAATTGAGATTCTCGAAGGTCCTGTCAAATGGATTAATATTCTAAAGAGAGATCGGAGTAAAGATAGTCCTCCGAAGTGGTGGATTGTGATGGGCATTCCGGATGAGAAGCCATTGCCCCAGAATCAAGAACTGAAAATCAAGACGGTGAGAAAAAAGACTTTTCCATTATTTGGTAAAGTCGTTGGTGTAACTTGGCGGGGTAATGACCAGGGTACCGGTTTAGTAGATGTTTTGTCTGCTGATGAAGGAGTGAAGAGTTTATCGAAAGCCATTGGTAATCTGGAAATCAAAAGTCAGTCAAATAGCTTTCAGGGGTGGACGCTCACAGTAGATAGGAAATTTCAGCCGATGCCCCCAGAATGGGAGGCGATTCAAAAGATTGCTGATTATATTCTTTCATCTCCTCGTAACGTATAGGAATATGGGCAGTCAATCTAACAAATACTGCGACAAACCGAAGAATACTTAAGATACACTGAAGTAAGGTATAGATATGCAATCAGACACACAGTACTACCATGTAGTATATAAGTGGTTTTCTGAATTCGGGGTGTGTTGTAAATCCCGGGATTTTTCAGCGGCAAGAAAGCTTGTGTCACCCCAAGTCTGTTCTTTTGGTACGAAGGTTGATTTAGTTACTAGCTTAAATGAGTTAGAAGAGCAACAATGGAAAAATATTTGGCCCTTGATGGAGGAATTTGAATTTTTGTTAAAGAAACTTATCGTAAGTGGGCAGGGCGACTTTGTATGGGGTATTACACCGTGGCATTCAGTTGGATTTGATGCGGACGGAAATCCATTCAACCGCCCTGGGCGGGCGACAGTTATCCTTCAGAAATTTGAGGAGAACTGGTTGGCGGTACACACACACTTTTCTCTTCTGCCAGGGACTCCGTATAAGACATTCGGGAAAACATAGCAGAGTATTGAACATGCCTGTACGGCGTTAGGAATTAGCCAAGTATCTCCAGAAGTTCATGCTCCGGAGGCTTCTCCCAGAAGCTTCCTTTAGTAGTGGGTTCTGAGACCTTTTGTCGCTCCTGACTATGGAACCATACTTGTTGGTCCTCTTTTGATTCCCAGCTTGTCAGGGTGATGACTTCAAGATGACTAGTATGTGACTGAAGAGTTTGTCTTGAAATATAACCTTTAAAGGTGCTTTGGATTTCCGCAGCATCATGGAGCAAGCGTATGGATGCATCCAGATTCTGTCGTGTGCAGTAATGTCGGCTGATGACCGTGATCATTAAATCCCCTTTCTACAAACGGCTAGAGTAATTTGCAAATTACTTGACCAAGCACAATTCCAGTCACAAGGCCTAAAGCAATGTTAATCCAGCCAGAAATACGAGGATGCTGACGCTCATATTCGCGGTTCCATATAGATAATTCTTCAAGTTTCATCAGGTTTCCACTATTTTAAAATTTGGTACACTCGTATTTCGTGTAAGAGGCTAGGTTCACCTTTGGCAAGGAATTGTTCGGGTTCCGTAGTGTGCATCAATTGCCATTTCCCTGAATCTACCAGTGCAGATTCTTTGGATTGGAATCCGCTTGATTCAAAGATATCCGGTCGCATTGTGAGCACAAAGTAACCCCCAGGTTTCACGATTCGGGCTACTTCATCCCAGCCACTGGCTGGTGCATGGCCAACACTGAAGACTCCCGTAGCTATAGCAGCGTCATAAGAAGCTGTGGGGTAGTCTAGGGTTTCACCTAATATATTTATCTGCATGTCTCCGTATATATCTAGTAGTTGTGCCTGTTGCAGCATTCCTTGAGACATGTCGAAACCGTCTACATGTGTGAATCCCTGAGCCTTTAATTCTGATCCAGCCAATCCTGTTCCGCATCCAACATCAATGACGGTAGA
>CAJWUJ010000011.1 GCA_913047625.1 uncultured Dehalococcoidia bacterium | reverse complement strand
TCTTCATCCCAGATAGGTAACGATTGTTGATGAATGCTAAATTGTTTCCCAAGATACTCCCATAATTCCTCGGTAATATGAGGTGCTATAGGTGCTAGGAGCAGAACAAGGGTTTCTATGCAGTTAGTCCATGTCTGTTCGTCTAAATCTTGTTTGTTCCAGGATTGTTGTAGTGCATTAGTGAACTCCATTAGAGTGGCTAGCATAGTATTGAATTTGAAAGATTCCAGATCGTTTAGAGCTTTCTTGATAGTTTTGTGGAGTAGTCTTTGGGTATCTTTTATGGATTGCGTATCATGTTTGGATGAGGACAATTTATTGGATTGATAGTGCACTAAGTCCCAGACACGGTTAATCCATCGAGCTATACCATTTATGCCATTGTCACTCCACTGTCCTCCTTGATCCCATGGACCTAAAAACATAAGGTAGATTCGGACAACATCAGCTCCATAAGTTTGGACATAGTCATCTGGGGTAATTACATTACCTCTAGATTTACTCATTTTTGCATTTTGAGCAATAATATGACCTTGGTTATATAACCGCTTGAACGGTTCACCGAATGATAGCAATCCTAAATCTCTCAATGCTTTTGTAAAGAAACGGGCATATAGGAGATGCATGACAGCATGTTCTGCCCCTCCAGTGTATTGGTCAACGGGAGCCCATTGTGCTAAAGCCGATTCTTCCCAAGGAGAAGAGGATTGCGTAGGACTGGTATATCTGAACTGGTACCATGAAGAATCAACAAATGTATCCATGGTGTCTGTTTCTCGTAGCGCTTTTCCTGAACACTTTGGACAATGTGTTTCGCGAAACTCGGAGTGGGTATTGAGAGGAGATTCCCCACTTGGCTTAAACTCAGCGTCATCTGGTAATAAAACAGGTAAGTCAGATTCATTAACCGGGGTGGTACCGCATTTATCACAGTACACTATTGGTATTGGGGTGCCCCAGTAGCGTTGCCTTGATATCAACCAGTCTCGTATACGATAGGACACGGTTCTAGATCCCCATTCGTTGCTTTCGATTAAGTTTGCGATAGAGGCTTTGGCTTCATCTGCAGATACGTTGTTGAAATTGCCTGAATTGACTAAAACTCCTGTGCCAGTATATGCCTCTTCTAAGTCACTAATATCATCAGGATTAGATGAAATTACGGTAACGATAGGGATGTTGTGGGAGCTCGCAAACTCGAAGTCCCTCTGATCATGTGCAGGCACTCCCATTACCGCTCCTGTGCCGTATCCTGATAGCACATAATCTGCGACGTAAATTGGAACCGGCTGATTGTTGAGTTTATTGATGCAATAGGCGCCTGTGAAGACCCCTGTCTTTTCCCGTTCTGAAGAAGTTCTTTCTACTTCGGTTTGTCTTCTTGCTTGTTGAACATATGCGTCAACTTCTTCTTGTCTGTCTTTTTGTGTTATAAGCTTGACCAAAGAATTCTCGGGAGCTAAAGCCATGAACGTAACGCCGTAAATAGTGTCTATTCTGGTAGTAAATGTACTGATATCATTTTGCGGAAGATTGTATTGGGATATGTCAAAGGTTATTTCCACACCTTCGCTTCTTCCTATCCAATTTGTCTGAATAGTTTTTATTTTTTCAGGCCACTCCTCAATTTCTGAAAAATCAAGAAGTTCATCAGCGTACTTTGTGATTTTAAAAAACCATTGTTCTAAGTCTTTCTTTATGACTGGGGTTGAACATCTTTCGCATTTGCCATCCACTACTTGTTCGTTTGCTAATGTTGTCACACACGAGGCACACCAGTTGGCAGGAGCGTCTGATCGATATGCTAAACCCGCATTAAATAGTTTTAGGAAGAACCATTGATTCCATTTATAGTAATCTGGTAAGCAACAGATTACTTCTCGCTCCCAGTCATACATGGAACCCATAGATCGAAGCTGCTCGCGCATATTTTCAATATTCTTCATAGTCCAGTTAAAAGGATGGATATTATTCTTGATTGCGGCGTTTTCGGCAGGTAACCCAAAGGCATCAAATCCCATTGGGTGCAATACGTTATAACCTTGCATCCTGCGAAATCTTGCATGAGCATCAGCAGGGGCCATCGCATACCAGTGACCAATATGCAGATTCCCAGAAGGGTATGGGTACATCGTAAGCTCATACCAGTTCGGTTTGTCACTAGTATTGGACACCGTATAGATTTGATCAGATGCCCATCGAGATTGCCATTTAGAATCGAGTAAGATTGGATCGTATTTTAGATTAACCATAAATCTTTAGATTATGCTGCATGTCAGCTATAAATACTGGAAATGCCTCTCGGAATCGCTTTGAGTTTCCACATCGTAGTAGTTTATAGCTGTAGCTGTCAATCGTAAGTATGTCAAAATACAGAGTATCTGCGGTGAATAGTCAGAACTGAATTATCCGATTTTGACCAACCTAGTATAATTCATAGCTATGGTAACAACACTATATAGGGAACTGTGAACACACTATTTTAAGGATTTTGCTTAACGTTCTATTTTATCGTTATCATTGAAAGGTTGATTTGTTACTTTTTGAAGTTGTAAGTAAAAAGGGAGAATAGATGTCACAGGTTAACTACACTGTTATTATTGAAACTGATCAAGATAGGGTTTGGGATTTGTTAATGGATGTTCCCAAGTATTCCAAGTGGTTGCAAGGTGTAAGAGAAGCGCAATTAATCAATGTATCCGAACAACAGTTGGGTGCTCAACTTGTATTTGATGGGAAAGGTGGGAAATTTCGTTTTGATGTTGTTAGCCATAGGCCTAAAGATCTTGTAGCGTGGAAACTGCGGCCCAGTATTAGAGGTGTTTTTAGCTTAATTCAGGCATTTGGTACCGAAACTGTTGGTGATAGAACTAAGGTTACAGTTTTGGAGTTATATGGTGGTGTGTTCGGATTTACTATGAGATGGATTATGGGTCGTTGGTTCAGAAGAAAATTGGCTCAGACATTACTTTCCTTCAGAGAACTTGCCGAACAAAAAGAATCTAAGAAGAGTTAGTGATGTTCTGTAGTGAGCTTGCTAAAAACCCAATGGTCTCTTCTGGCATGTCGTAGGTAGTGGTTGGTTGTAGAAAGAGGCTAGTAATACCATAATTGGTTTCGAGAAATTTAATCTTGTTGATACAATATTCAGGTGTACCGAAAAGTCCAATGACCTCGCAAAGCTCACGTAGGTGGTCTATTGTTAGATCTTCTTCTCGTTCGACCTTTGGGAGTTTGACACCGGCTTTCATCAACCACTTGACTCGATGTTTGTCCCTAATCCAGTTATAGCATAGTGAACGTGACCATTCCCATGCTGTTTCCATGTCATTCTCCATGTGAATTGCAGACACAAAAGTGAGCGGGATTTTTGAGGGATCTCGCCCACTCAAAGTAGCTCCCTCTGCAACTAGGCTTTTTGCTTCCTCAATATTGTTTGGATGTATTCCGGTCATCAAGAAACCACCATCTCCAACTTCACCAGCTAGTCTGGTCATTTTAAATCCAGTAGCACATACGTATATTGGTGGTGGGCTATTGTGTAATCGTGTCATCTTGCCTTCTGTGATACCTGGGTATACTTCTTCACCACGTAACAAATGTCGGATTTCTTCAATAGTGACTCTCATTTGTGCGACTGTGGATTGTGCGTGGTTTATATTTCGAACCGAATGAAAGCCAGCTCCGATTGGTATCATTATTCGTCCTGGAGCTATTTCTTCAAGGCTATATGCAATAGATGCAAGTACCATAGAGTGCCTAGTGATTGGATTACTGACAGCAGGATAAAGAGTAATTGATGATGTTTGCGCTGCAGCCAGCGCTAAAGTTATGAATACATCTCGAGAGGAATGTTGATGGTCTACCACTCCTACACTTGTAAAGCCAAGGTCTTCACATCTCTTGATATAGTTTGCGACTTTTGTTATGGGCATTCCTGTAGGGATTCTGATTCCTAGATCCATGAGTAGGCACCTCGTTAATGAACTTCACATAGCCACAATCATTTTACGGAACATTCCATCTGGTTGCAATTTGGACTTTAAGAAAGTTAGTATACTAAGAACCATATGAAAAATAGTTGGTATGCAAAGATTAAAACTGTTGGGTTCAGTTATCAGTCTGACCTCTCTGTTGTGATTCTTGTTACGTTGCTTTACGTAGTGAGTATGACAAGCTGGTTGTGGGTTTTTGGTTTGTTTTTCACTCCTTTAGCCGATGAGTTTGGCTGGTCCCGGTCTGTTGCTTCTGTTGGAGTGACGACTTACCTAATACTTTCTGCTCTGGTTAGCCCTTTTATAGGGCGTATGGGTGATCGCTATGGATATCTTAAACTTATTTTTGCTGGATTGTTAATTGTCATTGTAGCCTACGTATGGTTGAGCCGAGTGAGTACTTTATGGGCCATGTATCTTTGTTATGGCTTGCTTGGTATCGGTAATACAGCGGGAGGAATAGTCCCGGGATCCGCCATCATTAGCCAGTATTATAGAAATGCTCGAGGACTTATGCTAGGTATTACTGCATTAGGGCTATCATTAGGAGGATTTTTGGTGGTGCCCTATACTCAGTATTTTATAGAGTTGAATGGTTTCAGGGGTGCGTTTATTGTTTTGGCAGTCACAACTGCAGGACTTGGGTTGCCCACCGTTGCATGCCTACACAGAGCCCTTTCTAGAGCTACTCATTGGCAAAACCGAGGTTATAATCAATCTAAGGGTGATCTGGCGAAATCTGGGAAAACTGAGCAAAATGAACAGGATAATAGTGTTTGGACGTTACTTTCAAATACCGTGTTAGCTACTTTGGTAGTAGCGGTGTTTTTTAATGCTGCTGGCGAGCTTGGAATGGTTGTACACCAATTTGAGATTTTGAAAGAAGGTTCTGGCAATGCAACATTGGCAGCCTTTGTAGTTGGACTAACAGCTGCTTTGTCTAGTGTAGGGAAAATCCTGACTGGATTTTTCGGTGATCGGTATTCTTCATTAACTGTTTTATTGGGTGCCTATGGTTTGCAAACCATAGGTGTCATCTTGGTTTTAGGATTAACACTTACGGGACACGTATTTTGGATTTATCCGTTTCTTTTAGTTTTTGGTATTGGAGTTGGCGGTTGTGTAGTAGGAAGATCTATTGTTGTTGCACAGACATTTGGATTTGTTTCCTACGGATTGCTGATGGGAGTAATAGATATGGCACATCAACTTGGAGCAGCAATAGGTATTTGGTTTCCTTCACATTTATTTGACATATCAGGAAATTACATTTGGGGCCTTTACTTCTTTCTAGGATGTTACTTTGTGTGTTTGTTGTTGCTTCGTAGAACTCAGATACTCTCGAAGAGACAGTGTTTTTTGAGTAGTAATTAAGGACATTTACTCGATAAAGTTAGGAGGTATTGTTAATGAAATATTACCAAATAGCCAAGGGTGGAGAAGTTCATTTATGTCTTGAAACCCCCACCGGCTCACTGTTCGACTTAAGTGAACTAGAACCTAGTATTAAAAGTTTTCTTGATCTACTGATCTTAGCCAATAATGCCCATTCCAGTATTGACGAACTTGCGAATAAAGTGGTTGCAGAAACGCATGATGAGAACAATATTATGGAAATATCTCATGTTTTGAAACCTATTAATCCTCCTGAAGTTTGGGCAGCTGGAGTGACTTACAAGCGCAGTGAACAAGAAAGACGTTTGGAGAGTGAGACCCCAGATGTTTACTCTAAGGTATATGCTTCAGATCGCCCAGAGCTTTTCTTTAAAGGTACAGCTAGGACTGTGGTAGGTCATGGCGACGAAATTGGAATACGTAAGGATTCTTCTTGGAATGTTCCTGAACCTGAATTGGCTTTTGTAATGTTCAAAGGTGCGATTGTTGGTTATACCGTTGGCAACGATGTTAGTAGCCGTTCGATTGAAGGAGAAAATCCCCTATATCTACCTCAAGCGAAGTTCTATGACAATAGTTGTGCCATAGGTCCTTGTATTCTGTCAGCTGAGGTTATTAGTGATCCTCATAATCTTGGGATCACCATGTCTGTGACAAGAGATGAAGTGACGGTTTTTGAGGGAAGTACTTCTACATCACAGTTAGTTCGTTCTTGCGAGGAGATTAGTGGCTGGCTTCATCGTCATAATCATGTGCCCGATGGCACCGTGGTTTTGACTGGAACAGGGATTGTTCCACCCCCAGAGTTTTCATTACTAGCTGGCGATATATGTAGGATTACAATTGAGCAAATAGGAGTTTTACAAGTTGGAACTAAAGAGGTTTAATCCTCTACTCCAGAAAGTCTTTTAACTTCTTAGATCTAGAAGGTTGACGTAGTTTCCGAAGGGCTTTCGCTTCTATTTGGCGAATACGCTCTCGAGTGACCCCAAATTTCCTTCCCACTTCCTCTAGTGTCCTTCCTCTTCCATCTTCGAGGCCGAACCGTAGTTGTAAGACTCTTTTTTCTCTACTATTGAGAGTAGATAGGACTTCTTCTACTTGTTCTTTAAGCAGTTGAAAAGATGCGGCATCTGCTGGTGCAAGTGCTCCACGATCCTCTATAAAGTCTCCTAAGTGTGAATCTTCCTCTTCCCCTATTGGAGTTTCAAGCGAGATGGGTTCTTGGGAGATCTTTAATATTTCCCGAACTTTGGACGGGGGTACCTCCATACCAACACTTATTTCTTCTATGGTTGGTTCTCGGCCATATTCCTGCACAAGTCGTCTGCTGATTCTAAGTAATTTATTTATAGTTTCAACCATATGAACCGGAATACGAATTGTTCTTGCTTGATCAGCTATTGCTCTTGTAATTGCTTGGCGAATCCACCACGTTGCATATGTAGAAAACTTATAGCCTTTCCTGTAATCAAATTTTTCTACAGCTCTTATCAGTCCGATATTTCCTTCTTGAATTAGATCCAATAATGACATACCTCGGCCTACATATTTTTTGGCTACACTAACCACGAGTCGAAGGTTTGCTTCTGAAAGATCTCTCTTGGCCTGTTTCCCTTCAGACTTAACAGTCTTTATTTGTTTTTGGAGAGCAGTTTCCAGAGGGTTTATTTGATCTGCAATAGATTCTGCAGACTGCTCGTATAGTATGGCAGCCAACTGGCCCATAGTGAGCTCGTCTCCTAGGCAAGTAATTTGTCCGGGTGATAGCAGTGCTAAGTGGCGAGAGAGTTGGATAGCTTCGATGTTGACCGTTGTGAATTCAGCTTGGCGTTTGTTAGCTATGGCATCAATTACATCAACTGTTGGCTCTCCGTCTAGGATTTTTAGAATGGTTGGGTCTGAAGCGAATTCTTGAAGAGTAATGTCTTCAGAAATATTCAAGTTATCTAACATGTCATTGATGAAAGGTAGACAGTTAGAAAGTTTTTTGATGTTGAGCGCAGCAATTTCTGCCCCAGTTAGTTGATAATGGCTAGTGTTCCGAAGTTCCTGTTCGAGCTTTTCTATTGATTTGCCAGCCTCCATTTTTTGGGCTAGAGTTTTTTCTCCTTTTGCAGTTAGTAGACTGATGCGACCTATTTCCCGAAGATACATTCGAACAGGATCATCAATCATTTCGGACTGTAGATCCAATTGAGCGTTTTGCGCTAATAAAGGAGTAGGTGTGATTTCTTCCTGAGTATTTTTCTCTGGTTCTTCCCAGTCCAACTCATCATCATCAGGATCGTCTAAGTCTTTAACTTCCATTGGGTCTTCTAGGACTCCAGTAGAATCGCTATCATCATCAACGGAGTGATCCGTTTTAAGAAACCCGATTCCCACCAGATCTAGAATGCTTTCTTTAGAAGTTTCTTCTGGTAAATCCTCTTGATATTTTTCCTCATCATCTTGTTTAAATGTCATAATTTAATCCTGGCCGTTGGTTTATTTTTTTTTGCGGGGTATTGTGGCTTCCTTAAATACGTCTCGCAATCTCTCGCTCAAGCTAGTCGAGTGTTTGCTTTGTTCAATTGACCCAGCCTCGTCTGTGTCCAATTCGGTGCTTGTGATAAGCAATTGTCTAAGTTTGCGTTCTTCTAGACGTCTAGCACAAATAATATAATCCTGTTGTCTTTCCGAATTTGTTGATGGAGGAATTTCCTTAGTCAATAATTTTTGCAAATGTGGTTGAATTTCTGTATCAAGCTTTTCTTCAAGTTCGTTTATTGTAGAGCATGTTGACAGTTTGGCAAAGATAGCCCGATTTTCTATATTGTCAAAATAGTCTTCAGACAATTTCGTTGTAAGCTCACGAAGCTCAGGATAAGAAAGTAGAAGCGCTAAAGTATATTCTTCTAGTGTATCAGTAGAAGCTGGGGAGAAAGAAGGAGATTTTGCTTCTCTTTTCTGAGCATACTGTCTAGGAGATCGAGTGTGGAATTTTGATATACTACTTTTCAATAATTCTTCAGATACTGACAATAAAGTAGCTAGTTTCTTAAAACAGCGGTCCTTTTCAAAAGTATTAGTTATACTTGCTATTAACGGAAATACTTTTTCTACGGCAAGTAGTTTTCCCTCACTGGTTTCAATATCGAACCGCCTTACCTGTTGTTCAAGAAGATAATCAACAACGGGAGTTGATTCAGAAATAACTGACTTCCATGTTTCTAGGTCAGAGCGTACTAGTTGATCGGGATCTGAGCCGCTGGGAAGCGTAGCAACCGTCAAATTTGGTCGACTCATAGTTTGGTATATAGTTACACCCCTTCTAGATCTGAAAGCGACCACTTTATCAAAAATCTTCCAAGAATTCTCGATATTATTGTAAGTAGCTTCTCTACCCGCGTTATCTGCATCGAGCGCAAGGATTAGGTTTTTGGCTGTTTTGGTTAGAAGGGAAACTTGATTTTCAGTTATAGCAGTACCCATTGATGCCACGACATTGGTTGTTCCTTGTTCATGGCAAGCTATTACATCCATATATCCTTCTACAATGATGGCGGTTTTGTCCTGTTGAATACTTTGCTCCGCCTTATCCAGGCCGTAGAGGATAGAACCTTTTTCAAAAATGGGTGTTTTAGGGGTATTTAGATATTTTGGTTGTGACTGACCAAGAGCCCTTCCTCCAAATCCAACCAGTTGTTTATTCCTATTTCTGATAGGGAAAATAAGTCTGTTTCTGAATGTGTCTTGTGTGGTATCGGACTTAGTCACAAGCCCGGCGTCTTGCAGGTTTTCCAAGGTGAATCCTTTATTTGTAAGATACTGACTCAATTCGTTTTGGGCAGGGCTCAATCCAAGCTCAAAGGTTGCTATTGAGGCAGTGGTTACCTGGCGTGCATTCAGGTATTCCAGTGTGGAAGCACCTTTATCAGAGTGCAAGAGGGATTGAAAAAAAGTACAGGCGGCTTCGTTTGCCTGGATCAAAATATCATTCTTCTCCACCTTGGGGAATGTGCTTGCTATTTGAATGCCAGCATGATCTGCAAGGTGTCTTAACGCTTCTCCAAAACCCATATTTTCCTTACGCATAACAAAGGTAAAAACATCTCCCCCTGTTGCACAGGAACCGAAGCATCTCCATGATTGCCTTTCTGGGAAAACAAAGAATGAAGCTGTTTTCTCAGAGTGAAATGGACATAAGGCTTTAAAGTTACGTCCTGATTGGTGTAACGACACGTGGGTGGAGATAAAATCCACAATATCTACCCGGTCCTTTATTTCTTGGGATTGTGACATTATTTAGATTCTACCTTCAAAAACATTTTCTGATATGCCTGGTTGGATTGCCTCAGCAGTTTCAACTGCAAAATTATCTGTCATTCCTGCTATAAAGTCTAAGGCAATTTGATGAATAGATGATTCATCCTCATCCAGAATAGAATTAGGAATTTGTTCTGGATGACCTACGAAATGACTGTATAGCAAATGTACAATTGCCCTTGCCTTGTGACCCTCTGGTCCTGAACCAGCAGGCAAATAAATATTTTCGAACATGAAGTCTCTTAATAGATCCATTGCTTCAGCCATTCTAGGTGTCATGGTAACTCTAGGTCTTTGGTTGGCACCTGCGGTTAAGTTTGTTGCTTCAATTACGTCTTGTACCATCGAATTAACGCGGCTTGAGTGTTTATTACCCATTGCTTCAATAGCTTTGGCCGGAAGTTTGTTTTCGGATAGTAAATTAGCCCTAATAGAGTCTCTGATGTCGTGGGACAGATAGGCTATCGCATCACTGAGACGAACCACTTGAGCCTCTATGGTGAGTTTATCCAATCCTTTAGAGGCTTTAAATAGACCTTCCCTTGGTTTAGAGTGGGCAAGGATTCCTTGTCTGACTTCTTTCGTCAAATTTAACCCAGCTCCATCTTTTTCTAGTTTTTCTACGATTCGGACGCTGTGATAGTTGTGCCGGAATCCTTTGGTGTGCACTTCATTTAACACTTGTTCCCCTATATGGCCGAATGGGGTGTGGCCTAGGTCATGGCCCAATCCTATTGCTTCAATCAGATCTTCGTTTAGGCGGAGTGCCCGACCAATAGTACGAGCAATTTGGGTGACTTCCAAAGTATGGGTAAGCCTGGTCATGTAATGATCACCTGGAGGTGCAATAAAAACCTGTGTTTTTCGTTTCAGTCGTTTAAAGCTGTTTGAGTGGATAATGCGATCTCGATCCCTCTGAAACTCGGTGCGCATATCACTTTTTTCTTCCAATGTATCTCTGATGGACGAAGAACTTAAGCTGGCCCATGAGGACAAGTTCGTTAATTCCTGATTCTCTAAAATTTCTCGAACATTCATTACAACCCTTTTTTATTTTAGATGGTTATGGGTTTTGCTAAATTGATAAAGGTTATTGGTATTAGTCAAACGTAATCATTCAACAATTTCAGACTATCCTAGGTAGAGCTGGTTGGTTACTGATTGACGGGCTCATCTTCTATTAATTTCTTTTTAAACGCAACAGTTAAGAGCTGTGTTAGTTTTTCTTGCCTATATAGCGAATTGCTTTGCCGTCTTCATGATTGGCTACAGTGGAAATGGTTCCCTCGCTGACACCACCGTTATAGGTTGCAAGAATAAGTTTTTGGTAAGGTAGTGACTTGAAGAAGTCTAGCGTAAAATATATCGTATGAGGCGAGTATATTTTGCCATCTTGACCTCCGTTTTCAAGACGAGCGCAATTTGATTGTCTGCAATTAGGTACCTCAATAAACAAATATGAACCTATATGCATCAGACTGTCGAATTTAGCCATAGTTGCTTCTACAGACGTAACATGTTCAAGAGAATGGGAGGTGTAAATAATATCGAACGTTCCGTTTACTTCAGAGAGATCATAGTAGTGTTTCCAACCAAAGTTTGTAATGATGGATGGTTCAACGTTTGTCACTTCAGCTCCCATGAGATGCATGATGAAGGAGATCCCTCCTGCTCCTGATCCAAAATTCAGAAAGCGCGTATCTTTAATATCGTCAGGATAAGTTTCTTTTAATAGTTTCATATGATCAAAGTCTCTTAAGTTAGCGGAGATGATTTTTTCTTTAAAGTCCCAATAAGTATTGCTGTAAAATTGCATAAGTTTGTCTTGGTTTGGCATAGGATTTAATTCCCAGTAGCCATTTGGTGACCATTGGAGTTTAGCCTTTCGAAAACAACGCGAACCATGCCACCGGTTGGCAAGGTTATGGTAAGTTTTGGGAAGCAAACCACACCTTTTAAGGAAAACAGCAATTTCCCCTGCCAGAAACTTTAGAATAGGGTGTTTTAAGATAAATCTTATTAGCATGCCAATATTGCCACTCTAATGATATGTTACTGGGAACTTTAAATAATTAATATGGAAGTTAAATTCCATTGCATCAGTGCGTGTTACTCTACGGTAACAGATTTGGCTAAGTTACGTGGTTGGTCAATATCACAACCTCTTGCTAGTGCTGAGTGATAGGCTAGTAGTTGCAGTGGTACGGAAGTAACAACTGGAGATAGCAGGTAAGGGCAAGCTGGTACAAAAATAGTGTAATCAGCAATTTTGGAAATTTGAGTATCACCGTCAGTAGCTACAGCTATAATGGTTCCTCCCCGAGTTTTAATTTCGCTCATAGTATTGAGCATTTTGTCATAAAAATGATCTTTAGGGGCTAGAGCTATGACTGGCAAAGAATTATCGATTAATGCGATTGGACCATGTTTAAGTTCTCCAGCCGACATTCCCTCAGCATGTGTGTAACTGATTTCCTTCATCTTGAGAGCACCTTCTAAGGCAACTGGGTATTGGATACCTCGTCCGATGTACATCAAATTAGTCTGTTCGTGCGTTTTTGTAGCTATATCTAAGTATACTTTTTTCTCTTGAACTATCTGTCCTATCTGGTCAGGTAATTTAACTAGCGATTCTATTGAATTATTTAAAAAGGAATCCGCTAGGTAATTTGTCTGGTTTCCTAAATAGGAGGCAAAGAGGTACAACGAGACTAGAGTGTTTAAGAAGGTTTTTGTGGCAGCAACTCCAATTTCGAGTCCAGCACGCATTGGAATCCAACCATCAGCTAATCTTGTAGCTTGGCTATTATCCGTATTACATATTGTGAGGATTTTAGCTTGCTTAAGTTTTGCTTGTTCCATTGCTGCGAGTGTATCTACAGTTTCTCCTGATTGCCCGATTGAAATTACTAACGTATCTTTTGAAACGACTGGGTTACGATATCTAAATTCTGAGGAATTTTCTGCAACCGCGGGAATACCTGACAAGGTTTCTATCATGTGTACGCCCGCCATGCCAGCGTGGAGACTTGTCCCCATACCCACAAGGATTATCCTGTTGACTGTAGCCAGCTGTTTTTTTGTGAGGCTAATTTCTGGAAGGTCTATTTTATTAGAACGGAAGTCTACTCTCCCTCCAATAGCAGCAAGAATAGTTTCAGGCTGTTCTGCAATTTCTTTCTCCATAAAATGTCTGAATTGCCCTTTGCCTGCATTTGTAACGTGGTGTACCACTTTTTGAGGCTTCGTACGAATCAATCGCCCTTCAGCATTATGAACCACGATGTTTGATTGAGATACTTTTGCTGTATGGCCTGGTTCCAAGAATGTTATCGTGTCACTAAGGGGAACAAGGGCAGTAATATCGCTCGCAATGAACATTTCTTTGTTGCCGTGGCCTATACAGATTCCTCCGGCATTTCCTATTCTGGTTGTCATGATATAACTGGGCGTTGTGGACTGTAATGCAGTAACAGCTTGTGCTCCTTTTAGTTGTTTCACGGCATTTACGAAGGCTGATTCAAAAGAACAACCGTCCGCAATGCTAGATTCTATTAAATGGGCTATAACCTCACTGTCTGTGTCTGAGGAAAATTTATGGCCTTGCTTGAGAAGTGTTTCTTTTAGGTCAGCATAGTTTTCTACAATGCCATTATGAACTATCAAGACTTTGTTGAGGCAATCTGTGTGAGGATGCGAGTTTTTTTCGTTAGGTTTACCATGGGTGGCCCACCTAGTATGTCCTATTCCAACTGTTGCCTGTGGAGATGAGGAAGTTACGACGGAAGATAAATTCTGGATTTTCCCAGGTGCTTTCAAGGTTATCGCTTGATTGTCATGAGTAACGACACCAATACCAGAGCTATCATAGCCACGATACTCGAGTCTTTGTAGCCCATCCAATAGGATCTCTGCCGCGTTTTGATTCCCAATGTATCCAAATATGCCGCACATAACTTTAGACTTGTCCTGTTACTTGTTCCGTTTAAGCTTGTAATAACCTTGATATTCTTCTGGAATTAGTTGAGCAATTCTTTCCATCATCATATCAGTTAATTCACGTAGTTGGGCTCTGGAAGGAGTTGAAGTTTGAGTCGGTATTCTGAAAGCTTGGCCGATACGGACATTAATTTGAGAGAAAGGGAAAGGTATCCGCAATATGCTACCAATATTTTCTGATCCCGTTATACCAACAGGCAAAATTAGCGCTTTGGATTTAGCTGCTAAGAACGCCGCACCTAGGGCCCCTTTTTGCATACTTTTGGGATTACGTTTGCTTTCAGGAAAAATACAGAGACTTTGATGTTGGTTCAATATATTAAATGCCCATTTGGTTGAAGAGTAGTTTGCTTTGTTTTTGGATACTGGATACATACCTAAAGACCTAAAAATATATGACACTATTGGGCCCTTAAATAATCCTTCTTTTGCTAAAAATGCTACATCTCTAGGTATACAAGCGGCGATCAAAGGAGGATCTGCGTTACTTTGATGGTTTGCTATAATGAGTAGCGGGCCTTCCATCGGGACGTTGGATACACCTTCTACATTAAGATTGCTTAGTAATTTGTAGGCGACTTTATGCCATAAAAGTCCTAGGTGATATAGTTTTTTCATTGTATTATCTGACGCCTTTGCTTTAATTATTCCTGGAAACAGTACATGTGATAGATATACTCTACAGTAGCCTTAAGTGACATATCATCTGTTTTTATAATAATTGAGTCATCTGCTGGTTTTAAAGGAGCGATAGGACGGGTTGAGTCTAGGTGATCCCTTCGCTCTATTTCAGTGAGGAGTGTCTTGTATAATCCTTCATGTTTCCCGTATTGTATCCATCTTCTTCGAGCGCGTTCTTTTGCTGAAGCCTCTATATATAGTTTCAAGTCTGCATGTGGGAGGATAACTGTCCCGATATCTCTCCCAGCCATAATAAGTTTGCCAGACTTAGCCATATCCCTCTGCTTGTCTAGCAAAGCACTTCGAATTTTTGGTAGTCGAGCGATGAAAGACACGTTGGAATCAATGATCTCGGTATGTAAGTGTTCAGATATATCTTGATGGAATGCAATAATTCTTGTTGTCTGGTTATCAGATAACACTAGAGTCAATTCATTGCATAGTTCAGCAATCGCGACTTCGTTATTATTGGAAACTTTTGCATCGATCACAAGCTTCGTTACAGCTCTATACAGATCCCCTGTATCTAGAAAATTATAGGAGAGCTTACTTGCGAGACACTGTCCTACTGTTGTTTTACCCGATGCAACTGGCCCGTCTATAGCAATCAAGGAAGGTTGAGGCACTATGAAGTCCTCTCTACTGGTAGTAATTAGGAATTAACTTATCCAGTGTGAGTATACTTTGAGCGTCCTGCTTCAGCAACTGGTATGTATCCAATAGACTATCTGGTTATGTGTTGTCATCGTGCACACTTTTTGAGAAAATTAGCATCAATATAGGGATGCTGTAGTGTGCAGGGAGTTGTAGCGGTATGAATGGTTTTGATATAGCAGGTTTATGTTTAGTTGGAATTTCTGCTCTGATTGGATCCAGAGTTGGGGCCATAAAAGCTATAATGCTTTTTATAGGGCTTGGTGTTGGTGTTTATTTTGCTGGTCTATACTCACAAACATTGAGTACTGAGTTGCGGTTTATTGATGATCAAAATTTCAGTTATCTGGCTGCGTTTGCTCTTATTTTCATAAGCATCATGATTCTCGCAAGCTTAGTTGGCGGTGTTATTAGGAAAACATTATCTATTTTGATGTTGGGATGGGTCGACAAATTCGGAGGACTGGTTCTTGGTGCACTGGTCGGAATAGGTTTGTTCTTTGGTATAGCAAGTCTGCTAGTGAACTTTCCTATTACCGGAGTCAGTGATTTGGTTGGAGAGTCTGCATTTGCACAGGAAGTAACATTAACCTACGAAGATGTGTCATCAATGTTGTCTTTTGTTCCTGAATGGTTTTCAGATAGCTTCAAGACTTTTCATTAATCATCTCAATAAGTGAACAATGAAATCATATATTTCTTAAGGACAAAGTAAGATGGATTTTATCGGTAGACAGGAATTTTGGAATATTGGTTACCCTATGCTGGGAGCCTTTGTCTACATTGTTATTGTCATAGCGGGGCTTTCAATCAGCTATGGCATTTATAAAAGATTTTTGTTATGGAGACTAGGTAGGCGTAACGCTGATATGGGCCCTTGGTGGCCCCGTATACGGAGAGCAGCATCTTTGGTTTCCGTAGATTTACTTGGTCATAGACGTTTCATAAGGAAGGATTTATATGCAGGATTGATGCACTTTTTCCTCTTTTGGGGTGCAATTATTTTACTTGTAGCGACGACAGTTAGTGCCCTTGAGTTTAATTTAAAAGAGTATTTTTCTGTCGTTTTTCCTACCTCTCACTATCCACACGTGACCTCATTTATCTGGGATATTTTTGGAGGAGTGTTTGTAACAATAGGAGTTTTAATGGCTTTCTATCGCAGATTTGTAATGAAGCCTGCTCGCCTAAACACTTTCGCAGAAGACATCACCATTTTGTTTCTTATATTGGCCCTTGTGCTTACGGGATTCTTGGTGGAGGGACTCAGGATTGGAGCTACTGAACTCAACGTTAATAGTGAGTTGTACAATCCTGATTTAGCAGTGTGGTCGCCAATAGGATTCTTGGTGGCTAAGGGTCTTCTCTTAATCGGACTCAGCGCGGAAGCACTTGAGACGATACATAGTTTTTGTTGGTGGATACATGCGGCTCTTGTGGCATGGGCATTCGTTTACGGTGCGAAGAATTTCAACAAATTGACCCACATGCTTGTCAGTCCGGTGAACATTTTCTTGAGATCTGACCGGCCACTAGGTGCTCTGCGTCCTATGGGGGATTTTGAGACTTTAGAGACTTTTGGAGCTAAGGATATTGAGGACCTCAGTTGGAAACAATTAATTGATTTCGATTCATGTACTAATTGTGGTCGTTGCCAAGATCAATGCCCAGCATGGGCCAGTGGCAAGGTGCTATCGCCAAGAAAGTTAATACAAGACATGAGATCGTACATGGATTATAGAGGAGCTCAGTATAATGTGTTTGGTACCAGAACCAAGACCGCTGAAACTGGTAAATCTATGATTACAGATTTTGTTAGCGAGGAGGCACTTTGGTCATGCACTACCTGTCGTGCATGTATGGAAGTTTGCCCCGTGTACATTGAGCATATAGATAGCATAGTTGATATGAGAAGGTACTTAGTACTTGAGCAGGGTAGTATGCCAGATACTGCAATGGCAGCCTTGCAAAATATTGAACAAAGAGGTCATCCTTGGAAAGGTACTCAGGAAGGAAGAATGGACTGGGCCAATGGTATTGAAGTTGAAACGATGTCAGATAATTCTGAACACGAAATACTATTATGGGTTGGATGTACTCCCGCACTGAATGAGCAAAACCAGAAAACTGTTCGTGCGATGGTATCAGTGCTCAAAGTGGCTGGAGTAAAATTCAAGGTATTAGGTGACGAAGAAGTGTGCACTGGAGACCCTGCTCGACGCTTAGGAAACGAATATTTGTATCAAACTCTTGGTCAGCAGAATATCGAAACTTTCAATCGATATAATGTTAAGAAGATTTTGACGTTGTGCCCTCATTGTTTTAATACAATTAAGAATGAATACCCTCAACTTGGAGGTAATTTTGAGGTTGTTCATTATACTGAGTTTGTTAATCAGCTCATCAAGGAAAAGAAAATTAAACCCTTGCGCAGTCTGAATGAAACTGTGAGTTATCATGATTCGTGCTATCTAGGCAGACATAACAAGATTTACGATGATCCTCGTGAAATTGCTCAGTCAATACCTGGGGTCACATTGCTAGAGATGGACAAGTGCAGAGACCGCGGCTTTTGCTGTGGAGCTGGAGGGGGAAGAATGTGGATGGAAGAAGAAGGAGAGCGCGTCAATAGAATTAGAACCGATCATTTCCTTGAGACCCAGGCCGACGTTGTGGGTGTTTCCTGTCCTTTTTGCATGCAGATGTTTAATGAAGGTATTGAAGCCAAAGGAGTTCAGGACACCAAACAAGTCAAGGATCTTATAGAATTAGTACAGGAGAGTATAGAAGAGAATAAGACTAAGTCCCTCTAATAATTGTACGGATGATCGGTGCGGATAAGCCTTTCGGAAGCTATTTAACACTATGGTACTAGAATAATTTTCCCAGTAGTGGTACGACTTTCTAAGAGTCGATGTGCTTCGGAGGCTTCACTCATTGGCAGAGTAGCATGCACTCGTACCGACAGATCTCCTTTAGAAACCCACCCAAGAATTGTACTGGCACGATCCAAGATTTCTGATCTGGTCAAAGTGTGATGTCCTAAACTTGGTCTGGTTAGAAAAAGAGATCCTTTTCCATTTAGTATTTGCGGATCTATATTAGGAACAGGTCCACTTGCTTGCCCGTAGAGTACTAAACAACCTCTGGGAGCCAAGCAGTTTATGCTCTGATCAAAGGTGCTTTTCCCAACCGAGTCGTACACGACTTCTATGCCTCGACCATCTGTAATCTTAAGAACTTCTTGCTCAAAATCGTGCTGGGTGTAAATAATAATTTCGTCAGCACCAACTGAGCGTGCCAGTTGAGCTTTTTCTTCTGTTGATACAGTGCCAATAACCTGGGCTCCAAGTTTCTTGGCCATCTGAATGAGAAGTAACCCAACACCTCCTGCAGCTGCATGTATGAGGCACGTATCGCCAGGTTTAAGTGGATATGTACTGTGTGTTAGATAATGAGCCGTCATACCTTGTAGCATAAGAGCAGCGGCTGTGGAAGGGCTCACGGATACCGGTAATTTAACCAATCTCCATGCGGGAACAACAGCATATTCTGCATATGCTCCTAGTGGTCCTGTATAGGCAACAAGGTCTCCTATTGCAACTTCACTGACTTCCGATCCGATTGCTACCACAGTTCCTGAGCCTTCTCCTCCTGCTGTTGTTGGAAGGGGAGTAGCGTATTGGCCGCTTCTTTGATAAATATCAATATAATTAACCCCTGCTGCCTCTAACTTAATCAGAGCTTCATCGTTTTTGGGCTTAGGAGTGTCTACTTCTTCATACTTCAAAACTTCAGGGCCACCGTTGGTATGGAATCGGACTGCTTTCATAAAAATGTTTCCTTTCCTTTGAATAAGGTAATGTCAGTTGGACCAGTAGCAAGGTTATTATACAAACATGCCACCGTCTACTCTGATGGTGCTTCCGGTAAGATACGGACATCCATCCGAGCACAGAAACACAATGAGCGCTGCGATTTCATCAGGACTGGCTGCTCGGCCGATAGGAATGTTTTTCGTTTTTTCTTCGAGAAATCCTTGGGGGGAATAATTTGTATGAAAAGGAGTGTCCACTGCTCCAGGTGCCAGGGCATTGACCCTAATGCCGTCCTTAGCGAATTCGCGTGCAATCCCCCGAGTAAATGTGGTGACTGCTCCCTTGGCAGCCCCGTAGTGAACTGAGGAACCAGGACTACCTGCATAGGCTGCTCCTGATGCCATGTTGATAATAACTCCTTGTTTTGCGGGAACCATATACTTAAGGATTTCTCGTGAACACAGGAACGTCCCTCTGACGTTTTGTGCAAAACACGTTTCCCAGGTTTCGAGCGTGGTTTCTAGAAAGGATGATCGTTTAACCGGACTTCCAGCACCGTTCAAAAGAATATCGATATGTCCGAATGTTGAATGGACTTTTTGTGCAAGTGCCAAGACCTGAGATTCTTCAGTGACATCGGTATGGACGTATAGATGTTGTTTGTTGGAGTCAGCCAAAGCAGAGAGGGCATTGTCTCCTCCTGCATCATCAATATCAGCTATGACTACGGTAGCGCCGCCAGCTGCCAGCTGTTTAGCTGTTGACAGCCCGATGCCACTTGCGCCCCCAGTAAGTATTGCTACTTTATTGTTGAAATCCTTTGTCATGGTGCCCTCCTTAAACTCATAAAATATAATCTAATGATAGGAGACTATAATTTCCCAAATCATGGCCAAATATCACGATACGTACTTGTAATGACATATATCGGACATTGTGTCGATACAGTTGCTTGGTGTCAAGGAATTAAGATTTGGTACAAAAATCTAACCTATATGTAGAGACCAAAGCATGAGCTTATTCCTAGCTTGACAAAGTGCTCAGAGATTACTATCATTGCCCCTTAGCACTTAATCGATCAGAGTGCTAATGTTTGGGTGGAAGATAAGCGCGCATGTTTCGGTGTCTTGCTGATTTATGTATTTCTCATGCCTGAAGGCCTCTAGGGGTTACTTGTGTGCATCTGTTATCCACTTTTTATGCGAGATATTCGCAGTTTAGATATTGTTGACTATATATAAGGAGGGATGTTAAGTGGCAACAAAAGTAAAACCTCTCGGGGATAGAGTACTGGTTGAACCTCAAGAGAAAGAAGAAACAACAGCTAGCGGGTTAGTATTGCCTGATACAGCTAAGGAGCGTCCTCAAGAGGGCAAAGTTATTGCAGTCGGCCCAGGTCGATTAAATGATGACGGCAAACGTATCGCAATGGATATTAAGGCTGGAGATGTGGTCGTGTATTCAAAGTTTGCCGGGACAGAATATTCAGAGAATGGAACAGACTATCTCGTACTACGAGAGAGCGATATTTTAGCTAAGGTTTCAGCAAAGTAGAAACTAACTAATCTATATTGGCGTAATATTTTACTACCGAATAATTATTATTAAGGAGGGTATAGGTGGCAAAGCAACTTTCACACAGTGAAGAAGCAAGAAAGAGTCTGCGTATTGGCATTGATGCAATGGCTAACGCAGTAAAGGTGACATTGGGTCCCAAGGGACGTAACGTGGTTTTGGACAAGAAGTTCGGACCTCCCCAGGTATGTAGCGATGGTGTAACCATAGCTAAGGAAATTGAACTGGAGGATTCGTTCGAAAATATGGGAGCACAGCTTTTAAAAGAAGCAGCAAGTAAGACTAATGATGTTGCAGGTGATGGAACTACTACCTCTATAGTCTTGGCACAAGCGATCATAAATGAGGGCTTCAAAAATATAGCTGCTGGAGCTGATCCCATGGTTATAAAACGTGGTATTGAAAAGGCAGTCGAACATGCCCGAGAGGAAATCAGGAAGCTTGCAACCCCGGTTACAGGTCGTGATGATATCGCTCAGGTCGCCTCTTTATCCGCTCACGAGGCACTGATTGGAAATTTGATAGCTGAGGTAATGGAAAAAGTAGGCAAAGATGGGGTGATTACTGTTGAAGAGTCCAAAGGACTTAACTACGAAGTAGAGTATGTTGAAGGTATGCAGATTGATAGAGGTTATATTTCCCCTTATCTCATTACCAATTCAGAGCGAATGGAATCGGTTATTGACGATCCTTATGTGTTGATTACAGACAAGAAAATCACTGCTGTTAATGATGTCTTACCTGCATTGGAGAAGATTCTTCAGGTATCCAAGAATTTGGTTATTATTGCAGAGGATGTTGAGGGTGAAGCTTTAGCTACTCTAGTTGTTAATAAACTACGAGGAACTCTCAGCGTATTGGCAGTTAAAGCACCAGGTTTTGGTGATCGCAGAAAGGCAATGTTGGAAGATATTGCTATTCTCACTGGTGGTACCGTAATTAGTGAAGAAGTAGGACGTAAACTTGATTCAGTGACAGTAGAAGATCTTGGCCGAGCTCGTCGAGTAACTTCCTCTAAAGAAGAGACTACTATTGTAGAGGGCAAGGGCACTGAGTCTGATATACAGGCTCGAATCAAGCAAATAAAAGCTCAAATAGAAGAAACAACTTCGGAATTTGATAAAGAAAAGCTACAGGAACGTTTAGCTAAGTTGGCCGGAGGAGTAGCTATCGTCAAGGTTGGAGCTGCTACAGAAGTAGAGTTAAAGGAAAAGAAAGCCCGTGTAGAAGACGCATTGTCTGCTACTAGAGCTGCCGTAGAAGAGGGTATCGTACCTGGAGGAGGAATTTCTTTGCTGAGAGTTTCTACAACTTTGGATAAGCTCAAAGCAGATGGAGATGAAAAGACAGGTATTAGTATTATTAAAAAAGCACTTGAAGAGCCTGTTCGACTTATAGCTGTGAATTCTGGTCTCGAAGGATCAGTCATCTTACAGGAGGCCAAGAAAGCTAAAGCTGATCACGGTTTTGATGCGGATACTAATCAGTGGGGTAGTATGAGAGAAAAAGGCATTATGGATCCTGCCAAAGTATCTCGAGCTTCTCTTGAAAATGCTGCTAGTGTTGCGGCTATGGTATTGACGACCGAAGCTTTGGTCGCTGATTTGCCTGAAAAAGCTGCAGCTGGAATGGGGATGCCCCCAGGGGCCCCTCCGATGGATTTCTAAAACTATCTGGTGATATTTTCAGGTAACTTTTGATTTTCTGAATGAGGCATCTTGTTGATCAAGGTGCCTCATTCTTTGTTAGTTCTTGGAGTTGAAAACTGACCAAGAGTGAGTCCGTATTTTTACAGAAACAGGAGTAACTCATGATCGCAATAGACATGCATGTTCACGTACCCAGAAATCCCAATTTCCCTGATGTCGAGGTTGAGCAGTCTTTAAAGAACTATTTTAAACCGACTGATGTTCCTAAAGATGCAGATGACATGGCTGCAAAATATAAGGTGTGGGATATGCTGGCAGTTATTTTCTCTGTAGATACTCAAACGGCCACGGGAGATGTTCCTGATGGTAATGAGTACGTAGCTAATATTGTCAAGAAATATCCTGAGCAATTTATAGGATTCGCTACAGTAGATCCTTGGATGGGTAAATCAGCTTTGCAAGAACTGGAGAATAGTGTTAAAAACTTAGGACTAAAAGGCTTGAAATTACATCCTACACATCAAGCGTTCCAACCTAATGACACCTTGTTTTACCCTCTATATGACGCCTGCGCCCAATTGGGTGTACCCGTTTTGTTCCATAGCGGATTTGCTGCCTGTGGAGTTGGAATGCCAGGAGGGGGAGGGTTTAAATTAAAGTATTCAGCTCCTATCCCTGGGATTGATGATATCGCAGCAGATTTCCCTTCGCTGACCATTATTATGGCACATCCTGCTTGGCCATGGATTGAAGAACAGATTGCTGTCGCATTACATAAGCCGAATGTCTATCTGGATTTATCTGGCTGGGCTCCGAGGTTTATACCGCAAGCTCTTATACGGGAAACGAATACTAGGCTTAAGGAAAAAGTCCTGTTTGGGTCTGATTTCCCTTATTTACCCCCAGATAAATGGCTACGGGAATTTGATGCACTCGAGATACGTGAAGGGATTAGAGAAAAAGTTCTCTTAGAGAATGCTAAGAAAGTGTTAAAGCTTTGAGCTAGTTAGTCTGGACGTTTTGGTTGGTAAGACAGGTGGCTTTACAATAAAAAAGAGTACACTGCTCATCAACAAAGCGACTGTAGTGACTAGAATGGAGTCGAAGTAGCCCCCAGTGGTATCGAAAGACCAGCCAAGATAAATTGGAGCTATGAAGCCACCTAAGCTGTGTAGTGGGGCCATCATACCCTGTATGGTGGCGAAATGAGTTCTCCCAAAAAAATCCCCTACAACAGTCCAGTTATTGACTATGCTGGATGTCAATATTATGAGCCCCAATAAAAACAAAAATACGCCCAAGGATGTAGGGAGAAATAGTAACCCAAGACATCCGATAATGGCTGAAATTGCTCCTAGTGCGCATAGGGTAGTTTTAGACATCTTGAGTCCCAGCCAGCCCAGTGCTAGAAACAATGGGACACAGGCCAATGCTTGAAAACTCACTAGGTAGGCTGCTGTTGTTTCGCTTATTCCTTTCCACACCAAAATAGGAACTAGGTGCACCATTAAGCCCATCGTGGTGGTCATGCGTAACAGTATTGCTACTGCAGTGAGCCAAAAAGCTTTGGTTCTTATTGCTTGTCCTGGTAGAAAGTTATTGTTGCTCATAGTCTTAGCTTCTGGTTGCATGTCTTTTTGCGGATTGGAGTAACCGTCTGGCATTAAACCAATTGACTCAGGAGATTGTCGAAGTACAAAAGCTAAGGCAGGCACTATAATTAGAATAATTCCTCCAGCTACCACTGCAGCAAATCTCCAACCTACTTCCGCAACTAGAATTCCTAGAATTGGGACTATGATGGCTCCTCCAACCCCGTTGGCAGCGAAGACAATCCCCATTGCTATTGACCTTAGCCGTATGAACCAGTTGTTAATTGTGGTTGTGATGCAAATATAGAAGCCTCCATTGTAGCCAAGAGAGATAACAAAGACGTAGAGTATAAAAACGCTCCAAAAGGTAGTTGACTGGGAAAGTAATAGGTATCCAGTGCCAGTTAGTGATGCACCTATTATGACCAGTAACTTCGGACCAAAGCGATCAATTAGCCATCCCGCAATGGGTCCCAAAAAGCCTGCTTCTAGGCGGGATGCAGAGAAAATAAGAGAGGTTTGTGCGTAACTTATCGATAGGTCACGGCGTAACGGCAAGAAGAAGACGGTAAACCCGTACCAATTAATTCCTCCGCCAATTCCATTGATAATGGAACCAGCCAATACTATCCACCAGCCATACCATATCTTTCTACCCTTGTTCACAGTTGACACTGCTTCCCTTCTTTTTCAGTGTGGTTTGTTTGCGTAATTGTTGGTTAGCCTTTAAGAATCGCTTCAAATTGAGAACTTTGTTTATGTGGGCCTACGATTGATAGATAGATGTTGTCCTGGGCAATGATGCTTTTCGCAAGGTCTTTTATTTGATCCAAAGTCACATTCAAAAGATTTTGGGTAATAGTAGTAGGAGTTTCAGTTTTCCCAGTGATTAGTTGTTGACCTCCCATAGATTGGATAGAAGAATAGGTGTCTTCCATACTCAGTAACAACCTGCCCGTAGTGAGCTGTTTTGCTCGGTCTAATTCCTCTTCTGAAATCCCATTGATAAGGTCGAAAACCTGTTCCAAGATTACTTTGACGGCATCCTCTGATTTGCTAGGATCTACACCAGCTGAAATTACAAGAGCACCACAGTCCCTATGGAATATAACTGAGCTATGAACGTCGTAGGCCAGTCCTTTTTCTTCCCGGACAACTGAAAATAGACGACTGCTCATGCCGCTTCCTAAGGCAGCATTTAGAATTCTTAATGTGTAATAATGGGGATGATGTCGAGGAATACTATGTAGGCCAATACATAGGTTTGCTTGGTCTGTTTTGCGATATTCAACTATCACGTTGCTATCAGGTTTGTTATTTGCACGTGGTTCCCAAGGGAGTATTTTAGAATTCTGCCATCCTCCTAGGAGAGGAGTTACCATGTCTAGTATTTCGGAGTGGTTTACCGATCCTGCAATAGCTAAAATGATATTTGATGGTGAATACTGATGTGATAAGTAGTCAACGAGTAAGGATCGATCAATTCTTTTAATGGATTGTTCGTCACCTCCAATATCTCTACCCATTGCTTGGCTAGGCCATAAAATAGTGTCTAGTAGTAGATCTGCCTTGTAACTCGGGATATCGTTATACATCTTTAGTTCTTCTATAACGACCATCCTTTCTCTTTCTATTTCTAACTCATCCAGTTTTGAATGACTTAACATATCCTGGAGTAAGTCAAATACAGTCGGAAGATGTGTCCTCGCTACTTTAGCCCAGTACGATGTAATCTCCTTTCCCGTACCAGCGTTGAGGACTCCTCCTAAAGACTCAACAGTGATACTAATTTCCCTAGGGGTGGGTCGCTTCAGTGTTCCTTTAAAGAGCATATGTTCTAAAAAGTGTGATATTCCTGCATTTGATTCTTTTTCATGACGAGAGCCGGTGCCCACAAAGAAGCCTAAGGAGACTGATTTAGTATCTGGCATATGATCAGATACAACAGTTATTCCGTTGGAGAGTACAGTTTTTTGGAATTGCTCATTCATAAGATAATGTAGGTAAAAAATATGTTCAGTTGAACTCAGTTGCCTGTGATCCATTGAACATCGCCGCAGAGAGAGGCGGGATGACTATTGCTTTCAAAGATCGCAAGTTCCTTGCGTGTATCGCTTATTGTAGTATTGCTACCGTGACCTGGATAAACAGTTATATCATTTCCAATGGTTAGTAGGAGATTCTTAATACTGCTAACTATCTGAGCAAAATCACTTGGGTTATTCGTTCTACCAGGACCACCTGGGAAAATAGTATCACCAGATATCAAGTGATTATCAGCCAAGAAGCATACAGAGCC
The DNA here is from genome assembly GCA_913047625.1 of uncultured Dehalococcoidia bacterium. Classification (GTDB taxonomy): domain Bacteria; phylum Chloroflexota; class Dehalococcoidia; order Lucifugimonadales; family CAJWUJ01; genus CAJWUJ01. The sequence continues at coordinate 17,832 of CAJWUJ010000011.1, read as the reverse complement.
CTGCGTGTGTCCAGGAGTGTGGAAAACTTGTAATTCAATCGATCCCAGTAAAAGGGTCATTCCTTGTTCCAAAACATTGTCTTTATCAAACAAACTATGTTTGTCTGCTTCATGGGTCCATATAGGGGCTTCAGTGGCTTTTTTTACATCGGCTAGACCTACAAGATGATCAAAATGATTGTGAGTAATCAGGATTCCTTTAACGGTATAATTTCCAACCTCTTTTAGGATTGCCATAGGATTATCTGGTACGTCCACTATATAGCATTCTTGTTGGGTAGGGTTGGAGATGATGTATGCATTGTTATCGTAGGGACCCATAGGAAGTTTATGTAGACGAAAATAGCCATCATGTATTATTGGCATGTGAACTCCTGAAACAGTTAAGACAATTGTAAGTTAAAGCACTTCACTGACAAGGTCAAGACAGATTCAGGGTTATGTTCGTAGGGAAAACTCTTTTCGACCTTATTCATTTGCATAGACAGAAAATTGTCCTTCTGGGTTTGAGAACTTGGTTGTACGCTTGATCATGTTTTTCGGTTGCTTGCCGCTATTCCTATTGACAGCCAGATAAGGACTTTTCTAAGATGGTCTTCTCCTAGTGCTTCAAAATTCGGTTACAGTGATTTTCTAAATAAGGAGTTGATATCATGAAGCCTTTGAACTCAAAAGTTTTTCCTATGACTAGCGCGATAGATGAGAAGGGACAGTTAGTAGTAGGTGGTTGTAATGTTATGAAACTAGCTAATGAGTACGGTACACCACTCTACGTTTTAGATCATGAAACTATTGTTGCAAAGTGCCAAGAATACCGTTATGAATTTGAGTCTCGGTACCAAAATACTAAGGTGCTGTATGCATCTAAAGCTGTCATAAATTTGGGATTGGCCGACTTGATCGATAGCCAAGGTTTGGGGTTTGATGTTGTTTCGGGTGGTGAGCTTGCTGTTTTAAAAGCAGCAGGGGTTCCTATGGAAACTGTGTATTTCCACGGTAACAATAAGTCCTATGAGGAACTTAATGATGCTCTTGATGTTTCTATCGGAAGAATAGTGGTTGATAGCTTTCACGAGATAGAACTATTGAATCAGCTAGCTGGGGAAAAAGGTTTGGTGCAAGATATTTTGCTTCGTGTCTCTCCAAGTATTGACCCTCACACACATGTTTATACGACCACAGGAGTGTTAGATAGCAAGTTTGGTTTCTCTTTGGAGACTGGTCATGCTAAGTTAGCGGTACAACAATGCCTAAAGGCTTCAAATCTTAGACTTTTGGGTCTGCATTTTCATTTAGGGTCCCCTATTTTTGAAACAGAACCCTATGCCAAAGCTATTGAGGTGGTGTTGGAATTTGCCTCTGAGATGAGGGAATATGGCCTAGAACTCAAGGAGTTTAGTCCAGGAGGAGGATTTGCTATTGCTTATCTCGATCACGATAATCCTCCCCCCGTCAAAGATTTTGCTGATGTCATAGTTGGAGCTGTTAAGGAACGTTGCGGAGCCCTCAATATGGAATTACCAGAACTAACCGTTGAACCTGGTCGATCCATCGTAGGACCAGCAGGTGTAGCTTTATATACTGTGGGAGCAATTAAAGAAATACCAGGTGTCAGATCGTATGTTTCAGTTGATGGAGGAATGGGTGATAATATTAGGCCAGCTCTCTATCAAGCGCAATATGAGGTTGTAGCTGCTAACAAAATGTTTGAAAAGAATGTGGGGCCGGTCACGATCGCTGGAAAATTCTGCGAATCCGGTGATATTTTGGTTCGCGATGCCGAGATGCCAAGTTTGGAGCAAGGAGATGTGATAGCAATACCTGCTTCAGGAGCGTATTGCCCTTCTATGGCTAGTAATTATAATTTAGCTCCTCGGCCACCCATTGTGATTGTAGACAATGGTTCTGCAAGAATTTTGCGTCGAAGAGAGACATATGAGGACTTAATGGCATTAGATAGCAGGTAGGAAGTGGGAATAGATGTGGAGCAGTGTCGATCAGCAAACAAAGATAAATTCTTTCGTGAACGGCTTACACGTGGGCAAAGTTCACCATGCCTATTTGGTTTTGGGGCCACAGAACAGTGGCAAAGGTTTCTTTGCTATAAAAATGGCTCAGGCTGTTAACTGTACTGGTACAAATGCCCCGTGTGGTACTTGTGTTCCCTGTAGCAAAATATGGCTTGGAACACATCCCGATGTTGAGATGATTGATTCTCATTCATTTAATGAGAGTACTGCCAATGCTAAGATCTTGAAGGATGTTGCCAGGGAAATTCGTAGTAAGGCAAATCTTAGACCGTATGAGGCAAAATACAGGGTATTCTTGATTGGAGAAGCCAAAAAGATGACTCTCCATACTGCCAATGCTTTATTGAAATTACTGGAAGAGCCTGAACCTAATGTTCTCTACATTTTGGTGGCTTCATCTGAACAGGATTTATTGCCTACGGTTGCTAGCCGATGTCAAAAAATTAGGCTTAATAAAATGAGCGTAACAGATACGGTAGAGTTTCTTATACAGGAAGCCGGAGTTGATATATCAGATGCCACCGAAATGGCGCAACTAGCGCAAGCTGGTATTGAGTGGGAAGGCGATAGAGAAAATGATAGAACGAATTTGCTCCAAATACGGGCGAGATTTGCTAATATTTCTTCGGTTATTGAGTCTAGTTTGAAAAGTCAGTTAAAGTATGCGGATCAGCTGGTATCTAAATGGTCTGAAAATGATGAAGCTGTAAGGGATGAAATTCAACTATGGTTAAATTGGTGGCGGGACTTACTCATGGTCAAAATTGGAATGCCTAGTTTAGTGATTTGTTCCTCTCAAATAGATGAACTAGATAGAAATGCCGATAAGTATGAAGTTAGTGGCATCAAGAGTGCCATCGCTGTAATTCAGGAAACAATAGATTGCTTGGATCACAATGTCAATCCGAAATTAGCTATACCGTATATGGTATTACATGCTGGCCTTAAAAATGTTACCCATGGGGCGAATGGATTTGCATTCAAACATTAACATAATCCTATACTAGGCACGACGTGGAATTTGGCCAGCTTAAGTATTAAGCATTTTTTCCACGGTGGCTCCTATCTCTGAAGGAGTGTTTATGATGAATGCTCCCGCGTCACGAAGAGCTGCTATCTTTTCTGATGCTAGAGCTGCCGGACCAGTTACAACTGCTCCTGCATGACCCATGCGTTTCCCTTTAGGAGCGGTTTGTCCAACGATCAATGATGCTATCGGTTTTTTGAAGTTGTTCTTTATATAATCTGCAGCAAGCTGTTCTTTAGTACCTCCAATTTCTCCTATTAAGACTACAGCATCTGTTTCTGGATCGTTCTGGAACATCTCTAAAATATCTGCAAAAGTTGTACCAGACACTGGATCTCCTCCTATACCTACACAAGTGGACTGGCCAATTCCTAATTCTGACAATTGCTGTACAGTTTCGTACGTCAAAGTTCCGCTTCTTGATACTACTCCTACTTTGCCAGCCTTGTGGATACTCGCAGGCATGATTCCCACTTTACATTTGTCCCCAGGTGAAATAATGCCTGGGCAATTCGGTCCTAGAAGTCGAACAGGTTTTCTTTCAATATACCTGACCACCCGAATGGTATCTTGAACTGGTAAACCCTCGGTAATACAGATTATGAGAGGAATCTCATTTTCGGCAGCCTCGAGAATGGCATCTGGAGCAAACGGAGCTGGCACGAAAATAATAGATACATTTGGTTGGGTTTTTTCAACTGCTTGTTCTAAGGTATCAAATATAGGCACACTATCCATAAATAAAGTGGAGCCTTTGCCTGGTGTCACTCCAGCGACTACATTGGTTCCAAAATCGATGCATCGCTGAGCATGGAAACTCCCTTCTTTCCCTGTAATTCCTTGTACTACTATTCTAGAATTTGTATCTACTAAAATTGACATTGAGACTCCTTAGTTTGAAGTTGTTATAAGATTTGCCGCTTCTATCAATGTCTCTGCTAGACGTATGTTGAGTCCTGAACCTTGGAGAATTGATTTTCCTTCATCAGCGTTCGTGCCTAATAATCGCACAACAATGGGGATGTCTGACTTGTGATTTTTGCACGCGTCTACAATTCCTTTTGCTGCTATATCACACCTTAGAATACCCCCAAAGATATTTACGAGGATCTTCTTTACTTGAGAATCCTCGAGCAGGAGGGTAAATGCCGCTGCTATTTTTTCTTGACTTGCCCCTCCTCCTACGTCAAGAAAATTGGCTGGTTGTGCACCTGCGGTTTTTACTATATCCATGGTTGCCATGGCTAAGCCTGCACCGTTGACCATACAACCTACGTTTCCTTCCAGTTTAACGTAAGAAAGCCCGATCTCCCTGGACTTTTTTTCTTGAGAGTCTTCCTGAGACGTATCGCGAAGATTTTCTAGACTTTGATGCCGGAATAACGAGTCTTCCTCAATTTCTATTTTGGCGTCCAGAGCCGTCAAAGTATCGTCCCCTGTAATTGCCAAAGGGTTGATTTCTATGAGTGAGCAATCATTGTCAATAAACACTTTGTAGCAGTTAGCAGCTATTTTCGAGAAGGCCTTGATATTCGCATCAGATAAACCGAGTTGATATCCCAAAGAACGACCTTGAAAAGGTGAGAATCCGACACCAGGGTCAATACTTACACGTAAGATTTTTTCTGGTTCTGTCGCTGCAACCTCTTCTATATCCATTCCTCCTGAAAGACTCGCTATAGCTATAGCAGACTTAGTTGCACCATCAATGACGATGCTGAAGTACATTTCCTGTTTTATTGAGGTAGCTTCTTCTACAAGTACGCAATTAATTGGGGCTCCATCAGTTCCAGTCTGATGAGTTACGAGATTGGTCCCTATTAAGGATTCAGCAATAGTGGCTACTTCGGTAGGTGTATGCCCGATTTTTACACCTCCTGCTTTGCCTCTTCCCCCTGCGTGAACTTGGGCTTTTACTACAGCTTTGCCCCCAAGTTCTTGTGCTGCCGATTTGGCATCTTCCGCATTGGTTACCATTTTTGATTGCGGGATATTAATACCGTATTCACTTAGAATTGCTTTTGCTTGGTACTCATGAATATTCATATATGCCTCATTTCAAGTGGGGTTTTAGTTGTTATCAATGATTACTAGTCAGCATAAAACAGTTTTGGCATTAGACTGACGTCTTATCGAAACGGTTCAAAGAAAGTTCTGGCGTTGCTAAGGCACTTTCTTTGTTCAAAATTAATTCAGAAATTGCTTTTCCCATTCCTGTACTAAGAAGAATGCCTTTTCGTCCAGCACCGGTGGCTACATATACATTATCCAGGTCCGGCACTTTTCCGATTATAGGAAGTCCATCTTCACTCATTGGACGGAGACAGGCTGTGTGATGGATTATTTGTGCGTCATCTAAGTCAGGTAACATTTCCAAGAGGAAAGAAATCAAATAATCTCTGGCCTCAGATGTTGGATTGTCGTCAAATCCAACCGGTTCTTCAGTGGTACCTAACCAAGTAAGTCCATCAGGCTTTGTTCCTACGTATCCATGTCCGGAGTTAAAACTGCATTTAAGTGGACCGCTAGGAAGTGATAGACGAAGAATTTGTCCTTTTAAAGGTTTAACAGGTATTGGCCAATTAATCCATTGTGAGCACTCGGATGACCACGGGCCCGCAGCTATAACAACATCTTCACACAAAATTTCAGTGTTTTCTAAACATACGGTATGAGCTTTTGAGCCAGTTTTACGGATTCCAACGACATTTCCCTGTTTGATTTCACCGCCCTTCTTTTCTATTGCCTGAGCTAACGATAGAACATATCTGTAGCTTTCAATACTAGAGGTTCCTTCAACTAGCATGGCTCCTATAATTTCTTTTGAAAGGCGTGGTTCATATGATTGGACTTCTTCTGCTGAGATCCAACTCAGGCTGAATTCTGTATATTCTTTTTGCCATTCAAGCGAGGTTAGTAAAGAGTTTTTGGTTTGTTCATCAAAGGCTAAATTCATTCTTGGATGAATGCGAAAATGGGTGTCCATCCCTGTTTCTTCTTCTAGTATTGGGGCTAGAGATGTGTGCAAATGGTGCGATGCTATGGCAAGAGGTAAGGTTGGGCCTGGGATACCAGCTCCTGCTAATGGTTGCAACCCACCGAAAGCAAAACCAGAAGCATGACTTGCAATTGCCTCTTTTTCTACTATCATTACTTTTTTTCCAGCGCTGGCTAAATAGTATCCAGTGGCGCAGCCTGCACCTCCAGCTCCTATGATTACCACATCAGGGTTTTCCATGTAGGTTCACCTCATTTAATAAAACTGTAATCTTTTTAGTGCATACGTATTCGGGACTAGGATATTCTAGGAGATCTCAAATTGTATTACAAGGCTTGATCTATATGAATGCCTATGGATAAGAACACCTTTAAACTGCTTTTTATAGTCGATTGCTATCACGAGGAGATTAACGAGACTTACCCTCTATTTGGTGGCGGGATATCATCAACTGGCTAAATCTGTTATATCATTCAATTTGCTTAGTGAATTACTGTATATCCAATATAAAACTGGTATCATGTAATGACAACTTTTAAAATAACCAAATTACCCTAATTTGCTAATTAAATAAGGTAAGTACATATAGGAGTAGCGTGAATATTTATGACGGAAAATGAATTTGATATTAAACGTGCAATGGTAGTTTTTGCTCATCCCGATGATGCTGACTGGGGCTGTTCACCGACCGTCGCACTTTGGAGCCAACAGGGAATAGAAGTATCCTATGTTGTTTGCACGGATGGAAGTAAAGGAAGTGACGATCCTAATATGACTTCACCGCAACTAACCAAAATCAGGAAGAAAGAGCAACTTGCAGCGGGTGAGGTTCTTGGTTTGAAGGAAGTTGTTTTCTTAGATTATGAAGATGCCATGTTGGAGCCCACTTTGTCTCTACGGAAAGATATTACTAAGCAAATAAGAAGATTTAGGCCGGATGTTGTTATAACTTCTTCCCCTGAACGTTCCTTGTTTAACTCTAGTTATGTTAACCATCCAGACCATATTGCGGCATCGGAAGCTACAGTCTCATCGGTGTTTCCAGCGGCACGAGACAGACTCACATTTCCCGATTTACTCGAAGAGGGTTTAACTCCTCATAAAGTTAAATACCTTTTTATTATTGATCATAGGGCTCAGCATCAACAAAATGATATGGGTGGTTCAGTAACCACGGAGATTAAATCAATAGATGTAACCGATAGCATTAGTACGGCAGTAGAGGCTTTAAAGCAGCATAAAAGTCAGGTAGATCCTGAAAGGGCTGAAGTTTACATGCGAAAAAGGCGCGAAAGAAAACAAGGCGATAAAATTACCTATACGGATACATTTAGAGTTTATAGATTTAACTAATTGGCGGGCAAGCACTAGATTGAATCGGGTTCTTTATTAATTCGTCAAACTTTTCGATTTTTCTTAGTGGCAAGTAGCTCTCTTATCTTGTGGCCAGGTTGTTTTTCTCTAATTAGGCGCTCCATTTCTTCTTCCAGCTGTGCCATATCACGCACATTTGCCATGACCTCGGTATATGATTCCTGAGGTATAAAAATAACTCCGTCATCATCTCCTATGGCTATGTCACCCGGACGAACTTGTACCCCATCAAAATTGATGGGGACATCTAGCTCTGAGATTAGAAGACTCCCAACCGCAGGATAGACTGTTTCCTTTTTGCTTGAGAACAGATTGAGGCCATAACTTAGGATTTCTTGATGATCTCTATATCCTGAGTCAAGCAACACCGCTTCCACACCAGTTTGGATACCCATATGGGCCATGTTGCCTCCGAATAAATGCCCTGAATAACCGTGGCCTTCAACGACTATAACTGACCCGGCACCTGAATTCTGCATGATTTCATACATGCTGGTGAGAGGTTTTTCGCTGCTCCGCTTGGGTAGAAATCTCACTGTGGTAACTGGTCCAGCAATATGGGGGGCGTCTCCAAACCTTTGAATTGGTAATAATGTCTTGGTAGAAGCGTTTATGCCCAGTCTTGTTTCGGCGTCAAGGACTACTCCCGTCCCTGTATTTCGAAGATATTGAAGATCAGAGTCACTGGCTATTGTATTTTGCGTCATAATGAGCTCCTTATAGTTGGCATTATGGATTTAGTGTTAGGTTATGCCTCAACAAGTAATATAGTTCGTTTAATATAGTTCGTTGATCTACTAGTTATTCTGCACTATAATGCCGCAAGTAGGTTCTACTATCTTTGGCTCGTAGTCAAGCGACCCCATACATCATTCGCTTGAGCTAGGAGTTCTAGCCAATACAATTGTTCGGAGGTACTCAGTGGCAGACTTTCAGGAAGGCGAACAACGTTTTATTGACGGTGATACGATTATTAAGCAGTCTCCTATGGCGTGGATGTTACCCGCATTTCCATGGGTTGTAATTTTGTCTGTAGCTGCGTTTACAGACTTTTTGACTATGGGGATTTTGCCAGTAGGACTGGCTATGCTAGTTGTGTTGCCCAGGTATTTTAGTTGGAGAAGCAGCAAATTCATATTGACTAATAAGGCGATCATTGTTTCTCGGTCAGGATTTGGGAAATCTTCTGAGTTTGAAGTAGAGATTTCCAGGGTCAATGAGTATACAATTTCGCCAGGTCTTCTTGGTGGGCCATTAGGATATCGGAAAGTTACTCTATACCTTGATGAAAACAGGATGCTACCTATGACTTATATTCCTGCTGAGTCTCCTCTGGTGGATCACCTTACGTCCCGCGGTGTATCTTTGAAGGCTGAAGAAACACCGAATTCATAGACAGCTAATTTGAATCGATAATGCGTGGGGTGTTATCGCTTGCTATTGTACTGTGATTGCGCCTATTCCCGGATGAATCCCTAACATTCAATACGTGATGTCTCCCCATACCATATTTCTAATTTAAGGAATTATTAACGCAATGGAAGTTGGTATTATAGGTCTTCCTAAAAGTGGAAAAACCACCATATTTAACGCTGTCACTGCTGGTTCTGCTATTGTAGACGGATTCGCAAAAAGTTCGAATATTGGAGTGGCTAAAGTTCCTGATAAACGCTTATTAACCTTATCGAATCTATTTAACCCTAAACGTACGACTCCTGCAGAGATAACATTTATAGATTTACCTCCACCACCTGATGGGATTGGTGATACCAGAGGGATTTCCGGTGAGTTTTTGAATAATCTTCAGGCAGTAGATGTACTTTTACTGGTCTGCAGGAGCTTTAGTGATCCTTCTGTGATACATGTTGATGATCTGGTCGATTTTAAAAGAGATGCAGAAAGTATGATGTACGAATTAATTTTCTCTGATATTGATCTTGTAAGTAGAAGAATCGACAAATTACTTGAAAAGTACAAAGGCGCTTCAAAGATTGAGCGTGCCACTCTCGATAAAGAAAAAGATTTTTTCATCCGACTTAAAGACCAACTTGGAAGTAATATTGCTATCCGGGATCAAACTATCACAACTGAAGAATGGAAAATTCTTGTTGGTTATCAACTCCTCACAGCCAAACCGGTTATTGCTGTTGTCAATATTGACGAAAACCAGATTCAGGAACAGCAAGCTATGTTAGACCAATTAGGGTTATTTAAAGACAAATCGGATATGGGTATGACCACTATGTGCGGAAAACTTGAAATGGAGCTTGCACAAATGGATAAAGCAAGTGAAAAGGAGTTTCGGGAAGACCTTGGTATGCAGCAAAGTGGGATGGATCAGTCTATAGATTTATCTTATCAGGTAGGCGGAAAAATCTCTTTTTTTACAGTGGGGGAAGATGAGGTTAAGGCGTGGGAGATTCCTTCTGGTATATCTGTTCAACGGGCAGCTGGTAAGATTCATACCGATTTAGAGCGTGGTTTCATTCGAGCTGAGGTAATACATTACGAAGAACTCATATCATGTTCTGGGGTTTTGGCTGACGCGCGGAAAAAAGGATTAATAAGATCTGAAGGAAAGGACTATATTGTAAAGGACGGAGATGTGGTCAACGTTCTTTTCAATGTTTAACTGCATATTCTTGTGAGTCGGTAGCAAGGGGTGCTACTGTCTCAATGCCCAACTCTTAATCAAGTGATGAGCTATAGCAGTTGGCCCGGGAATTGATAGTAATTTACTGGAATTATTGAGTGCTAACAGGATTTCATTTCTGTGGAACCATTGAACATCAATCATTTCCTCCTCGTCTTTATGAATATCTGTGGTGTCTGCGAGAGCGTGGCATCCTATCATCAGAGAATGGGGGAGTGGCCAAGGTTGGGATGAATGATATTTGATCTCAGATACTCGGATACCTGCTTCCTCAAGTACCTCCCGTGCAACCGCTTCTTCAATTGATTCTCCCTGGTCTATAAATCCTGCAAGAGCTGAATACATGTTCATATTGGCTAATCTGCCGTGAGATTGTCCTAAAAGGCAGTAGTCACCGTTCGAAACTAGCACTATCATAACTGGATTTGTTCGAGGAAAATGTTCCATGTTGCAGTTGTCACAAAGCCGCATCTGCCCGCCTTGCCTCATGGAAGTAGAAGATCCACAGGAAGAACAGTAAATTGTGTTTTGATGCCAAATAAGTTGGCTGTGAGCTTGTGCAATAATACTTGCTTCTTCTTTGCTGACTTTTTCAGCTGCTGGCCTGATTTCTTCAAATGTGGAGTTAAACTTTGAGCACAAAAGTTTTGTCGGAATATTGGATTTTTCTGCATCGATAACGAAATGTGCTTGTTTGTTCATCAATCCAAGAAATATTGGCGTAGTTTGGATATTGAAGTCATCCATAACCTCAGGATTAGTCCAAAGAAGCGATTTTTTTTGGTCTTGCGACAAAGCAACTTGCGAGCCATAAAAAAGGAGAAATTTTGAGGAAGGGGATCCCGCAATTTCCAATAGCCATTTTTCATCTCGTCTTTCTCGATGTCCTCTGTCCAAAGGATTTCCTGAAAATACATGCGATGAATTGTTCATAGCAACACCTGTCCTCAAAATATAGTAATCAATACTTGATTAATTTTAATATATTTTTAATAAGAATGATCTTTTGTTAATCAACTTGGATTCTGTATAGCAGCTTCGGTTAGTGTATCAATAGCTACACAGTTTTTACATGTAGAACTTCTATTCGGGGCAATGGGCGATTGCAATACCTGTTGTGCTTTCGATAAAAGATTGGGAATCAGCTTATCTGGATGTAATGTGACAGGTACAATTTTGGGCTGGAACTGCATTAAGAAACCAGCTTGAGAGATTACAGAATCAACTTCATCGATAGTACTTTGTTCTGTTAAAGGTTCCATGTAGACCAAGGCAATGTGTTTTACTGGTCCCATGCCTAATTCATTAGCAATGAAAGCATATGCATTGAGTTGAATTTCATATCCAGCTAGCAAGTACTCCTGGTTTGTACTATAACGTGAAGTCTTGTAGTCAATAATCGTTAAGGAAGCATCAGTCATTCGGAATATACCGTCGGCCTCGCCTCGAAGAGTTATGCCTGATTGTTCGTGAAATATTGAAAATTTTGAGTAGTGGGGAGGTTTTATGTAATGATCGATGCTACCAAGACTTGCCAGCCAATCTGGAAGTTTACCGTGCTCATCTATATAAGCGTGTACAATCTTCTTGTTGTACGAATCTATAGTACTAAAAATCCCAGGAAACATTTGGTAAGGAAGAGGCCGTACGTTGTAGCCTATCCAAATGCAACGATAACATGGGTTATATCCTGCTAGCTGGGACAGCCATTTACCGCTAACTGTTAAAGCTGTTGTCATTATGGACCTCTTGTCGATGTATAGCTAACATTGTTTCAGAACTTCGGGAATGATTTCATTTGCGAACTGGGTCAGAATTGATTCCACGGTGCTTCTGGATGAAGGAATTGCCCGTATGGTAATTTGGTTGACGCCAGTTTGTGCTATCTGGATCATTTGCTTTACTACCTGTTCCTGATTTCCTGCAACAACCATATGTCGGATATAGTTGTCGGGGACTAAATGCGCTTTTTGCAACATTAAGTTATAGTCTCTCTTTGCTAACATTTGATATAAATTGTCAGGAACTGGCAGTAATCCAAGAGGTTTCAAGAATTTAAAATTTGGAAAATTAGCCCACAAGGGTAAGGCTACTCCTGGTTTGACAGCCTCGTATGCGTTTGCGATGTTATCATCGATGCATAGATCTACTCGGCATACCTTGTGAAAGAACTCAGTTGGCTTTGTTCGTTTCTTTTCCCCTATATTGACGTTATCTAAAGCGTGGTTGAGCCCTTCCGTGGACGCAAAAGCTGCGGTCATTACTCCATCAGCTAATTCTCCAGCCAGCTGTAAAATATATTTGCTACGTGTGCCTAGAATAATGGGAATGTGAGCATGTGATTCAAAACTAAGTTGTGCGTTTCGTGTCGTCAGGATTTCATTGCTCAAAGTTGATGATTCACCAGCTAACATTGATCGGATAATTCCAATTGCGTGCCTCAATGTTTCTGCTGGATGTTTTCTCTCAATCCCCATCGCTGGAAAACCTGGGCCACCAGCTCCAAGTCCCAAAATGAGTCTATTTGGAGCTACTTCTGCTAGGGTAGCAACAGCCATTGCTATTAGAGCAGGATGTCTTGAGTAAGGTTCGGTAACAGCAATGCCTAGACCTAATTTACTGGTATTTTTTGCAATGAGAGGAAGGGTAACCCATGGGTCACGATGAAATTTTTCATCCGCATGCCACAACCAATCATAGCCGAGCTCCTCTAACAAGCGAGCTAGCGCAATCAAGCGACTAGGAGGCAAGTCTCCATAAGTAAGAAATCCAATTGAAAGTGGCACTGTAACTACCTACTTAAACAAGTTTGCCATGTATGCAAATAGGAATGTTTTTTCAGATAGATGATAATTAACTGCTTTCTGGAATATAGGCTAATGCTTCTATTTCGATAGACCATTCTGGTTTGAATAGAGCGGCTACCACTACTGTAGCATTTACAGGTGCATCGTCCCCGTATGCCTCTTGGCGAGCTTTACTGACTGCTGCGAAGCAATCTGTATTGGTAACATACGTGGTTGTTTTCACCATATTAGCAAGTGTGCCGCCGTATTCAGCACAGGCATTTTTAAGATTTGTGTATATTTGATTAATTTGTTTTTCAGGGTCGCCTTCTCCATAGAAGTTTCCATCAGAGTCCAAAGGAACTTGACCTGCTATAAATAGCCACGGACCGACTTTCACAGTCTGATGTAAACCTGCCATAGTAATCATTGATGTTGGGTTTTTCCGTTGGATCTGTGCCATAGTTTCCCTCCTAGTAGCCTGAATTAAGCCGAATTGTATCACAATTTGTAATCTGCTATAGGCGGATCAAATTACTTGTTTTGAGCTATCGTACAATCACAGATGCATTGATTATACGGAGGCTATAGGTCCTTGGAAGCAGATTTATGCTATACAGAATAGATTTGTAGCTTGTCTACACGGAGATGAGGTCTTAGAATTAGCTAGACAGTATGGCAATAAAAATACATAAAGATTTAAGAAATGTTGCAATAGTTGCGCATGTGGACCATGGAAAAACAACTTTAGTTGATGCCATGTTGAGGCATAATCAACTGTTACGTGATGATCAACGCATTGGTGACTTGATTATGGATTCAGATCCTCAGGAAAAAGAACGTGGTATCACTATCTTGGCAAAGAATACAGCTATCCAGTATAACGGTGTCAAACTAAATATTATCGACACGCCAGGCCATGTTGATTTTAGTGGAGAGGTTGAACGTGTTGTTAATATGGCTGATGGTTGTCTTCTGTTGGTTGATGCAGTTGACGGTCCTATGTCTCAGACGCGTTATGTTTTAAATATAGCAATGCAAAAAGGGCTGCAGCCAATTTTTGTAATCAACAAAATTGATCGTGAAACGGAACGCGTTGCTGACATTGTCAATGAAATTCAAGATTTGCTTTTAGAGACTGCTGTGACAGCTGATCAACTAGACTGTCCTGTACTTTATGCTTCTGCCAGGGATGGCTATGCTGTCAGGAACCTTGCTGATCCCCGGAATGACATGAGTCCTTTATTTGATGCGATTTTGGAATACATTCCTGGACCTTCTGGTGATGCTGAAGGGGATTTACAGTTACTAGTAGCTTCATTGGATTATGATAATCATCTTGGACAAATTGCTGTTGGAAGGATTTTCAGAGGATCGATAGAGAAAGGAATGTCAGTTGCTGTTATTGGTCAGGAATGTCAGGATTTAGACAGTAAGATAGAATACCTTTTTACTTTTAAGGATCTCAATAGAACTCCGGTGAATCAAGCTAGGACAGGCGATATTATTGCGGTTGCAGGAATGGCTGAGGTCACTATTGGGGATACTATTGCCGCATTAGATAATCCTGAGCCGATTGAAAGAATTAGAATTGCAGATCCTGTTGTGACTATGCGTTTTGGTGTGAACACATCCCCTTTTGCTGGACGAGATGGGCAATATGCAACCTCCCGGGTTCTATGGGAGAGACTTCAAAGGGAGATTCGTACAAACGTAAGCTTACAGATTTCTAGAACAGAGAGTTCCGACGAATTTTTAGTAGCAGGTCGTGGTGAACTTCATCTATCAGTTTTGATAGAGAACCTGAGAAGAGATGGTTTGGAATTTCAAGTTTCTCGTCCAGAAGCCATAATTCGTTCGATAGAAGGAAAGAAATGTGAGCCCTATGAGCTTGTGACTATTGATACGAGACAAGAATTTGTAGGAACACTTACTGAAGAATTAGCGCAAAGGCTTGGAGTTCTTACCGAAATTAAAAATGATAATGACACTGGAGTAAGGATTTGTTTCAAGATTCCTACTCGTGGTCTCATAGGATTTCGAGGGACTTTTTTGAGACTAGTTCGGGGCGAAGGGGTGATGACTAATGAATTTTTAGAGTTTCAACCCATGGGTGGATCAATGAAATCTTTTCGTACTGGGTCTATGGTCGCGTCTGAAAATGGGGTGGCTATTAGTTACGGTATTCGGAATGCGCAACAACATGGACAAACCTTGTTACCTCCGCAAACACCTATTTATGCAGGTATGATCGTGGGGATACATTCTCGTAATGACGATTTGAATGTCAATATTTGTAAAGAAAGAAAGATGACCAATATGCGTTCTTCGACGTCTGAAATTGTTGAACGCCTCGAACCTCCATTAAAATTAGAACTCGAAGAGGCGGTATCTTTTATAGCCTCAGACGAGCTCATAGAGGTGACCCCGAAAAGTATTAGACTTCGTAAACAGATTTTGGGTGCTCAGGAGCGTTACCGAAGTACTCGCAACCGCTGAGTTCCGCGTTAGGCTGAATAATAAAACTAAAGCCCATGACATTTCTTGTACTTGAAACCGCTTCCGCAAGGGCATTTTGTATTCTTGCCAATTTTTTTTGGCGTGCTCATCTTAAGAAGACGTTTTTCTACGCATAGCTGGCATGTGCAAGCTTTTGGATGGTCATTTATCCAATTAGTTCTCATTAACAATCTCCGTAGATATTCCTACTGGAAGCTAGAAAGCAGAAGCAGCTTTTCTGAATTTGGAATATACAACATAATAGAATATACACTAAGTCAAGAAAAGTACGATCATCAGGTTCGACAAAACAGAGGTGTTAATTCTGATAATTAGCATACTGACTACCTGAATCAATAAAGGAGGACTTTATGAAAAGCCAACAGGAGTTTATTAATGATGTATATAAGAATAGAGGGTATGTTGTGGGTTACCATACGGTAATGGCTCGTGAAGACTACGACTGGTTAAAGTCTTATGATGCTTTCGCAAAACAGACGTACACAGAAGAAGCACACCTCGATCGAAAAACTAAGGAGTTACTCCAGATTGTTACTTTGACAGCACTAGGAGCGGAAGTTGATCATATTGCCAAACATGTCAATGTTGCACTCAAAGAAGGAGCTACTAAAGATGAGATTCTTGCGGCACTGAAAGTAGTTTTTCTCCCATTAGGTGGAGTTGCTTTCGAGAGAGGTGTTAAAGCGTGGGGTTCTGTTGTCAATGCAGAATCAGTGCAGCCGGAAAATGCCTAGAGGGCCAAGCTATGGGGGAGGGTGGACATACTAATTGCACTTGCCGTGAATTACATCAAGACTTCTTGAAATTAAGTGAAGCAGAATTGATGCAGTAGCGGGTGCCAGTAGGTTGTGGTCCGTCAGGGAAAACGTGTCCCAGATGCGCATTGCATGAGGAACATAAGACCTCTGTTCTAATCGTTCCAAAAGAAGTATCCGTTTCTTCACGGATTTCCGATCCATCGATTGGATTCCAAAAGCTAGGCCATCCACATCCTGAGTCATATTTGGTTTCGGATGAAAACAGCGGTTTATCACAACAAATACAGAGATAGTCTCCTGGTTCTTTACAGTCTAAGTATTTACCTGTGAAAGGCCTTTCTGTTGCTTTATTTTGGGTGACATCATATTGTTCAGGAGTCAATCTTTTCTTTAGATCTTCATTATCCATATATCACTCTCCGTTCAAAGCTTGTCTTTATTAATAACAACTAATACCTGTTGCGTCAAATCCGATGGCAAAATTGATGTATAATTTTACTAAGTAGAGGATGGTAAGTCTTATTATGGAATCAATGGCATGTCTGATTTAGATTTGGCTAGAATAGTGGGAGGATGGGCAACCCTTGTTACGTGTATCATGGTTGCTTTGGGATCTCTTTTTGCTCTCTATCAATTACGCATTTCAGCTAAGGCTAGGAGATTGCAGGTTTTAGTGTCAATTTATGACCACTTAAGACCCCAAGAAATTGTTGAGACTGAGCAGCAACTCATTCACGACCCCTCAGATGAAATCAAGGCTGATAGCTTGACGGAAAATGAAATCCGGAAAGTTAATAATCTCATATACAGTTACCAACGGTTAGGATATTTTTTGTATCAGGGATTGGTTTCAGAGCAAGAATTGATTCCGATGGTAGGCTGGGAGTCGATGGTTCTTTGGTCTAAACTGAAAAATTATATTTATGAACAACTCCGGGCAGATGTTCCTCACGCACGTGCGCATTTTGAATACCTGGCACTTAGAAGTCGTAAATATATGAGTAAGAAGCTTGATAACGGTACCAAAGATATAACAAACTTTGACCCGGAAAAATTTAGGAGTTTGGACCTGTAGGTTGATACCTCAACAAAGACGGGTAAATAATGGGCTAGTCACGCATGTTTACGAATTGTAAAGGCTGGTCTAGCTCTAGTTTCTTGGCTAAAGCAATGGCTTGTTGTAAATCGTCCCGTTTTTTCCCTGAAATTCTGAGTTCATCTCCTTGAATCGATACTTGGACTTTAATTTTACTATTGCGGATTTCCTTTGAAATATCCTTGGCGATCTCATTACTAATCCCTTGTTTTATGACAGCTATTTGTCGCATGGATTCACCTGTAGCTCGCTCCGCAGGTTTTAAATCGAGACATCTATGATCCAGATTTCTTCGGTTTATATTAACCTTTAGTAATTCAACTAATTGGCGTAACTTTAAGTCATCATCTGCGATTAATGTAATTGTGTCCTTCGTCCTTTCTAAGGAACACTTCGATCCCTTAAAATCGAATCGTGTTTTAACTTCTCGTAGAACGTTATTGATCGCATTATCCACTTCCATGAGATCAGTTTTTGAAACAATGTCAAATGAAGGCATGGTGTTGCTCCGTAAGGTTTAAATTTGGCGGAGGGAGTGGGATTCGAACCCACGATAGAGTTGCCCCTATAACGGTTTTCAAGACCGTCGC